>NZ_LRTR01000400.1 GCF_001550375.1 Streptomyces europaeiscabiei | reverse complement strand
GGGCATGGCGAGTGCGGGGCTGCGCGGGGCCGTCGGCCGGGTCCGGACCGCGCTGTTGCCCTCGCGGTCCGCCGCCGAGATGCGGAAGCTGACCGCCGGGCTCAGCAAGGCGGTGCGGGGGAGGCTCGACGCGCCCGTCGACGTACGGGAGTTGGGCGCGGCGTTGTGTGCGGAGATGAGTGCGCGGCGGGGCGGACGGCCGGTGAAGCTGCGGTTCGAGCGGTTTCCGGACGGGATCGGGGTGACCGGACTGTGGATGGAGTTCCCCGACTTCGACCTGGTGATCGTCGAGGAGCGGGCGGAGACCGTGCAGCAACTGGTCATCCTGGGCCATGAGTTGTGGCACATGCATGCCGGGCACTGTCATCGCCATCTGCCGGGCCCGGACGCCGCCGCGCTCGCGCGGTCCGGTGAGCCGGGCGAGCCGGGTGAGCCGGGTAGGTCGAACGAGTCGGGTGATCAGCGCGCGTCCGCGCCGTCGCCGCTCTCCCCCGAGCTGTCCGCCGCGCTCGGGCAGGGCGGCACGCCCATCGCGGCGCGCAACGGCTCGCACGAGTCCGACGAGCAGGAGGCCGAGGACTTCGGCCACCGGCTCGCGACCGTCTTCCGTTCCTGGGTGGACACCGGGCAGGGCGGGTCGGCCGACCCGGCGGACCCGGCCGACCCCGTCGGGCAGGCCATCCAGGCGTCGCTGGGCTATCGCAGGCACCGGAGATGAGGGGGACGGCCGTGCCCGCGACGACGACCGGGGCGCTCAGCCCCGCCGACTTCTTCGGTGACCTGTACATCTCGTTCTGGATCCCCACGGCCGTACTGACCGCCGCCTTGGTGATCAAGCTGCCCAGCATCGTGAAGCTGTGGCGGGACTCGCTGCTGCGGGCGGTCGGCGGGCTGCTGCTGCTCGCCTGCTGCGTCTTCGTGTTCGCGGTGCCGTCGGTCATCGCCTGGACCAACCGGGTCACGGGCGTGCCGAACGTCGCCGCGCCCTGGGTGTACTCCCTCATCACCGCGTTCTGCGCGTCCTGTCTGCTGCTGATCGTCGCGTGGCGCAACGGCCCGGCGGACCGGTCACCGGCGACCCGCCACCTCATGCGGTGGGTCGTCGGCGTGTACGCGGGGGTGATCGTCGCCCTGTGGGCGCTGTTCGCGCTCGCGGACGTCCCCCGCGAGCGGCTGCGCGATCTGGACACGTACTACGCCACCACGCCCTTCATGCGCGAGGAGATCCTGCTCTACCTCCTCGCGCACACGGCGGCCTGTCTGATCACCTACGGGCTGATCCGCAACTGGGTCCGCGCGGACGGCCTCGACCTGTGGCTGCGCGGCGGCCTGAAGGCGCTGGGCCTGGGCTGCGCGCTCAATCTGGTGTTCGACGCCTCGAAGCTCACGGCGGTGGTCGCCCGCTGGACGGGGCACGACCTCGACTGGCTGAGCACGCATGTCGCGCCGCCGGTCGTCGCCCTGGCGGCCATCTGCATCGCGGTGGGCTTCATCCTGCCGCACGGCGGCCAGTATCTGCAGGACCGCTGGCGGGTGCGGGCCGGCCACCGGCGGCTGCGGCCCCTGTACCTGCTGACCCGGACCGTCGACGACTCCCGCGTCCCCTTCGCACTGCGCGCCACGCCGGAGCTGCGCCTCACCCGCCGGGAGACGTTCATCCGCGACGCCCTGCTCCGGCTGACCCGCCACCTCGACCAGGACCTGCGGCGTCGCGCGTACGACGCCGCCCTGGACCTCGGCCACGAGCCCGGCCGCGCGAAGGCCCTCGCCGCCGCCGTGACCATCCAGGACGCGGTGGCCACCCGGAGGCGGTTGCCCGACAGCGGGACGACGGCCACGCTCACGGCGGGCCCGCTCGTCTTTCCGGGGCTCGCGGCGGGTTCGGGGGGCCTGTCGGGCGTGGAGGGCCTGGCGGGAGCGGGAGATCAGCCGGGCGCAGGGGACCCGGCGGGAGTAGGTGACCCGGCGAGCGTAGGGGACCCTGCGAGCGTAGGGGACCCTGCGAGCCTGGAGGGGGACCTGGCGGGAGCGCCGGGCCGTTCGGCCTTCCCCGAGTTCGCGGTCTCCTCGGACTTCACCGATCTGCTCCAGGACATCGAGGCCGTGTCGCTGGCGCTTCGCGAGCCCGTCGAGATCGAGGCGGTGCGTGTGCTCGCCGCCGCCTCCAGCGCAGAGAGCGGTGTGCCCGTACATGAGTGAACGTCCCGCCGCCGTCCGGTCCGCCATCGTGCTCGGTGGTTCCCTCGCCGGCATGCTCGCGGCCCGTGCCCTGGCCGGGTTCGTGGACGAGGTCACGGTCGTCGAGCGGGACGCGCTGCCCGAGCGGCCCGGTCCACGCCGGGGTCTGCCGCAGGCACGCCACGCCCACATGCTGTGGTCGGGCGGGGCCCAGGCCGTGGAGGAGCTGGTGCCGGGCACCACCGAGCGGCTGCTGGCGGCCGGGGCGCACCGGCAGGCGGTGACCACGGACATGGTGATCCTGTCGCCGCAGGGCTGGTACCGGCGCTGGCCCGTGTCCCACCACAACCTCCTGGCCGGGCGGGACCTGCTGGACGCGACCGTCCGTATGGCGGTGCTGGCCGACGACCGGGTCGAACTGCTGGAGCGCACCGAGGTGCTCGGGCTCGTCGGCGGCGAGGCGGCCGTGACCGGGGTACGGGTCCGCCAGGACGACGGCACCGAGCGTGTCCTCGAAGCCGGGCTGGTCGTCGACGCCACCGGCCGTTCCTCCCGCGCGCCGCACTGGCTCGCGGCGCTCGGCCTACCCGAGCCGGAGAAGCGGGAGGTCGACTCCGGTCTCGCGTACGCCAGCCGGGTCTTCCGCGCGCCGGAGGGGGCCCGGCGGGGGTTCCCGGTGGTCGCCGTACAGGCCGACGCCCGGCGGCCGGGGCCCGGCCGGTCCGCCTTCCTGGTGCCCATCGAGGACGGGCGGTGGATCGTCATGCTGTCCGGGACGCGGGGCGGCGAACCCTCCCCCGACAACGACGACTTCGTACGGTACGCCCGGGAGGAGCTGCGGCATCCGCTCATCGGCGAACTGATCGCCGGGGCCGAGCCGTTGGGCGATGTGGCGTTCACGCGGTCCACCGCCAACCGGCGCTGGTTCTACGAGCGGATGTCCCGTCGGCCGGAGAACTTCGCCGTCATCGGGGACGCGCTCGCCGTGTACAACCCGGTCTACGGGCACGGGATGGCGGTCGCCGCCCAAAGCGCGCTCGCGCTACGGGATGTGATCCGGCGTCAGGGCTGGGGCTCGCCCGGTCTGGCGCGGCGGATACAGAAGGCGGTGGCCCGTCCGGTGGGCGTGGCCTGGGACCTCGCCACGGGGCAGGACGTGTTCTACGAGGGTGCGACTCAGGCCGGGCCCACGCGGCGGGACCGGCTGGTCGCCGCGTACGTGGACCGGCTCCTGCTCACCGCCACCGGCAACGGCCGTATCGCGCGCCGCCTGACCGACGTGACCTCCCTGGAGCGCGGCCCGGAGGTCCTCCTCACACCGGGCGTCCTGCTGGCGGCAGCCGCGGGGCCCCTCAGACCGAGGCTGGAGGAAGCACCGCTCACGCCGGAGGAGCGCAGGGCCGCCGGCCTCTGACCGGGTTCAGGATGCGGGGCGGCGGCCCGGGGATCAGCCGCGAACGCCGCCTCAGACCCTCCACCTCCCCGGCACCCGGCACCCGGCACGACCGTGGTCGCCCACCGTTGCGGCGGACGACCACGTAGGCGCCGTACTCCGGGATCAGCCCGCGAACGCCGGCTGGGCCAGGCCCTTCCCCGCGCCCGGTACCACCAGCAGTGAGCCCGACAGCGGGTGCGGGGTCTCCGTTCCCGTGCGGGCTGTCGTGATGTACAGGTCGGTGAGGTCGGGGCCGCCGAACGCGCAGGCGGTGGGGCGAGGGGCGGGGAGGGGGATGACGCGGTCCAGGGTGCCGGCCGGGGTGTAGCGGCGGACGGCGCCGCCCTCCCAGAGGGCGACCCAGACGCAGCCCTCGGCGTCGACGGTGAGGCCGTCGGGGAAACCGCCACCGTCCTCGATGGTCACGAAGGGGCGCCGGCCGACGGGCAGGCGACCGTCGTCGGTGTCCGTGTAGTCGAAGACGTCGATGCGGCGGGTCGGCGAGTCGATGTAGTACATCAGCCGGCCGTCCGGACTCCAGCCGGTGCCGTTGCTGACGGCGACGTCGTCGAGGACCGTCCGCGTGAGGCCGTCGGCGGTGAAGCGGGCCAGGGTGCCGCCGCCCGGGGCCTCGTCGTAGCGCATGGTGCCGGCGTAGAGGGAGCCGTCGGGGGCGACGGCGGCGTCGTTGGCGCGGCGGCCGGGGACCGGCTCGTGGTGCAGCCACCGGAAGCCGCCGTCGGGGTCGGTCAGGCCGACGCCGTCCCGGAGGTTCAGGACGAGGCCGCCGCCGACGCGGGGCTTGACCGCGCCGACGTGCTGCTCGGTGACGAGGACCGTGCGGCGGCCCGACGCCGGGTCATACGTGTAAACGCGCGACCCGAGGATGTCGATCCAGATCAGGCGCTGGGCGTCGGCGTCCCAGGTGGGCCCCTCGCCGAGGGCCGCGTACTCCCGTACCGCGATCTCGTAACCCGTGTGCGCGCTCATGCCACGATCCGGTGGCCGAGGCGCTCGGACAGCTCCGCGGCGCCCTTGGCGGCGAGCTGCTCCAGCTCGATCCGGCGCTCGTCGCTCCAGCGGATCATGGGGACGGAGATGGAGATCGCGGCGACGACCCGGCCGGTACGGTCGCGGACCGGCGCGGCGACGCAGGAGACGTCCGGGTTGGACTCGCGGTTCTCCACGGCGAGACCCCGCTCACGGATCCGGGCCAGGGCCTCGCGCAGGGCGGCCGGGTCGGTGATGCTGTTGGGGGTCATGGCGATCAGGTCGGCGTCGTCCGGGATCCGGGCGCTCAGCTCGACCTCGGGAAGGGAGGCGAGGAGCATCTTGCCGACGGAGGTGCAGTGCGCCGGGAGGCGGCGGCCCGCGGCGGAGACCATGCGCACGGCATGCGTGGAGTCGACCTTGGCGATGTAGATGACGTCCGTGTACTCCAGGATCGCCACGTGCACCGTCTCGTCGCAGGTCTCGGCGACGGACCTGGCCACCTGCTGGCCCTCGGCGGCGAGGTCCAGCTGCTCGGCGTAGCGGCTGCCGAGCTGGTACGGGCGGACTCCGAGGCGGTAGCGTCCCGGCTGTCCCTGCACCTGGACGATGTATCCCCGGGCTGCGAGCGTGGTGACCAGCTCGTGCACGGTGGTGCGGGGCAGTTGGAGCCTCCGCACGATGTCGGGGGCGGACAGCGTGCCGTCCCCGTCCAGGAAGAGCTCCAATATGTCGAGCGCCCGGGTCACGGCAGGTACTAGGCGTCCCATGGTCGGCCCCCTCCCTCTGTCTGTCTGTCTGTCTGTCTGTCTACGGTCTGACCACGGCGAGTGTTCGAAATTTCAACTGTCGATCGGCATAACGAACACAGGCTAGTCATAGTGCCCTTGACCGGGCAATGGTCGGGGGCACCCCGGGTTTCCTGTGACCGGAGCGCGGGCGCTGGCCTTGCACACGGTGAGGGGACAGGGGCACTCGGTGACGGACGTCGACAGAATGGCGAAACTCGGGCTCGGCGGCCTCGTCGGCCTGGCGCTCGGGGCAGGCCTGGTGGGCGGAGCCTGGCTGATCACGGGGGACGACGACGCGTCGGTCTCCTCGCGGACGGCGGGGGCGCGGGCCGTCCCGGGGGCGGACCTCTCGGCACCGGAGACGCTCGGCGGGTTCCTCCACCAGGACAAGGCCGTCCTGGATCTCGGCAAGGGCGCGGACGGGCGGGAGACGGCGGAGCGGAATCGCGCCTGGGACAGCGAGAGCGGGGAGCGGCTGTCCGAGGCGTACGGAGGTGCGGCTGCCGTCGTCCAGTCCTTCTCCGACTCCTCCCTGGAGTCGTTCTTCCAGCTGACAGCCGTGCGCGGGGCATCCCCACGGCCGTACGTGCCGTACGAGGATGCGAAGGTGCTGGGCCTGGAGCGGCCCACCAATGGGCTGGTCAGGTTCGGGAAGGTGGACTGCGTCGTGCACAACCTGCCCACCAACGCCGGCGGCGAGCCGGCCCCCGACAGCGTGTCCACGGTGTCCTGCCAGCGCGGCGACGCGGACCTGACCGTGCTGATCCGCAACTCCACCGGCGACGTCTCCCATGAGCCGAGCCGGGTGGCCCGACTGGTCGACGAGGCCTGGGGCCAGCTGACCTGAGCGCCCTCACCCCCGGGGACACCGGCCCGCAGCTCTCACGGTCGGGGACACCAGCCCCCACACACACCTCACCCCCAGGGACACCGGCCCGCTCCCTTCACCGCCGGGGACGCGGGTCCCCCAGCTCGCCGCGCAGCCGTTGCGCCCTCAGGACGAGTTCCAGTTCGAAGCGGCGGTCGGGGTTGTCGATCTCGTCGCCCCAGAGTTCGCGGATCTGGCGGAGGCGGTAGCGGACGGTTTGCGGGTGCACACCGAGGCGGGTGGCGATCTCGGGGGCGCCGCCGCGGGTCTCCAGCCAGGCGAGGAGGGTCTCGGCGAGGCGGCGGCCATGGGTGGGGCCGCAGTGGGCCAGGGGGGCGAGGCAGCGCAGGGCGAGGTCGTCGATCAGCTCCTCGGGCTGGAGGAGGACCAGGGCCTCGGTGTGCTCGGTGCAGTACAGGGCCTCACCGCCGGGCAGCAGCCGGCGTTCCATGAGGCGTACGGCGGCCTCCGCCCAGCGCAGCGACTTGGCCGCGTCGGCCAGCGGCACCGGCGGGCCGATCGCGCCGGACCAGCCGGTCAGGGCGCGGTGGAGGAGTTCGGGGCGGCCGCCCGCGTCCGGTTCGGGGACGACCATGCGGGGCTGCTCGTACTCCATGTCCAGCAGGACGCCCTGGCCGACCGCGGGGGCCATGGCCTCGCGGGCCGGGCGTAACAGGACCCCGACCGCGACCTTCTCCGGGAGGGTCCAGCCGATCCGGGCCGCGCGTTCCGTGAGCGCGTCGGCCGGGTCGCCCCGGTGGTGCTCGGCGAGGAGGAGTTCCATCAGCCGGCGTTGCAGTCGCAGCCGTTCGCCGGCCTGCCGGGCAGCCGCCTCCGCATAGCCGCGCACCGACTGGTCCACCAAGCCGTCCAGGTACTCGTATCCGGCGTCGACGAGTTCGTACATCGCGGGCGGCGGGATCTCCACGCGCTGGCCGATCTCCGCGAAACGGCGCCAGGCGAGGCGTACGCCGAGGCGGTAGATCGCCTGCAACGAATCCAGGCTGCGGCCGTTCAGGCCCTCGCCACGGCCGAACTCCTGGAAGACGCCGGGAGGGACACGGGGGCGGCCCTCGGCGGTCTCCAGGTGCTGGACGAAGACCTCGATCGCGCGGCGGATGCCGATGAGGGCCATCGGCTCGCCGGAGTCGTCGAGGACGACGGGCAACTGCGGGTACTCGCGGCGGATCTCACCCAGGATCTCCTCGGCGAGGGCGGGGGCCTCGGCCATGGCGATCGCGGCGAACTCGCGCACCTGCAGGCGCGGCACGTCGTGCCAGGCTGAGCGGACCGTGACGGTCACCGGCACTCCGGTCACCCCTCAGCGCTCCTGACCGGCGTTCTCGTACGTGATGAGCGGGGTGTTCGGCTGGTCCGGTGTCGCGTCGAGCAGCGCGACGACACCGAGCGCGGCCCCCACGGCGAGAGCGGCGGCGGCCAGCATGGTCAGTGCGGCGGCGAGCAGTCTGGACATCGCAGGGGCAGCCTCTCGGTCGACAGGTCGTCCCCACCCAGGGCACCCCGCATGCTCAGTGTCAGCAATGCATTGACACTGCGTCAAGACTCCGCCTACGGTTCCCGGCCCAAGGGGGTGCCGTCCGGACCGGTGCGGCGTCGCGGCGTCCGGCACACGCGCTCGCCGCGTCATCGAAAGGCCCGAGTGGCTCCGCCACGAGGTCCTTCCGGCACCTTGCGACCGCACGCACCGGACGCACCGGACGCAGCTCCTTCTTCCACGCCGACCCGGACGGCACCCCCTGGTCACGCGCACCTTCCCCCCAGTCGTCGCCCCTTCCGCACGCCTACCCGAGTCGCACCTCCCAACGCCCCCTGGAGTGCCCGGATGCGCCGTACCGCCTCACCCGTCTCCCTGGCCCTGCTGGGCCTCGGCACCTTTCTGCTGGTCCTCGCGCCCCTGCTCGCGTGGTACGTGCAGCCACGGGCCGCCGTGAATCCGATCGACATCGACACGACCGCCGTCTACACCGGCACGGGCAGCGTCTTCGACGTGGGGCAGGTGAGGACCGTGCCGGACCAGGAGATCACCGTGACCCAGCGGGTCCGCGGCGATGTGGCCGAAAGTGAGCGCAGCGGGGCCGCGGTGTGGGACGTGATCACCTCGGTCGACACCGAGAAGTCGCTGCCGGCGGCCGACCCGCACGACGCGCTGGACTTCACCCCGCACCGCTGGGTGAGCGACCGGAAGACCAACCGACCCGTGCACTGCTGCGACGAGAAGCCGTACTTCGAGGGCGAGGCCTATCTGAAGTTCCCCTTCGACGTGCAGGAACGCTCCTACCGCTGGTGGGACAACACGCTCGGCGCGACGGTGACGCTCCACTACGAGGGCCGGAAGAAGATCCGGGGCTACGAGGGGCTGCGCTTCACGGCGAAGGTTCCGGCCACCAGGACCGGCACCCGGATGGTCCCCGGCGCCCTCGTCGACGAGCCGAACAAGCCGCAGGTGCTCGCCGAGGAGTGGTACGCCAACCACGGTCTCGAACTGGTCGTCGACCAGAGCACGGGACGCGTGCTCTACGCGCAGACCGGGCCGCGCCGGACGCTGCGGGCGCCGGGCGGGAGCGAGGACGCGGCGGTGCTCCTCGACAGCCGGAAGCTCGCGTTCACCCCGGAGACGCAGAAGTTCGCGGTCGACCAGGCGGAGAAGGACAGCGGACTGCTGCGACTGGTGGGGCGGACGGTGCCGATCGGTACCGCTGTGCTCGGTTTCGTCCTCGCCGCGGTGGGTGCCGCTCTGGTAGTGCGTGGCAGGCGGCGCCCCGATACGCCCGAGTCGTCCCAGGAACCGATCACGATGTGACAGGGCGTCAGTTGAATAAACCCCGGAAATTATCACGTCGGTGAGTAGCAGCTTCGAACCGCTGGGCGAAAACTGTCCACCCCACCTGAGCACAGCCCACCCACACCCCGCCCACAAACAACTCCCCCACATCTCCCAGCACCTCCGAGGAACGAGAGACCCGCAAGACCCACCCGGACCCCCCTCCCACCGGAACATCCCCCACAGCGAACGACCTTCTCCCCGCTGAGTTCCGCACCCCGAGACGAGTTGGAGCACCCATGCCCCAGCACGTGCCGTTTTCGCTGGTCGAGGTGTTTCCGCGCCTGGACCGGCACCGGTCGGCAGGCCCCCCACAGCCGCGCCGGATCGTCTTTCTCGCCCGCCGTGACCTCGGTAATCCGGCGGCGGGGGGCTCCGAGCTCCTCGTCGACCGGCTCGCCGACGGCCTGACCCGACTGGGCCACCAGGTCACCCTGCTGTGCGGCGGCCCGGCGGCCTACCGCGACTACCGCGTCGTGTCGGCCGGCGGCGACCTGAGCCACCATCTGCGCGCCAAGTCGGCCTTCGCCCGTCAGGTCGGCGACTGCGACCTCCTCGTCGAGGTGTGCAACGGCATGCCCTACCTCGCGCCGCTCTGGCACCACGGTCCGACGATGTGCCTGGTCAACCATGTGCACACGGATCTGTGGCAGCTGCGGTTCGGCGGCCCCCTGGCGCCGGCCGCGCGGCTCGGCCGAAGACTCGAACACTGGTCGCTGACAGCCGCGCAGCGCCGGAACCTGCTGGTCGCCGTGTCCCCGTCCACGGCCACCGCGCTCCGCTCGATCGGTGTGGAGCGGGAGCGGATACGGGTCGTGCACAACGGGGTCGAGGAGCCCGGACCGCGTACCGAGCGGTCCCCCGAGCCGTTGTTCCTGGCCGTGGGGCGGCTGGTCGAGTACAAGCGCATCGACCTGCTGCTGCGGCTGTGGGAACGGGTGCGGCCGGTGACGGGCGGGCGGCTCGTGATCGTCGGTGACGGGCCGGAGCGGTCGCGGCTGGAAGCGATGGCCGGGCCCGGGGCCGAGTTCGCCGGGCATGTCTCCGAGGAGGAGAAGCACCGGCTGCTGTGTGCGGCCTGGTTGCTGCTGCATCCGTCCGCCGTCGAGGGGTGGGGGCTCGTCGTCACCGAGGCCGCCGTGCGGGAGACGCCCTCGGTCGCCTTCGATGTGCCGGGGCTGCGGGATTCCGTCGTGGACGGGGAGACCGGGGTGCTGGCCCGGGGCGAGTCGTCGTTCGCCGCGGCCTGGTGCGCGCTGGCGTTGTCCACCGATCGGCGGGTGCTGATGGGGAAGGCCGCGCGGGAGCGGGCCGCGCACTACCGGTGGGATCACACGGTGCGGCAGTTTCGTGCGGTGGCCGCGGAGGCTGTGCGGGGCTGGACGCCATGAAGAAGGAACCGGGCGTCACACGGGGCGTCTCGACGGATCGTTGGCGGCTGCGGGTTCGTCGTGGCTTGTCGCGCCCACGCGGCGGAGCAGCCCATGTCACAGCCCCGCGCCCCTATGGTGACCCCTCCCTGAAGCGCTCCGTGTCCCTCTTCCGGGCCTTCATGCGGGAGCAGGACGATCCCGAGTACTGCTACGCGCTGCTGGCCCGCGATGCCGTCGATCAGGTCGAGGCGTACGGCGGGCGGCCCGTCGACGGGCTGACGGTCGTCGATGTCGGGGGCGGGAGCGGGTACTTCACCGAGGAGTTCCGGCGGCGGGGTGCGCAGGCGTATCTCTTCGAGCCGGATCTGCGGGAGTTGGGGGCGAAACCGCCGGACGGGGCCGTCGTCGCCGACGGCTATCTGCTGCCCCTGGCCGACGGCGTCGCCGACGTCACCTTCACCTCCAACGTGTTGGAGCATGTCGCCGATCCGCCGACCTTCATCAGTGAGCTGGTGCGGGTGACGCGACCCGGCGGACTGATCTATGTGTCGTTCACGAACTGGCTGTCCCCGTGGGGCGGGCACGAGTGGGCGCCCTGGCACTACCTGGGAGCCGAATGGGCGCGGGCCCGCTATCGGCGCCGTACCGGGAAGGACGCCAAGCACACACTCGGCGAGAACCTCTTCGCCGTGCACATCGGACGCACTTTGCGGCAGGTGCGCGGCCGGGACGACGTGACGGTCGTGTCGGCGCGCTCCCGCTACTGGCCGTTTCTCGCGGAGACCGTCGTGAAAGCGCCGGGACTGCGTGAGTTCGCCACCTGGAACCTCCTCCTCATCCTCCGGCGGTGTCCACCATGACGAGCACGGTCCAGGCTCCACCTCCCGCGCCGGTGAGGCCGGCGGGCACGACCGAGGGACCCCCCGAGGGCCCTCGGTCGCGGCGCTGGCTGCTGGGATTCTGGGCCGTGGTGTTCGTACTGCTGGTCGCCGCGCAACCGGGGCGGCAGACCTTCGACACCAAGCTCGGAGTCACCACCGACCCCTGGCAGTTCGTCTCCGACCTCGGTCAGCTGTGGCACGACCGCGGCGGGTTCGGCGGCATCCAGGACCAGTACGTCGGCTACCTGTGGCCGATGCTGCCGTACTACGGGCTGACCGACCTGGTCGGGCTGCCGGTGTGGCTCGCGGAGCGGCTGTGGCTGTCGCTGATCGTGTCGGTGGCGTTCTGGGGTGCGCTGCGGCTGGCGGAGCGGTTGGGGGTGGGGAGTTCCGCTTCACGGTTGCTGGCCGCCGGCGCCTACGCGCTGTGGCCCGTGTTCACCACCGTCGTCGGGTCGACCTCGGCCGCCGCGCTGCCGGGGGCGTTCCTGCCGTGGGTGCTGCTGCCGCTCACCAACGAGCGGTACAGCGCACGGGTGGCCGCCCTGCGGTCGGCACTCGTCATCCCGTTCATGGGCGGGGTCAACGCGACCGCGACCCTGGCCTCGCTGGTGCCCGTCGGGCTGTACCTGCTCACCCGGACGCCGGGGCCGCGGCAGCTCAGGCTGATCGCCTGGTGGGTGCCGGGGGTGATCCTGGCGACCGCGTGGTGGGTGGTGCCGCTGCTGCTGCTCGGCTTCCACGGGGAGAACTTCCTTCCCTACGTGGAGAGTTCGCAGACCACGACGGCCACGATGTCCGCCACCGAGGCGCTGCGGGGCGCCGGGAACTGGGTGGCGTATCTGAACTTCGGTGAGCCCTGGCTGCCGGCCGGCTGGTCCGTCGCCGCGTCCGTCGTCGTGATCCTGTCGTCGGCGCTGGCGGCGGGGCTGGGACTCGCCGGGCTCGCGCGGCGGGACATGCCCGAGCGGCGGTGGCTGGTGCTGACCGTGCTGGTGGTCGCGCTGATCACGCTCGCCGGGTACGGCGGTGTGTTCGGGGCCCCCTTCCACGGGGTGGTCCAGGACTGGCTGAACGGGGGCCTCGCGCCCTTCCGGAACATCTACAAGTTCCAGACCGGGCTGGCGCTCGCGCTCGTCCTCGGGCTCGCGCATGTGGTGGGAGTGGCCGCGCAGACGCACGGCGCCCGCCGGGTTCGGGGGCGTCGGTTCGCCCCGCTGATCGCGGCCGTCCTCGTCGTCCCGGGGCTGCTGTGGCCGTACCTCAACGGGACTGTGCTGCAACCGGGTTCCTTCCAGGAGCTGCCCAAGTACTGGCAGTCGACGGCCGATTGGCTGAAGAAGTACTCGCCCGACTCGCGGGCGCTGGTCGTACCGGCCACCGCGCACGGCATCTACACCTGGGGCACCACCGTCGACCAGCCCCTCGACGTCCTCGCCGAGTCCCGCTGGGCACAGCGCGACTACGTCCCCTTCGGCACCCCCGGCAACCGGCGCGCGATGGACGCCGTCGAGCAGGCGCTGCTGACGGGCGGCGAAGTCCCGGGCCTGGGCGACTACTTGAGCCGGGCCGGCCTGTACTACGTCGTCGTACGCAATGACCTCGACCCCGACCAGATCGGCTCGGTGCCGACCACGACCGTGAAGCGGACCCTTGAGCAGTCCGGGTACGAGCGGGTGACGGGGCTCGGGCCGATGATGACCGGCGGGCGGATCGCCGAGGGCACCCCGCTCCAGGTCGAGGGGCTGTACGCAAGGCAGCGGGCCGTGGAGATCTACCGACCGGCCGAGGACGTGCCGCGTCCCGGGCAGGCCGGACTGAAGGCGATCGCGGACACCGCCGTCGTCTCCGGCGGCCCCGAATCACTGCTGCCGCTCGCCTCCGACCCCGAACTGCGCGACCGCGCGACCGTGCTGACCGGCGACAACCACCCCGGCCTCGGCACCCCGGCCGTACAGGTGGTCGGCGACGGGCTGCGCCGCGCGGACACCCGCTTCGGCCTGGTCAACGCCAACACGTCGTACACGTACACGGCGAACGAGCGGAACCCGAGCGGAAGCGTGCAGGACCCCGGTGCGAAGCCCAAGCAGATCCTGCCGGTGTCGGGTCTCGACCACCAGACGGTGGCCGAGCTGCGCGGCGCCAAGGCGGTGACCGCCTCGACCAGCGGCAACTGGCTGTTCCATCTGCCGCAGTACGACCCGGTGAACGCCTTCGACGGCGACCGGGGCACCGCCTGGGCGGAGGGCGCGGCAGGGTCGGCGAACGGTCAGTGGCTGCGGATCGACTTCGACGGCAGCCAGGACATCCCGGAGACCTTCGAGGTCACCCCGCTGCCGCAGGACGGGGTGCGGTCGGCGCCGACGCGGATCAAGGTGGAGACCGAGCGGGGCTCCCGCTCCACGAACCTCCAGGCCGACGGCTCGACACAGACGGTCGACGCCCGTCCCGGCGAGACGAGTTGGCTGAAGATCACGATCCTCGACTCGGCGGAGCGGCACACCGGGCTCGTCGGCGCCGGCTTCGCCGAGATCGACATCCCCGGCGTCAAGGTCACCCGGATGCTGCGGCTGCCCACCGACGCGAAGGAGTCCGACGCCTCCGCCGAGGTGATCGCGTTGCAGCGGGCCGCCGACCCGACCGGTCTCTCCCCCACGGGCACGGAACCGGGGCTGCACCGCACGTTCGGCACCACCACGGCGGGCACGTACGAGGTGCGGGCGACGGCCGTCCCCGTGCCGGGCGACGAACTCGACAAGCTGCTCTACGAGGTCGCCCCCGACCAGCAGACCCGGATGACGGCGACCGCCGAATCCACGGCCTCCCTCGGGGCCGGGCTCTCGCCGCGCAACCTGACCGACGGCGACCTGACCACGGCGTGGATCGCGGGCGACGACCCGACCATCCATCTCGGCTGGAAGGACAAGTGGCCGATCAGCTCGCTCGTCCTGGCCCCGGCGGGCGGCCTGTCGGCCCGGCCGACGCAGGTCGAGATCAGCTCCCCGGACGGCGCCGCCATCGCCGGTGTCGACGAGAACGGCTGGGTCCGCTTCGACCCGATCAACACCGACCAGCTCGACATCACCATCACCGAGACGGCCCCGCTCACCGTCCACAACCCCGTCGCCGACGAGGACCTGCAACTCCCGGTCGGCCTCACGGAGGCGTACGTCCCGGCCCTCGACCAGTACCGCACTCCGCAGCCCGCCCCGACCCGGGACTTCGAGCTGCCGTGCGGCGAGGGCCCGGTGGTCGAGGTCGACGGAACGCTGTACGAGACGAGCGCCAAGGGCGCGGTACGGGACCTGGTGGAGCGCCGGTCGATCGACCTGACGCTCTGCCGGAACGGCAAGGCGGAGGGCGGGTTGGAGCTCGGTGCGGCCGACCGGCACACCTTCGAGTCCGAGGACTCGGGCGCGCTGGCCGTCACCACCGTGACCCTCACCCGGGGCTCGATCGCCGAACCGGCCGCCAACGGCCGCGACCTGGGCATACGGGACTGGCTCGGCGACCGCCGCACGGTCACCGTCGGCGACGGGGCGGCCTCCTACCTGACGACGTACGAGAACTTCAACGACGGCTGGAAGGCCACGCTGGGCGGCCGCGAGCTGACCCCGGTACGGCTCGACGGCTGGCAGCAGGGCTGGCGCATCCCCGGCGGCGCGGGCGGCACGGTCAAGTTGTCGTACGAGCCGTCCGTGACGTACGAGGCCGGGCTGATCGGTGCCGGTGTGGGCCTCGCGGCCCTGTTCGGGCTGGCCCTCTGGCGCCGCCAGGAGCCCAACCCCGACGCGCCGCAGCCCACCCCGCCGGGCCCCGGCCTCTGGCTCGGCACGGTCGCCCTCACCCTCGTCGGCATCGTCGTCGCGGGCTTCTTCGCCCTCCTGGTCCCGCTCCTGGCGCTCCTCGCCTGGAAACGGCCCACCCTGCTCGTACCGATCGCCTTCCTCGCCCTGGCCGGTGCCGGACTCGCCGCCGCCCTCGGAGCGGGCGAGCCGGTCGCGGCGGACGAGGGCGCGTTCGGTCATGCGGCCCAACTCCTCGCGCTGATCGGTCTGTTCGCGGCGCTGGTGAGTGTGGGGGCGGACGTCGTGACCTCGCCGGAACGGCCGCGCCCCACACGGGAGTTCGAGGTTCCGCCGGGGGCGCCGCTGCCGCAGCGCAGGCGGGTGGACAAGACGCTGAACGGCGGACCGGGCAGGTTCGGGGAAGGCGGCGGGTCCGTCGCGAGTCCGACGATCTCGGCACGCGGGCCGGGCTCCCCGCAGGGGGACCCGGACACACCGACCCGGCGGATTCCGTTCACCAGGCCGAAGTCCGGGGCGACGCCGCCGGAGGACGACGGCCTCTCGGGAAACGGCGGTACGGGGAAGGGGGAACCGGCATGACGACGCTGGACCACCCCGCACGGGACGAGGCCGCCCACGGGCCCGTCCGCATCCCCTTCCCGGTGGTCGACGAGGTGTCCCGGCACTGCCTCCAGGAGGAGGAACCGGAAACCGTCCACATCGAGGTCCACCTGCCCGGCCACCTCGACCCCGACCGCCTCCGCACCGCCTTCGACGCCGCCCTTCGCGCCCACCCCCGCATCCTCATGCGGGAGGCGCCGGGGCGGTGGTACAGCCGCCGCTACGAGTGGGAGCTGACCGGGGAGCCGGAGGTCGAGGTGGTGGCCTTCCTGCCGGCGGGCCCGCACGCGCTGCGGGACGCGCGGACGAGGGCCCTGATGGAGGCCCCTTCGCTGACGCTGTCGCCGCCGATCCGCCTGGAGGTGGTGGAGGGAGCGGGCCCGGCGGTGGGCAGCGAGGCGAGCGACGACGTCGGGCACGCCTCCCGCCCCACCGTCTCGACTGCGGGCAGTCGTGCCGCTGGGGCGATGGGGGTCCTCCCGCCCGAGCGAGGCCGAGAGCGGGGGAGGACGGGCGCAGCGGCACCTCGAACCGCCGGGCAGCGGAAACACCCCCCGGCCGACCTCACCCCCGGGAGCCCACCCAGCAAGGGCACAGTCATCTTCCTCACCGTCAACCACACCGCACTGGACGGCCCGGCCTGCCTCCGCATCCTCGCCACCGCGGCACAGCTGTACGGCGGCAGGGACAACGCCCCCACGGCCCCACCGGTCCGCCCCGCCCCCACCCCGGACGAACCGACGCCACCCGAGACGGACACCCCCTCCAACTGGGCCCGCCCCGCCCGCGTCGCCCCCGGCACCCCGGAGCCGTCCCCCGGGAACGGCCTGCTCGTCACCGAACTCCCCGTCCCCCGGCGCCCGAAGTCCGCCCCCTACACCGTGAACGACCAGCTGATGGTCACCACGGCCCTGATGCTCGCCCACTGGAACCGGGAACACGGCGCCCGCCCCCGCCCCCTGCGCATCACCATGCCCGTGGACGACCGCCCGAGGGACACCGACATGGAGATAGGCAACGGCACCCGCCTGGTGGAAGTCGCTTTCTCCTCGGACGAGTTGAACCCCGCCCACACCCCCCTGGCCGCCCTCCTGCGCCGCACGGCGGAACGCACCCGTGCCCTGAAATCCCAGCAACGCCCCCAACTGGGCCACGGCGCCTCCCTGTTGACCGCCCCGGTCGTCCCCGTCGCCTGGCGCGCGGCCCTCACCCGGAGCCTGCGCAGAGCCGCGGCCCCCTGGACGTCGACCACCCTGCTCAGCAACATCGGCCGCATCCCGTACGCGCTGGACTTCGGCGAGGAGGCCGGCCGCGCCCACGCCGTGTGGTTCTCGGCCCCCGCCCGTATGCCGCGCGGTCTCACCGTCACGACCGCCTCCACGGCGGGCCGCCTGCACCTGGCCCTGCGCTGGTCCCGCGCCCTGCTCAGCCACGGCGACGGCGCCCACCTCCGCGACCTCTTCGAGCACTATCTGCACGCGACGGCGGAGGACACCGAGTGATGCCGCGAGCAATGCCGACCACCTCGCCCACCGCATCCCCGGCACCCGCCCGGGTAAGAGGACTTCGGGACTTCTACGAGGACCCGTCCGTCCCGGTCGCCTCCGGCACCGCCCGCAGCCTCGCCCAGGCCCGCATGCTGGCGGCCGCCCTCGGCCCG
>NZ_LRTR01000040.1 GCF_001550375.1 Streptomyces europaeiscabiei | reverse complement strand
CGTGCGCCGAGCCCGGCCGCGGGATGCCGGTAGAACTGGCCGCCGGGTGCCTCCGCCGAGTCGACCAGCGTGACCCGTACGCCCTGTCCGGCCGCCGCGAGGGCGGCGGCGAGGCCTGCGGGGCCGGCGCCGACGACCGCCAGACGGGGCGGCCCGGGTTCAGTGCTCATGGCCCGTCCCCTCCTGAGTGCTGATGGCATCCCCCGGCCGGAGCGGAACCAGACAAGCCCGCTGATTGGGGCGGCCGTTGACGGTGACCAGGCAGTCGAAGCACACACCGATGCCGCAGAAGATCCCGCGTGGCCGGCCCTCGCCCCGGGTGGTGCGCCAGGACGTGACCCCGGCGGCCCAGAGCGCGGCCGCGACCGTCTGGCCGGGCAGGGCCTCCATGTCGCGGCCGTCGAGGGTGACGGTGAAGGCGGGTCCCGGCACTGCCCGTGCCAGCTCCAGTGGGTTCATGCCGCGTCCCCCTCGTGCTCGTCGAACCGGTCCGGGCGGAACGGCGTGAGGTCCAGATCGGGCGTCCCGCCGCCGAGTACCCGGGCGATCGACTGCCCGGTGCCGGTGGCGAGCCCGATCCCGGCGCCCTCGTGGCCGCAGGCGTGGAACAGGCCGGGGACACGGGGGTCGGGCCCGATCGCGGGCAGATGGTCCGGCATGTACGGCCGGAAGCCGGCGTACGTCCGCATCGCGCGGACTCCCTCCAGGAACGGGAACAGCAGGGTCGCACCGGCCGCCAGCGCCCGTACGACCGGCATCGAGAACGACCGGTCGAAGCCGACCCGTTCGCGGCTCGCGCCGATCAGCACGGGCCCGGCGGCCGTGCCCTCGACGACCGGGGAGGTCTGGAGCGCCTCCGAGTCGCTGGCCACGTCGGCCACGTAGTCGGCGGCGTACACCTTGTGCCGCACCATCGGCGGCAGCGGTTCGGTGACGAGGACGAAGCCACGCCGGGGGAGGACGGGGAGGGTGACTCCGGCGAGCGCGGCCAGTTCACCGCCCCAGGTCCCGGCGGCGTTCACCACCGCCGGAGCGTGGACATCGCCCCGGTCGGTCCGTACGCCGCGTACGGCACCGTCCGGTGCGCGCAGCACCTCGGTCACGGTCCGGCCGGTGAGCAGCCGGGCGCCGGAGGCCCGTACGAGATGGGCGGCGGCCAGGGTGGGCATGACCTGGGCGTCCTGCGGGTAGTACACGCCGCCCGCGCGGTCGGGCGCCAAGTGCGGTTCGAGATCCGGGAGTCGGTGTGCGGGAACGGTCACCGCCTCGACCCCGGCGGCGCGTTGCCCTGCCGCGAACCGTTCCAGCGCGGCGAGCCCCTCCGGCGCGGACGCGACGACGAGCCCACCTTTCGCCTCGTACTCGAACGCCGTTCCCAGGCCCGGCTCTGCGGCCAGCTCCGCCCACAGGCGGCCGGACAGCAGGGCGAGTTCGAGCTCCGGGCCGGGTTCCTTGTCGGAGACCAGGAGGTTGCCCTCACCGGCGCCGGTCGTGCCCCCGGCGACCGGGCCGCGGTCCACCACGGCGACGCCCAGACCCGCTCGGGCCGCGTACAGCGCGCAGGCCGCGCCCACCATTCCCGCTCCCACAATCACGACGTCGCAGGTCAGTGGCTCGGTCACATCAGTACTATGTCACATGGTTCTGTGTCGCGAAATACCCCGGCCGGGCGTCCGGGGTGAGTCACGGGCTACTGTGCAGGCCGCATCCCCATCCCCATGTCCCCGTCCTTTCTTCCTCCTCTTCCCTTGCTTCCTTTACTTCCTTCCTGAGGACAGCGCGATGTCACTCGACAGGCCTTGCTGCGCTCCTGGCCGCGAGCCGGTGGCCCTGCCGGTCGGCGGGCTGGTCGATGTGCCGTCGCGTGGCCCGGTCGATGGTCCGTCGGGCGGGGCTCCGGCGGAGCGGACGCAGGGTGGCGAGCGGCTTCTGTCGCTGCCGGGCGGAGCGTTCCTGATGGGCACCGAGGACGAGGTCGGTTACCCGGCGGACGGTGAGGGCCCGATCCGTGAGGTCGGGCTGAGTCCGTACCGTATCGCCGCGACGACCGTCACCAACGAACGGTTCGCGAGGTTCGTGGACGCGACCGGACACGTGACCGAGTCCGAACACTTCGGCTTCTCCTTCGTGTTCGAGGGGTTCCTCACCGCCGACCTGCGCGCCGCCTCCCCACATGTCCCCGGCACCCCGTGGTGGCGCGGCGTCCGGGGCGCCACCTGGCGGCAGCCGGAGGGGCCCTCCTCCTCCGTCGACGGGCTCCCCGACCATCCGGTGGTGCACGTCTCGTGGAACGACGCGCAGGCCTACTGCGCCTGGTCGGGCACCCGGCTGCCCACCGAGGCCGAGTGGGAGTACGCGGCCCGCGGTGGCCTGGAGCGGAAGCGCTACCCGTGGGGCGACGAACTGGACCCCGACGGGCGGCACGCCTGCAACATCTGGCGCGGCACCTTTCCCACCGACAACACCGCCGCCGACGGCCACCGTTCGACGGCCCCGGCCGACGCCTTCGAGCCCAACGGCTTCGGCCTGTACAACACCGTCGGCAACGTGTGGGAGTGGTGCGCCGACCGGTTCTGCCCGGACTTCCACCGCTCCGGCCCGCGTACCGACCCGACAGGCCCCCCGGACGGCACGGCCCGGGTGATGCGCGGCGGCTCCCACCTGTGCCACGCCTCCTACTGCAACCGTTACCGGGTGGCGGCCCGCTCCTCCAACACGCCCGACAGCGCCACCGGGAACATCGGCTTCCGGGTCGCGGCGGCGGCCTGAACCGCCGCCGCCGAGTGGCATGTTCAGGCCCTGGCAGGCATCGGCATCGGCATCGGTGTCGGCCGGGGGGCGAGGCCGGCCGCGGCCGTCGTGGTCACGTGCCCGTCGTCGACCGCTGGACCGCCCTGACCCGGCGGTCGAACTCGCGGTTGAGCAGCGGCATCAGCACGCTGCCGAAGCGGGCCAGCGCCCGGGTGCCCGTGTCCGGGCAGATCGTGAAGCGGCGCCGATCGATGCCCTGCACGATCGCCGCCGCGACCTTCTCCGCAGTGAGGGGCTTGATCGTGCCGCCGACCACGCGGGTCTCCCGCGGCTTCCACCGGTTCTCCTCGGCGAGCTGCGGCGTGTCCACGTCCGGCGGGAACACGACCCCCACGTGCACTCCACGCGGGGTCAGTTCGGCCCGTACCGACTCCATCAGGCCGCGTACCGCGAACTTGGCCGGCCCGTACGCGCTGTAGCCGAAGATGCCGAGCAGCCCGGCGGCGGACGAGACGGCGACCACGCTGCCGTGCCCGCGCTCCACCATGCCGGGGGCGACGGCCCGTAGGGCGTGGAGCGTGCCGAAGTAGTCGACCTCGATCATCTGCCGGAAGACGTCGTCGGGCAGGTCGAGGAAGTGTCCCGGTCGGGCGAGTCCGGCCGAGGTGATCAGGATGTCGCAGGGTTGTGCCTGTTCGGCCTCCAGCTCGGCGATGGCTCGGTTGAGGGCCGCCTGATCGGCCACGTCGGCGGCCCGCGCGGCAACCGACGTCCGCTGCGCTGCAGTCGGCGTCCCCTGTGCGGCAGTCGGCGTCCGCCGTGAGGCGGCCGGTGCGTCCGTCGCGGCGGCCGACACCTGCTTCGCCGCCGTGTCCAGTCGTGCCGCGCCCCGCGCGATGAGTGAGAGCTTCGCGCCGCGTGCCGCCAGGAGCCGGGCGGTGGCCAGGCCGATGCCGCTCGACCCGCCGGTGACGATGACATGGGACGAACCGATGTCCAGGGGGCGAGTGCTCCGCAGTGTCATGGCGGGGAGCGTAGCGGTCGTCGTCGCGGGAGCAGAGGTCTTCGGCCCGGCCGGTCAGAGCCCGAGCCCCTGCACCATCTCGTCGACGACGACCCGGCACCGGGGCAGCGGGCGCCGATCCGCTCGCGGAGGCGCGGTGTCGTCGTCGGCCGCCCGGGTCGCCCGGTCCGTCGGCGCCGCCACCGGGATCTCCCGCAGCCACTGCTGGACGACGCGTGTCGGGAGGCCGCTGCGGTGAGCGGCCTGCCCCACCGTGAGCCTGTCGGCGAGGATGTCCGCGAGGATGCGGATCCGCTCGGTCGGGGGAATCTCCGAGGCGTTCAAGGGCCGGCCCTTTCCATGAGACGTGCACCGGTGTGGCAGTTGAGCCGTCGGGACTCGGAACTCGGGACTCGTACTCGGGACCGCGAACAAGGCCGTCGTCCGTTCCCGGATGACCGTGCGCCGTGAGCAGCTTCGGACCGCGCCGGAGAGCCGTCCTTGCCGTGACGTGGCCCGCGACCGTCCGGAAGATGAAGAGCCGCGGCCCGAGCCCTCACCGAACACCCGGTCACCCTCTCGGCCGAGTACCTGCAGTTGCCTCTGGCAGTCCTCCCGCGCACGGGTGTGATGGGCGTTCGACGGACTCCGCCGCCCACCACCCGACCCTGCCGCGAGACCTCGATCCGCCCGAGCGGTACGGCTACCGGCTCAAGCGCCGGATGCCGGACACCTGGTCACCGAGCGGATCGGCCGGGAGGAGCCGGACCGCGTCTCGGTCCGCGTGTCGGACCGCGTCAGCTCCGCCGCGTACGGCGGCGAGCAGTTGCTGCGGATGCCGGTCCCGGTGGTCGGGGTCGCGGCCCTCACCCTGCTGATGCCCGTGACCGGCGCGATCGGTGACGGCGAGGGCGACGATCCTCCCGCAAGAGGTGGGCCGGTCGCCTTGACAGCGAGGCGCCCCGGCAGCGCCTCGTCGGGGGTAGGGGAACCGTGCGACCAGCCGGGTACGACCGGTACGCGACAACGCACCGAAGCCCCACCCCGCCAACTCGAACGCCCCACCCCACATGCCTGGACCCGAGAACCCGCTGACACTGACCCCATGCCAGGACCCGCCCCCGACCCCCGCACCGGACCCGGCCGCATCGAGGACTACGCCCTCATCGGCGACCTTCTCTCCGCGGCCCTCGTCGGCAAGGACGGCAGCGTCGACTGGCTCTGCCTCCCCCGGTTCGACTCGCCCGCCTGCTTCGCCGCCCTCCTCGGCGACGAGGACAACGGCCGCTGGCGGATCGCCCCTGCCGACGAGAACGGCCCGTACGCCCGCCGCCGCTACCGGGACGACACGCTGATCCTGGAGACGGAGTGGGAGACGGCGGGCGGTCAGGTCCTGGTCACCGACTTCATGCCGTGCCGGAAGACCGGCGCCCCCAGCGTCGTACGCATCGTCGAAGGGCTCTCCGGCACCGTCGACATGCGGATGGACCTGCGGCTCCGCTTCGACTACGGCCGGGTCCTGCCCTGGATGCGCCGCCGCAACGGGCATCTGACGGGGATCGCGGGGCCCGAGTCGGTGTGGCTGCGCACCCCCGTCCGGCCGGTCGCCCACGGCACCGTCCACACCGCCGTCTTCCCCGTCACGGCCGGCGAACGGATCCCGTTCGTGCTGACCTGGCACCCCTCCCATCTGCCCGCGCCGCAAGAGGTGGACGCGTTCGAGGCGCTGCGCACCACGGAGGCGTACTGGCGTCGCTGGCTGCGCAGACTCACGTACGACGGGCCGTACCGCGACGCCGTCGCCCGCTCCCTGATCACCCTCAAGGCCCTGACGTACCAGCCGACCGGAGGCATCGTCGCCGCCCCGACCACATCCCTTCCGGAGGAGATCGGCGGCGTGCGGAACTGGGACTACCGCTTCTGCTGGCTGCGGGACGCGGGCATGACGCTGGAGGCTTTGCTGCGCAGCGGCTTCAAGGCCGAGGCGGACGCCTGGCGGGGCTGGCTGGAGCGGGCGGTGGCGGGGCGGCCCGAGGACGTGCAGATCATGTACGGCATCGCGGGGGAGCGGCGGCTCACCGAGTGGGAGGCCGACTGGCTACCGGGCTACGAGGGGTCGCGTCCGGTGCGGATCGGCAACGCGGCCGCCGGGCAGCGGCAGCTCGACGTGCCCGGCGAGGTGATGGACGCCATCCATCTGGCCATCGGCTGCGGACTGCGACCGCGCCAGCACCTGGTCTCCCTGCAGGCGGTCTTCCTGGAACACCTGGAACAGGCCTGGACCGAGCCCGACCAGGGGCTGTGGGAGATGCGCGGGGCCCCCCGCCACTACACACACTCCAAGGTGATGTGCTGGGTCGCCTTCGACCGGGCGGTCCGGATGGCCGAGGCGCACTCCCGGCCCGGTCCGGTGGAGAAGTGGCGCGCGATCCGCGACCGTATCCACCGCGAGGTCTGCGAGAGGGCCTTCGACCCGGAACGGGGCACCTTCACCCAGTCGTACGGCTCCCGCGAACTCGACGCCGCGCTGTTGCAGATCCCGCAGACCGGGTTCCTGCCGCCGGACGACCCCCGGGTGATCGGCACCATCGAGGCCGTGCAGCGCGAACTGCTCACCGACGGGCTGGTGGCCCGCTACTCGGCGGGCACCGCCGACTCGCCGGACGGCCTCAGCGGCGGCGAGGGCGCCTTCCTCGCGTGCTCCTTCTGGCTCGCGGACGCCCTGCGGCTGATCGGCCGCGCGGACGAGGCCCGCGCCCTGTACGAACGGCTGCTGGAGCTGCGCAACGACGTCGGACTGCTCGCCGAGGAGTACGACCCCCGGGCCCGCCGCCAACTGGGTAACTTTCCACAGGCGTTCACCCACGTCCCGCTGATCCGGGTCGCCTACGAGCTCGACCGGCACGCCCTGCACGCCCGCCGCGAAGACCCGAAGGCGCCGCCCGGGACGCTGCCTGGGGCGAAGGAGGGGTGAGATGCTGCCCGGATTCTTCTCCAAGGCCGTTGAACTGCTGCTCGGCAGGGAAGGCCGGGGCGGCCCCCTCCATCTGAAGGCGGCGGGCGGCGCCACCGCCGTGCTGGTCGTGGTGATGCTCCTCGGCTCCTGGGCCGTGATCGCCGCAGAACACGACGCGCCGCGCGCCAACCTGACCTCGTACCCCGAGGCCCTGTGGTGGTCGATCGAGACGGCCACGACCGTCGGCTACGGCGACTTCTACCCGGTGACGTTCTGGGGCCGTGTCGTCGGAGCGGTCGTCATGGTCGTCGGCATCACCACGTACGGCATGGTCACCGCCGCCCTCGCCACCTGGTTCGTGGGCCGGGAGCAGAAGCGTCACCGACTCACCCACGGAGCGCATGAGTTGTGCGAAGAGACCGCGCACGCCCTGCACGAGCGGTTCGACCGGCTGGAGCGGATGCTCGGCGCCAAGGGGCACGGCGACTGACCACCGGTTCCCCGCCATCTGGAGGACACCGGCCCGGCCGGCGGACTTCCGATGTCCATCCCTCGGACGTCCCTTCCAATACCCGGACACCCTCTTGACGTGCGGCGTGGACGGCTCGACACTCCAGGTGGGGTATTTCCTAGTGAACAGGTAGGGAATGATGGGGCGCCTGGAGCCGGTGGTCACTCGTGTGCCGCGCGCATGCCGGCAGTCCCTCTTCCTGACCTCCCGTCGCCACATCGACCTGCTGCGGGTCTGCAGCGCGAGAAGCCCCCTGAGCTGACCTGAGCGAGCCGCCGGCGTGGCACGCCACAGCGCGCGTGCGTGCGTGTACTCGCGTCACCACGCCCTCACGTCATCGCGCAACCGCGCAACCGTGCACCAGAACCCCCGGGGAGACACATGTCCGCCATGCCCGTCCACGCCCTGAACGCCGTGCCGTCGCCGCGGCCCCTGCCCGCCTTCCGGGGACGGATCGGCTGCGACGCCCGCAGCGGCCACTACGCCGTGCCGCGCCGCTACCGGCTCCATCTCTCGCTGTCCTGTCCGGGCGCCCTGCGCATCGCCGTCGTCCACAGCCTCCTCGGGCTGGCGGAAGCCTGCCCCGTGACCCTCCTGCCCGCCGTGCCCGACGGCCCGAACGGCGAGCACTCCGAGCTGCGCCCGCTGTACGAGGCGAGCGCGCACCGCTACCCCGGAGCGGCCGTGGCGCCGGTCCTCAGTGACGACTGGTCCGGACGCATCGTCAGCACCCATGCCCCCGACATCATGCGCGACCTCGCCCGGCGCTTCGGCGGCAGCCGCACCGAGCTGTACCCGGAGGGCGTGGAGGCCGAGATCGAGGGTGTCGCGCGCCTCTGTGGGCAGGGCATGGACGGCACCGCCCAGCGCGCCGGCCGTGCCGACGCCGACGACCTGGAACGCCGTGACGCGCTCGGTTCCCTGCTGCGCACCCTGCGCTCGCTGGACGCCCGGCTCGCCGGACAGGAGTACATCCTCGGCGACCGACTCACCGTCGCCGACGTCGAGTTGTGGGTCGCCCTGGTGCGGCTCGACACCGTGCACCGCTGGCACCTGGACGCCTCCGCCGTGCACCGCGTCGCCGACCATCCGCACCTGTGGGCGTACGCGCGCCGCCTGGCCGCACACCCCGCCTTCGGCCCCCACCTCGACCTCGACGGCATCGCCCGCCGCCACCACGCGCACTGTCAGGGCCTGGAGGCGGCCGGTGCGGCCGTGCAGATCCTGGACTGGGCCTCCCACGTCCCGGACCAGGGCGTATCGACAGGCGGACAGGCGTCCCATGTGCTGGACTGACGTTGACAGCGGCCCGCCGGGCCTGAGTTACTTACGGCCACCCGAAGAGCACGAGGCCCACCGGGCCGGAGGAACGATGGTGACGGACATGTACGCAACCCCGAGGCTGGCCGCATGGCGCCGCCACGGTTGCGTGCCGCTCTGCGCCGACCGCGCCGTCGATCTGCTCCGGGTCAACAGCGCACTGTGTAGCGCACGCTAGCGCGGTCCCGGCCCGACCCGGCGCCGCGCTCCCGTCGAGGCTGACGGTTCCCCCGAACCCCTGAGGCACCGCACCAGCGGTCCGCCCTCTCTCCGCCAGCCCCGGTGTCGTGCGCATCCGTGTGTCTTCCGTGCCTCCGTACGGCGAGCGGTTCCCCGTCCGCCGTACGACCGACGAGCGGTCCCGTCCGCCGTACGGCCGAAGTCACCTGCGTCGCCTGGGGTTTCGACACTCCTCCGGAGCCCTTGATGAGTGAACCCCCAGGCGCCGCCGTGTCCTTGACCGAGGTGCCGTCGCCCGCCGGGACCCCGTCGAAGCAGCTCGCCGCCCAGCGGGTGCTTCCGCTGCGGCGCCCCGGCCGCTGGATCGCCACCGCGGTCGTGCTGGTCCTCGCGGCCCAGTTCGTCCACGGACTGATCTCCAACCCCTTCTACCAGTGGGACCGCTTCGCCTACTGGTTCCTGCGGCCGACGATCCTCGACGGACTGCTCATCACCCTCGAAGTCGCCGCCTACAGCGCGGTGTTGGGCCTCCTAGGTGGCGTCCTCCTCGCGCTCGCCCGGCTCTCGAAGAGCCCGGTTCTGCGCTCGGTCAGCTGGGTCTACATCTGGGCCCTGCGCTCGATCCCGCTGATCGTCGTCCTGCTGTTCCTCTACAACTTCTCGGCCCTGTACCAGACGCTCAGCCTGGGCGTCCCCTTCGGCCCGGCGTTCTTCACCTTCGACGAGTCACGCCTCGCCACCGACATGGCCGTCGCCGTGATCGGCCTCAGCCTCAACGAGGCGGCGTACGCGGCCGAGGTCGTCCGCGGCGGCATCCTCTCCGTCGACCAGGGCCAGCACGAGGCGGCCTCCGCGCTCGGTCTGCCGAAGGGCTACCAGTTCCGCAGGATCGTCTTCCCGCAGGCTCTGCGCTCGATCACCCCGAACTACGTCAACCAGCTGATCGGCCTGATCAAGAGCACTTCGCTGGTCTTCTACGTCTCGCTGCTCGACCTCTTCGGCACCGCGCAGGCCATGGGCTCCACCTACCCCGGTGACATCGTGCCGCTGCTGCTGGTCTCCACCGTCTGGTACCTGATCCTCACCAGCGTCGTCTCGATCATCCAGTTCTACGTCGAGCGGTACTACGCCCGGGGCGCCACCCGCACCCTGCCGCCGACGCCGTTGCAGAAACTGCGGGCCGGTGTCACCGGCCTCCGTGACCGCATCCGCAAGGAGGCCGCCGTATGACCGCTGGGACGCCCACCAGTACGGCCGCCACCGTCGAGGTGCACGATGTGCACAAGTGGTACGGCACCCACCGGGTCCTGAACGGCGTCGACCTGACCGTCCGGCCCGGCGAGGTCACCGTGATCCTCGGCCCGTCCGGCTCCGGCAAGTCCACGCTGCTCAGGGTCATCAACCACCTGGAGAAGCCCGAGATCGGCCACGTCAGCGTCAACGGCGAACTGATCGGCGTACGCCGGCACGGCGACCGGCTGAAGGAGCTGAGCGAGCGGGCGATCCTCACCCAGCGCGGCCGGATCGGCTTCGTCTTCCAGAACTTCAACCTCTTCCCGCACCTGACCGTGCTGGAGAACGTGGCCGCGGCCCCGGTGGCGACCGGAAGGCTCGGCAAGAATCAGGCCGACGAACTCGCCCGCGAACTCCTGGACCGGGTCGGCCTGGCCGACAAGGCGGCGGCCTATCCACGGCAGTTGTCCGGCGGACAGCAGCAGCGCGTGGCGATCGCCCGCGCCCTGGCCCTGCGCCCCGGCGTCATCCTCTTCGACGAGCCGACCTCCGCCCTCGACCCCGAACTCGTCGGTGAGGTCCTGGCCGTCATCAAGGACCTGGCGCGAGGCGGCACCACGCTGGTGATCGTCACCCACGAGATCGGATTCGCCCGGGAGATCGCCGACCGGGTCGTCTTCATCGACGGCGGCCGGATCGTCGAACAGGGCCCGCCCTCGGAGGTCCTGGACAGGCCGCGGCACGAACGGACCAAGGACTTCCTCAGCAAGGTCCTCTGACCGAGTCCTTCCGGCTTCCCCTCCCACACACCGCCCTCAACATCCTCTCGAACGACAAGGACAGTCATGCCCACGCACACCCGGTTCTCCCGGCGCAGCCTGCTGCGCGGCATCACCGCGGCGACCGCCGCCGCCTCCCTCGCCACCGGGCTCGCCGCCTGCGGGGGCGACACCGAGGCCGCGACGAAGACCGAGGCCGCCGGCACGGTCACCGTCGGGCGGCTCGCCAACGGCGCCGCCAAGGAGACCGAGATCAAGGTCTCCGAGGTGAAGTCGATCAGCGCCGAACTGCCCGACGCCATCAAGAAGAGCGGCAAGCTGGTGATCGGATCGGGCACGCTGCCGTCCGGCAGTCCGCCACTCGGGTTCATCGGCAGCGACCAGAAGACGCTCACCGGCTCCGAGCCCGACCTCGGCAGACTCGTGGCCGCCGTCCTCGGTCTCGAACCCGAGGTGCGCCAGTCGACCTGGGAGAACCTGTTCATCGGTATCGACAGTGGCAGGGTCGACGTCGGCTTCTCCAACATCACCGACACCGAGGAGCGCAAGCAGAAGTACGAGTTCGCCTCGTACCGCAAGGACGACCTGGCCTTCGAGACGAAGAAGGACAGCGACTGGAACTTCGACGGCGACTACGAGAACCTCGCCGGCCGGACGGTCTCCGTCGGCAACGGCACCAACCAGGAGAAGATCCTTCTGGAGTGGAAGGCGAAGCTGGCGAAGGAGGGCAAGAAGCCCCTCACCGTCAAGTACTTCCAGGAGAGCAACAGCATCTACCTGGCGCTGAGCAGCGGCAAGATCGACGCCTACTTCGGTCCCAGCCCCAACCTCGCCTACCACGCGGCCAAGACCGCCGGCACACCCCAGGCGACCCGTATCGCGGGTCAGTTCTCCGGGGCCGGCGAGACCCTCCAGGGCCTGATCGCCGCGACCGCGAAGAAGGGCAGCGGTCTCGCCGAGCCTCTCGCCGAGGCCATCAACCACCTGATCGACAACGGCCAGTACGGCGCATGGCTGAAGGCCTGGAACCTCCCCAACGAGTCCGTGGAGAAGTCCGAGGTCAACCCGCCCGGTCTGCCTCTCACCAACTCCTGACGTGACGTCATATCACCTGCAGAGCAAGCCCGTCGAATGAGGAAGGGACTCCGCCTCCGTGGCCCATCAGACCGACTTCCACGGAGGCGGAGCGCCGTCCGCACCCGCTGCCACACTCCCCGTCGCACTCGACGTGGCCGCACCCGCCGCCGCCCTCGACCTACCCGTCCTCGACAACGCCGTCTGGGCCTCCCTCGACGGCCCGCACGCCCGCTTCGCCGAACGCGTCGGTGCCGCGGCCCGCTATCCGGCCGACACCTACGCCTTCGCCGCCCTCGCCGACCCCCGGGACCCGGCCGCCTGGGCCGATCTGCACACGCTTGTCGGCGCGGGGACCGTCGTCCGGATCAAGCCGGTCCATGAGGTGCCGGACGGCTGGGAGGTGGTCGGCGGCGGACAGGGCGTCCAGTTGGTGGACACCGCGCTACGGGCCGAACCCGCGCCCGAAGCGGTACGGCTCGGACTCGACGACGTCCCCGAGATCCTGGACCTGGTCGCCCGCACCGGACCGGGCCCCTTTCTGAAGCGGACCGTCGAACTGGGCACCTATCTCGGCATCCGGGACCGGGGGCGGCTGATCGCCATGGCCGGCGAGCGGATTCAGCCGCCCGGCTGGACCGAGATCAGCGCGGTCTGCACCGACCCGGACCACCGCGGCCGGGGCCTCGCCACCCGGCTCGTCCGCGCGGTCGCCGCGGGCATCCGCGAACGCGGCGAGACACCTTTCCTGCACGCCGCCGCGGACAACACCACCGCGATCCGGCTCTACGAGTCCATCGGCTTCACCCTGCGCCGCCGCTCCACGATCCTGGCGGTCCGAAGCCCGGAAACGCCCCGCGAGAGGGCTGTACGAACTTCCTAGGAAGGCGCACACCCGTGTCCCCAGCTGCCTCTTTCCCCTCCTCCACGCCGTCTGTCCCCCCTGCTTCCGCCTCCTCTCCCGCGTCCGCGCTGCACCTCGCCGTCGCGCTCGACGGCACCGGATGGCACCCCGCCTCCTGGCGCGAGCCGGTGGCCCGCCCCCGCGAGGTGTTCACCGCCGGATACTGGGCCGACCTCGTCGCCGAGGCCGAGCGCGGACTGCTCGACTTCGTGACCATCGAGGACGGCCTCGGCCCGCAGTCCTCGCACTTCCTGGACCCGGACGAACGCACCGACCAGGTCCGCGGCCGACTGGACGCCGTCCTCGTGGCGGCCCGGATCGCCCCCCTCACCCGGCACATAGGAATCGTGCCGACCGTCGTGGCCACCCACACCGAGCCCTTCCACATCTCCAAGGCGATCGCCACGCTCGACCACGTCAGCTCCGGTCGGGCCGGCCTGCGGGTGCAGATCACCGCCCGGCCGAACGAGGCCGCCCACTTCGGCCGCCGTACGATCCCGCGCATCGAGGCCTACGACAGCCCGGACACACAGGAGTTGGTGACCGAACTGTTCGACGAGGCCGCCGACCACGTCGAGGTCGTGCGCCGCCTCTGGGACAGCTGGCAGGACGACGCGGAGATCCGGGACGTCGCCACCGGCCGGTTCGTTGACCGCGACAAACTGCACTACATCGACTTCGAGGGCCGCCACTTCAGCGTCAAGGGCCCCTCCATCACCCCCCGCCCGCCGCAGGGCCAGCCCGTCGTGAGCGCCCTGGCCCACGACACCGTCCCGTACCGGCTGGTCGCCCGCCAGGCCGACATCGGCTACGTCACGCCGCACGACACCGACCAGGCACGCGCGATCGTCGCCGAGATCCGTGCGGAGCAGCGCGCCGCCGGACGTGCCGACGAGCGGCTGCACGTCTTCGGCGACCTGCTGGTCTTCCTCGACGACGACCCGGCCGAGGCGGCGGTCCGACGGGAGCGCCTCGACACGCTCGCGGGCGAGCCGTACACGAGTGACGCCCGGACCTTCACCGGTACGCCGGCGCAACTCGCTGACCTGTTGCAGGAGTTGACGAAGACGGGCCTGACGGGCTTCCGGCTGCGGCCCGCGGTCCTGGGCCACGACCTCCCGGCGATCACCCGAGGTCTCGTGCCCGAACTCCAGCGCCGCGACGCCTTCCGCCGCGCCTACGAGGCCGAAACCCTGCGCGGCCTGCTGGGGCTGCCCCGCCCCACCAACCGCTACGCCGACACCGCAGCGACCGCGACCCGCTGAGCCGTAGGGAGACCGACCACCATGAGCAAGCCCCTGAAGCAGATCCACCTGGCCGCCCACTTCCCCGGCGTCAACAACACCACCGTATGGAGCGACCCGGAGGCCGGCAGCCACATCGAGTTCAGCTCCTTCACGCACTTCGCGCGGACCGCCGAGCGCGCCAAGTTCGACTTCCTGTTCCTCGCGGAGGGCCTGCGGCTGCGCGAACAGGGCGGCAGCATCTACGACCTGGATGTCGTCGGCCGCCCCGACACCTTCACCGTCCTCGCCGCGCTCGCCGCCGTCACCGACCGTCTCGGACTGACCGGCACCATCAACTCCACCTTCAACGAGCCGTACGAGGTGGCCCGACAGTTCGCGAGCCTCGACCACCTCTCCGGCGGACGCGCCGCATGGAACGTCGTCACCTCCTGGGACGCCTTCACCGGAGAGAACTTCCGCCGGGGCGGCTTTCTGCCGCAGGAGGAGCGCTACTCCCGCGCCAAGGAGTTCCTGGCCACGGCGAACGAACTCTTCGACTCCTGGGTCGGGGACGAGATCGTCGCCGACCGGGAGACGGGCGTCTTCCTGCGGGACGCCAAGGCGGGAGCCTTCGTCCACAGCGGACAGCATTTCGACATCGAGGGCCGGTTCAACGTCCCGCGCTCACCGCAGGGCCGCCCGGTCGTCTTCCAGGCGGGCGACTCCGACGAGGGCCGCGAGTTCGCCGCCGCCGGCGCCGACGCCATCTTCAGCCGGTACGCGAGCCTGGACGCGGGCCGCGCCTTCTACACCGACGTCAAGAGCCGTCTCGCCAAGTACGGCCGCCACCACGACCAGTTGCTCATCCTGCCCGCCGCGAGCTTCATTCTCGGCGACACCGACCAGGAGGCGGAGGAACTCGCCCACGAGGTCCGCCGACAGCAGGTCAGTGGCGCCACCGCCCTCAAGCACCTGGAGTTCGTCTGGAACCGGGACCTGTCCTCCTACGACCCGGACGGCCCGCTCCCCGACATCGACCCGGACATCAGCGACACCCACATCTCCAAGGGCCGCGCCCAGGTCCGTATGTACCGCGACCCGCTGGCCACCGCCCGCGAATGGCGGGAGCGCGCCGCCGCCAACAACTGGTCCATCCGCGACCTGGTCATCGAGACCGGCAACCGGCAGAACTTCATCGGCTCGCCCGAGACGGTCGCCCGCACGATCGACGACTACGTCCAGGCCGACGCCGCCGACGGCTTCATCCTCGTCCCCCACATCACCCCCACCGGCCTCGATCCCTTCGCCGACAAGGTCGTACCGCTGCTCCAGGAACGGGGTGTCTTCCGCACGGACTACGAGGGCACGACCCTCCGCGACCACCTGGGGCTGGAAGCACTGTCCTAGCCGCAGCGGTCGTCCGTCGCGGCACGTAGCCGCGGGCAGGCCTGCCGCTGCGCGGCGCCCGGCACTCCCAGGCCACCGAGAACCGGGCGCGCGACCGTCCCCGCCCGGAGATCG
>NZ_LRTR01000004.1 GCF_001550375.1 Streptomyces europaeiscabiei | reverse complement strand
CGGCGGGAGCCGGAGCCGCCACCGGACCCGCGGCGGCCTCCGCGACGCCCAGCCCCGACTCCGGGCCCATCTCGGCCAGCAGCGCCTGCTGCCGGGAGGAGAGGGGCAGGGTGGCGAGGTGCTTCAGGATGGAACTGATGCGTACGCCCTCGTTGGACACCCAGTCGATCGCGTCGTCGCCGTCACCGGGCTCCCAGACCTGTCCGTCACGGCGCAGGACGCGTCCCTGTCCGTCGGTCCTGGGGACACCGCTGTGGTGGAGCGCGACGATCTCCCACTGGTCGTTGAAGACGGGAGAGCCCGAGTTGCCGGGCTCGGTGTCCGTCTTGTAGTGGAGGAAGTCGTCGAGGCGCACCTGGAGCATGTTGTCGCGTACCGCGATCTCCTTCAGCCGCCCCATCGGATGGCCGATGACGTTGACAGGCTCACCGATCACCAGTTTCCCCTTCTGGGCGCTGAGCCGGTTCCAGCCGAACGTCTCCCCCGCGGGCCGCAGGTCAGGGCCGGGGGCGACCCGCACCAGGGCGAAGTCGAGGCGTTGGTCCGCCGCGAAGAACCCGTCCGGGTCGAGCTCCAGCCGCGTCGCCGACTGGGGTGTGTTGTCTACGGTGACCTGGGCGTCGAACTCCACGAAGCTCTGCCGGGCGGCCTCCGCGTCGGGGAGCACGTGATGGTTGGTCAGCAGCAGGTTCGGCGACACCAGGAAGCCGGTGCCGACGGGCAGCTCACGGCCGTTCTCCCGTACCGAGATCCGGGCGACGGTACGGGCCGCCCGGGTGCCGCGCGGCAGGAAGCTCCAGGCCTGCAGGTCCCTGGACACACCGAGGATGCGTTCGTACGCGGCGGTCGCCTCCAGCGGTTCCGCCCGGACGGCCTCCACCACCATGGAGGCGGGCACCGCCTGCCGGTCGAGCAGCCGGGCCGCGCGCGCCGCGAGTGCCTCCTCCGAGTCCGGGAAGGCCACCCCGGCGTCCTGTTGCCGCTCGACGGTCCGCCGCTCGTCGCCGGTCTCGCCGTACCGTACGGCGGCCGCCGCGGCCTGGCGCTCCCGTTCGTCGTGGGACCTGTCTGTGACTGCCATGTCAAGTCACCGTCCTTCCGGCTGTGTTCCACGGCACGAAGGCGTTCGTCAGCCCCGCCAGAGCCGTACGCAGCTCCGGGTGGTGGCGCAGCAGCACCGTGATCATGGAGTTGTCGTCGATCCAGGCCATACCGGCCTTGGAGTACACCTCGGGGGTGTAGTACTCGGTGAAGAAGCGGTCGCTGTTCAGTCGGCGTGAGGCCATCAGGATGAAAATGCGGAACGCCGTGTCGCTGAAGGCGAATCCGGCCGGCAGTTTCTCCGCGTACAGCCCGACCATGAGGTCGACCTTCTCGACGTCGCCGTCGTAGAGCCCCTGGATCTGCTCGGCCCACGCACGGTTCTCGGTCAGTTCCAGGAAGTCCGCGGCGGGCTTCAGCCGCAGCAGTCGGCGGAACTCGTTGTAGCGGGGGACGCCCAGCTCCCTGGAGCGCAGGATGTCGGTGGCGGCGAGGTCCTGCAACTGTCCGTCGGGGCGCTCGAACTCCTGAAGGAACTTCGGGAAGTTGTGCAGGGTGACCAGTCCGGGGTGGAGCGTGCCGAAGCTGTAGAGCAGGTCGGGCATCTCGGTGGTCTCCAGGACCTTCAGCGCCCCGGGGCCCGAGATGTCGCGGAGGGTGCAGTGGCGCAGGCTCGCGTCGTCGGCGGCGGAGCGCAGATGCCACTCGTCGCGGATGAGCGGGTGCATGCGGTAGACAGCCACGAACTCCTCGGTGAGGGAGTACGGGACGCCGTAGTGGTCCGTTTCGGCGCCGGGGATGCCGCTGACGACCTCGCTGCCGCTGATCCGGCCGAAGAGGTTGTGGACACGCTCGCCTGCGACGCCCCACCAGTTGGCGCGCAGTGCCTTGACGGTGGTGGGGTGGCTGATCACGGCCGGTGTCCACTCCACGGTGTGGATCTTGGCGAGGAGCGCGGCGTTGACGAGCCGGGCCCGCTGGAAGAGTTCCTCGTCGTTCCAGGACGGGTACGCGCCGTGCAGGTGGTCGCAGATCGCGTTGTGCTCACGGGCGAACAGGTCGTGCATCATGGCCAGGCCCAGCCAGAAGCCGGGGATGTGCGAGGGGTCCCGGGAGGGGTCCGAGGGGATCGGGGACTGCTCGTCGTCCCACAGATGCAGCTTGCCCAGCTCACCGGTGCGCATCAGACGCTGCTCGGTCTCGTTCGTCCCGTAGATCTGCGAGGCGTCCCACCAGTGGGAGGACACGTTGACGCGGGTGTCGGGCGTTCCGGGGGGTGCCTGCGGGTCGAGGGTCGGGTCGTCCGGTGTCCGCATGATCCGCATGGGGTGTTCCGGCCATGGGTCGTCGTCCATGAGGGGTACTTCCCAGGGCCGTTCCGTGGGGCTGCTCCCGTGGCTGAACCAGTCGCGGACCATGAACTGAAGCCAGGCGGCGACCAGGGAGTTGACCGACTCGGCGGGCGTGAGCTCGTCGCGGCCGAGCAGGGCGCGGCTGACCTCGCGCGGGCTGGGCGCGGACAGTACGTCCTCGGGTGTGGCCGGGGCGATCCGGTCCAGCGGGATGTTCCGGCCGAAGCGGGTGCCCGCCATGCCCATGCGCGCCTCGTCGAGGTCGTTGTGGCTGCCGTCGGCTGTCCGGTTGACCTTGTGGGTCTCGGAGGGGGGCGCGGGATCGGGCAGGTTGACCGAGGGCAGCCGGCCGGTGTCGTGCAGGTTCTTCTGCCGGAGTTTGACGCGCAGTCCGAGGAGCGTCAGCAGGCCCGGTACGACGGGCAGCCTGTCCCAGCCGAGGCGCCGGTCCACGTATTCGGCGCCGGCGGTGACGACCCGCCAGGGCAGTGACGTACGGTGTCCGGCCGCGGAACGTCGTGCGGTGCGTCGCTGCTTGCTCATCGCGGTTCTCCTTGGGCGGTCGCGAGGATCACGTCGCTCGCCTTCTGGCTGATCATGCGGATGGGGGTGGCGACGAAGAATCCGGGAATGCGGGGGAAGACCGAGGCGTCGACGATCCGCAGACGGTCCACTCCGGGCACCCGGAACCTGCTGTCGACGACGGCAGAGGGATCGTCCGTCCGTTCCGCAACCGCTTGTCCTCGACGACCGGTTCGGGGTCGGCGAGGACGGTCGGCAGCCAGCCGTCGAATCCGTGGCGTGCGTCGTTGCGGTACCGGGCGCCTGCGAAGGGCAGCACCTTCAGCAGCGTGGTGAGCAGCGCGCCCGGCAGGCGGTTGGCGGGCGGCTCCTTGGGCCTCGGCCGGTAGGTGCAGCGTTCCAGCCGCTCGAAGTACCGGTTGCATGGCCGTGCCGTGCCACGTCGCGTCGCCGGTCTCCTCCGCGATGGCGTCCCAGCCGCCGTTGTACGGATAGACGGTGATCAGCGCATGGTGCGCGGTGCAGCCGCCGACCGTCCCGGCACGCGGGTAGAGGATGCCCCGGTCCGGGACGAGTCTGCTGTCGCGCTGTTGCTGCCGCTCGTCGGCGTAGTGCTCTACGAAGTAGTTCCAGCACTGGACGAGGTCCTCGGAGGCGTCCGCGTGGAAGGCGGGCACCACGTAGTTGTCGTTCTCCTGGGCCCCACCCGCGTCGAGCAGCAGGGTACGCATGCCCGCGGCGGCGAGGTCGGCCGCCAACGGTCCGCCTGACGCCCCGGCGCCGACGACGACGTAGGCGAAACCCGTCTCGGCCGGGGAAACGGCACCGGGCCCTCCCGTCACTTCCGCTTCCCCTTCACCGGGTTGGCGAGCGAGGTGGCGGCCAGGACCGTGTTCGCGGCCGAGATGAGCGTGGTCAGCGTCGCGGTACGCGGTGGAAGCCGGCCGCTCAGGTCCAGCGTGGCCGCCGTCGCGGTGTCACCGCCGTGGATCAGGCCGCCGTCGCGCAGGTACATCCGCAACCGCTCGTCGCGGCCGGTCAGCAGATCGAGGCCGAGCCGGATCGTACGGATCCCGAAGAGCGGGAAGGCGTACACGGCCGCCGGACCGGGCGGCTCACGATCGGGATCGAGGCGCCGGATGAGCAGTTCGGGTGCGAGCAGTCCGGCGGCCCCGTTGAAGAGCCGGATTCCGGCGAGTGCGTGGACCGAGACAGCGCGAGGAGCGGCTTTCCGGGTGGCCATCATGTCTCCTGACGGTGCGGTGACGGGAACTACCGCCGAACCCCGACGAGGGAGAAGAACTCCAGGGAGGGAAACTGTCTGAAAACACTCCAATCAGCAGATTATGGGATCAACTGCCCTCCTGCACCTTGGGCCCGGGGGCTCACCGGTGCCTCCGACGCGCATGCGTGCCCTGACGGCTCCGGAGGCGGGGCTTCGGCTGGTGACGGTTGCGGCGCTCACCATGTTGTGCGGGGCCGGTCGTCTCGGCTCTGGACGGCGAGACGGTGCGCCCGCTGCCCTTGGCCGCAATGGTGGACTCGGGCGTCGTGGTCGCGCCGGCAGGTCGCCACGCGCCGCGGCCGCCGGACCTCTCCCCGGGCCTGGTCACGACCGCTGAGGTGGGCGGGACGATGGGGTGCGGCTGAGCCCTCAGCAGGTGGGGCGCGGTTGCTTCCACCGACCGGCTGCGTGATGAGGCCGCCGGGGCATGAAGACCACAGCCGCGGCGGGAGATGAGAAGTCGAGCCGGTCCGCAGCGGAAGCGACGTCGTACGGTCATCGGTCGGCCGGCCCGCGAGCCCGCACCGGCGGCCTGGGAATGATCGACAGGTGTGTCCCGCCCCGGTCGGCGCTGAACAGGCAGCACCAACCGCTCACCAGCCCGTCAGCAGCAGATGGTTGAGGAGCAGACTCAGGGCCGCCTGAGCCGTCAGCCAGACGCGGGGGCGGTCGAGGAAGGCGCCTGCCGCGAGCAGCCACATCGCGAACGGCAGCCAGATCCGTTCCGTCTCCGCCTTGCTCATCCCGGACAGGTCGGCGATGAGCAGCATGAGCAGGGCCGCGCACAGCAACACCCCCATGCGGCGCTCGGCGACGGGGGACGTGTGCCACTGGGCGAGGCGGGTGCCCGCGCGGCGAAGGCCCGCCACCGTGGCGGGGCCCACGACGAGGACCGTGCAGGCCAGGTTGGCCCACACCCAGTAGCCGTACGGGCGGAAGCCGCCGGCGCCTTGGTGGTAGCGCTCGACCAGCAACCGGTATGCCTCCCACCAGTTGAAGCCCGCCAGGGTGAACACCAGGGGCACGACGCCGAGTCCGGCGATCACGTAGGGGAGGACCGGCAGCCGCCGGGAGCCGAGCAGCAGGACGGTGGCGGCCATCACGGCGAGGAGGGTGAGGCCGTACGAGAGGTAGACGGTCAGACCGAGGAGGAGCCCGGCGGTGAAGCCGGTCGCCCGCGGTCGGTGCCCCTTCACCGCCAGGGCGAGGAAGGCCACGGCCCAGGCGGCGACCGCCGCGAAGTATCCGTCCGCCGACGTGCCCGCCCATACCGCCGCCGGGGCCAGGACGAGGAACGGGGCGGCGCGGCGTGCGAGGGCCTCGCTCGTGAGAGTGCGGACGCTGACGAGGACCGCGGCCGCTGTGGTCGCCCCGATGGCGATGACGAAGGCGCCCGCCCATGCTCCGCCGCCCAGTCCGATCCGGTCGAGGAGGACGAAGGTGAGGGTGGCGCCCGGCGGGTGGCCGGCGACGTGCGGGGGCCAGTGGTCGGGGGAGCCGAGCAGGATGTGGCGGGTGAAGTCCCGCAGGGTGTGGGGGATGTCGTCGAAGCGGTCGATGACCTGCAGGTACTCGTATCTGGTCGTCAGCCGACGGGCGATCCCGCGGTGCCAGCCGTCGACGAGGGCCAGGGAGAAGGCCCAGGCCATGGCGGTGGCCCACGCGGTCCACAGCAGGGCCCGCCAGGGCAGCCGGGCGGCCAGCGTGGGGCCGTACGCCACGACGGCCACGGCGACGGCGATCGCGGCGGGGGTGCCGGGGCCGGTGTGCGGCAGCCAGTTGGCGTACAGGGGTGGCCAGCCGACGTGCAGGACGTCCTTGGCGCGCTTGATGGCGATGCCGACCAGCGCGGCCGTCACGACGAGCAGCGTGGCGGCGGCGACGGCGTACAGGTCGCGGCGGAGATCGCGGTTCACGCTCGGAGACGTTAGGCCGGTGGAGGACCGGTGGACTCTCGACAGGCGCGGACGTCAGCGTTTCGTCATGAGTCGCGCACCCGCTCACCGGGTGTTCCGGGCCTAGCGTCGGGGCATGGCACGGACTCCTTCCTCACCCGCCTTCTGGCGCAGCCCGCTGCGCGGCCCCTGGTTCACCTCCGTCCTCGGCGTGGTGCTGCTCGCCGGGATCACGGCGCTGTTCGTGACAGGGCTGCTGTCGTACGCCGCCTACAACCCGGGTCTGTCGCCCGTGAACGACAAGACCCCGGACAAGGGGATCCTCGGCTTCTATCTGTTCCCCTGGCCGACGAATCCGCACTGGCTGTACCGGTTCACGCAGGGCCTTCACGTCACGCTCGGGATCGCGCTGGTCCCCGTCCTGCTGGCCAAGCTGTGGTCGGTGGTGCCGAGGCTGTTCCAGCTGCCCGCGGCGCGGTCGCTCGTCCACGCCCTGGAGCGGATCTCGCTGCTCCTGCTGGTCGGCGGCGCGCTGTTCGAGTTCGTGACCGGGGTGCTCAACATCCAGCTCGACTACGTCTTCCCCGGTTCCTTCTACCCGCTGCACTTCTACGGGGCGTGGGTGTTCTTCGCGGCGTTCGTGGTCCATGTGGTGCTGAGGGCGCCGACGGCCGTACGCAACCTGCGTGAGATGAGGGGGAGCGAAGGGGAAGGCACTCCGCCGCCGGTTTCGTCGGAGGAGCCCTCGCTGGTGTCCCCGGACCCGGCCGAGCCCACCGTCTCGCGGCGCGGTGCCGTGTGGCTGGTCGGGGGCGGCTCGCTGCTGCTGTTCGGGACGACCGTGGGGCAGAACTTCGACGGCCCGCTGCGGCGGACGGCCCTCCTCGCCCCGCACGGCGGTGCCGAGCCGGGCGGCGGACCGGGCGGCTTCCAGATCAACAAGACGGCCGAATCGAGGGGGATCAGCGCGGCGGAGACGAGCGAGGAGGCCTGGCGGCTGGTCGTCACCGGGCCTTCGGGGACGGTTCGGCTGAGCCGCGCCGAGCTGCTGGAACTGCCCCTGCACAGCGCGGCGCTGCCCATCGCCTGTGTCGAGGGCTGGTCCACCTCCGACCAGTGGTGGCGCGGCGTAAGGCTGCGGGACCTGGCCGGCCTCGTCGGATACGAGCCCGAGGCGGCACCCGACGTCCTCGTGGAGTCCCTCCAGCGGCGCGGTGCCTTCCGCCGGGCCGCCCTGCGCGCCAACCAGGTCCGCGACGCGCGCTCCCTGCTCGCCCTGGACGTCAACGGCGAGCAACTGTCCCCCGACCACGGCTACCCGGCGCGGATCATCGTGCCCGCCGCGCCCGGTGTGCTCAACACCAAATGGGTGGCCCGGATGACGTTCGGAGACCTGTGATGGCAAAGTCCCGGCTGCCGTTGGGCAGCCCGCTCCAACTGCTGCTCCTGGCATGCTCGTTCACGCTCGCCGGATACGCGGGGGTGCGGCTGCTCGCGGACGACTGGTTCGAGGTCGCACTGTGGTTCGTGGGCGCGGCGGTGGTCCACGATCTCGTGCTGCTGCCGCTGTACGCGACGGCGGACCGTGCACTCGTCCGGGCGGCGGGTGCGGCCGGTCACCGGGAGGGGGCACCGCCCGCGCCCTCGAGGCGGCGGGGGAGGGCCGCGTACGTGCGCGTGCCCGCCGCCTTGTCCGGGCTGCTGCTGTTGGTGTGGTTCCCGCTGATCAGCGGACGGGTGGCGGATCGCTACGAGTCCGCCACCACGCTGTCGGCGAATGGCTTCCTCGCCCGGTGGCTGCTGATCACCGCTTTGCTGTTCGGCGGCTCGGCGCTCCTGCTGGTGGTGCGGCTGCGCAGGGAGACGAAGGACCGGCCGCCCGCCGTCCACTGATCGGCGACGCCCCAGCCGAGCGGGCGGGCGTGCCGCAGCAACGCCGGAGTGCCGAGCCGGGCCCAGGGGAACGCGGCCTCGGCTGCGCTGTCGGCCTCGGCTCCGCTCACGAGGCGGACCTCGACACGCTCGTCCACATCGACGGGGACCGTCTCGGCGATCAACAGGCCGCCAGGGCACAGCAGCTCCGCCAGCCGACGCAGGAGAGCGGACGGGGCGCCGCCGATACCGACATTGCCGTCGAGGAGCAGGGCCGTGTCCCATCGGCCCTCGCCGGGCAGGGGGTCGAACACCGAGCGGGTGAGGGCTTGGCCGCCGAGCCGCAGGGTGTGGGCGACGGCGGCCTGGCTGACGTCGATACCGAGCACGGGCCGGCCCGAGGTGGCGAGTTCGGCGACCAGCCGTCCCGGTCCGCACCCCACGTCGAGGACGGCTCCCTCGCACCGCCCCAGGACCTGAAGGTCCACCGCATCGGCGCGGGCGCACCACCGCTCCACCTCCAGGGGCAGCAACCAGCCGTCACGACGGCGCAGGAAGAGCGGTCCCCGGCCGGTGCGCAGGGCGTCGGCGTACGGGTCCGTGGACCAGGGCTGCCCGATGGCCTCCTGGCGTGGGGTCTGCCGTACGACGGTTTCCCGCCGCACGGTCTCCCGCTCCACGGTTTCCCACCCCACGGCCCCAGGCTCCACGGCCTTTCGCTCCACGGCCTCCCGCCGTGCGTCGCTCATCGGGTGCTGACCGTCCGCAGCCGGGCCAGTTCCGCCGCGAACCGGCCGCCCGGCGCGATCGCGGCGACGGCTTCGGCGTCGGCGGCCGTGTCGACGTCCCTGAGGGGCGGCAGGTCGCGGACCCGTAGCCCGGCGGCGACGAGCCGGTCGCGCTGCACGGCGCCGGTGGCGGGCGTCGACATGGGCACCCCGAGCAGGAGTGCCGGGTCCGGTTCGGCCAGACCCAGGGCCCAGAAGCCGCCGTCCTCGGCCGGACCGAAGTACGCGTCGTACTCGGTGAAGTCCACGGTCAGCAGGTCCGGGGTGACTTGTGGGGTGTCCATGCCGATGAGCAGCGCCGGGCCGTCGCAGCCGGCGAAGGCCGCGGCGAGCCGTTCGTCCAGCCCGCCCGCGCACTGCGGTACGACGTCGAAGTCGGGCGGCAGCCAGGGGCCGGGCTCCCCGGCGA
>NZ_LRTR01000399.1 GCF_001550375.1 Streptomyces europaeiscabiei | reverse complement strand
CCCGGCGTCCGCGGCGGGCCCCCGTACCGTCCTCGACATCGGCTGCGGCGACGGCACGGCGGCGGCCACCGCCGCGCCCCTCCTCACCGGCCACCGCATCATCGGCGTCGACTGGTCCCAGGACGCCCTCCGACGCGCCCGCACCCGCATCCCGTACGCGGTCCGGGGCGAACTGGCCGACGGGGGACTGCCGTTGCGGTCGGAGTCCGCCGACGCCGTGCTGTTCAGCGAGGTCATCGAGCACCTGGTCGACCCCGACGCGGCCCTCGACGAGATCCGCCGCGTCCTGCGCCCCGGCGGCCATCTGATGCTGTCGACACCCAATCTCGCCGCCTGGTACAACCGCGCCCTGCTGCTCGCGGGCGTCCAGCCGGTGTTCTCGGAGGTAAGCCTGCGCGGCATCCACGGCCGTCCGGGGACGGAGGTCGTGGGCCATCTGCGGCTCTACACCGCCCGTGCGCTGCGGGAGTTCGTGGCCGCGTCCGGCTTCGAGGTCGTACGGCTGCGCGGGGCACCCTTCCACGGCGTACCGCGCCCGCTGCGTCCGCTGGACCGCCTGGCCTGCGCGGCCCCGTCGGCCGCGTCGATCCTGCTGCTGCACGCACGGAGGATGTAGGCGATGTGGTGGGGAGTGGCCGCGGCCCTGTTGGCGAACGCGCTGTACAGCACCGGATTCGTCCTGGAGAAACGGGCACTCACCGCCATGCCGCAGGTGACGGTCCGGGAGCCGGTGAAGCTGCTGCGGCAGGTCGTCGGCAGCCCGCTGTGGATCGCGGGCTCGCTGTCGCTGGCCGCCGGCTTCGCCGCACAGCTGGCCGTGTACCGGACGCTGCCGATCGCCGCCGCCCAGGGCATCTTCGTATCGGGTCTTGTCCTGCTGGTCCTGCTGTCGGCGCGGCTGCTCGGCGAGGAGACCACGGGCCGGGAACGGTACGCCCTCGGCGCCATCCTCGCCGCGCTGCTGATGGTGGTCCTGTCGCTGGACGAGCGCTCCGACACGGTCAGCGGCGGAGCGCCGTACGCGCTGGTCCTCACGGTCTGCCTGCCCGCGCTGGCCGCCGGGGTGGGGCTGTACCGGTCCGCCGAGCGGCGCGCCCGGCACCGGCACCGGATGCCGACCACGGGCGTCGAGTACGGCGTGGCGGTGGGCCTGCTGTACGGCGTCAGCTCGCTCGCGATCAAGGGCGTGTCGAGCCATCTGTCCACCGGCGGGCTCGGGGACGCGGTGGTCGGCCTGCTGCGCTCCCCGTACCCGTATCTCCTGCTCTTCACCGGCGCGTTCGGTCTGGTGATGTCGCAGGCGGCGTTGCAGCGCTGCCGGGCCTCGCTGATCGTGCCGGTCTGTACGACGGTGACCTGCCTGTTCACGGCGGTGCTCGGCACCCTGTCGTTCGGCGAGTCGCTGCCCGACGATCCACTGCGGCTGACGCTGCGCCTGTCGGGCACGGTACTGGCGGTCGCCGTACTGCTGAGCATGCCCAAGCACGACAGTCCAGCGCCATCGGCGCCCCCAAACCCCGCACCGGCCGAGGAGTTGCCCCTCCATGAATCGCGACGACCCGCTGCTCCAGATCCTGGCGTGCCCGCTGGACAAGGGGCCCCTGCACCTGGTGGTCCACGACGAGGAGGAAACGCGACCTGACACCGACACCGCCGCCCGGGCCTCGGAGTCGCTCTACAACCCCCGGCTGCACCGCCGTTACCCGATCGTCGACGGCATCCCGCAGCTGCTGCCGTCGTCGGGCGAGCAGGTGACGGAGGACGAGCACGAGAAGCTCTCCGCACTCCTCAAGGGGATGAGCTCATGACCACGCTCGCCGCCCGGCTCGCGCCGCTCCTCCCGGACCGGCTGGTCGCCTCGACCGCCCGGCTCGTCTACCCGCGCTTCGAACCGGAGCTGGCCCGGCTCGACGAGCTGTGCCCGCCGGAGTGCGGTACGGCGGTGGACGTCGGCGGCTGGTACGGCCCCTGGACACGGCGGCTGGCGCGACGGGCCAGGAACGTGGTGACCGTCGAGCCGGTGCCCCGGCTGGCCCGGCTGCTCAGCTCGACGGCCCCCTCCAACGTCCGCGTCGTCCAGGCCGCCGCCTCCGACCACCCGGGCACGGCCCGCCTCTGGCTGCCGCCCGGCGACGACGGCGGACGCGGGGTGTCGTCCCTGGTCCGCCGGGACATCCACGCCCGCGCACTGGACGTCCGCCTGCTCCCCCTCGACGGCCTGGGCCTGACGGACGTCGGGTTCATCAAGATCGACGTCGACGGCAACGAACTGGCCGTCCTGCGCGGCGCGTCCGGCCTCCTGACCCGCGACCGCCCGGCCCTCTTCGTCGAACTGGAGGCCCGTATCCAGCCGATCACCCCCGTCGTCGACCTCCTCGCCGGCCTGGGCTACGCCGGCTGGGTCCTCCCCGCCCGGACCTGGCTCCCCCTCGTTCCGGCCACCCTGGAGGCCCACCAGGAGCGCACGTCGCACCGGGCGTCCCAGGGGCTGCTCCGGCGTGTCCTGCCGTTCGCCGGCCGGTACGTCAACTCGGTGCTGTTCCTGCCGGACGGGCGCCGCCCGGGTGAGCGTGCCGGTGACCACCGGACCGCCTCGGGCGCCGTACGCCACGATGGACCCCATGTCCTCCGCGAAGCGCCCCGGCCCCGATAGGCCCTCCGGTCCGTTCACCTCGCTGGACTTCCAGCTGGTGCTGCTGCGTCGTATGGCCGACCACAATCCGGAGCTCGTCGAGGACGCCCGCCGCGGTCTGGGCGTCTCCCTCGCGGACATGCGCGAGGCGAACCGGCGGTGGCAGGCGATGGTGCGCTCGCCCCGGGCGCGGGGGTCGGCGTCCCGGTACCGGTCGGTCCTGGGCGCGCCGGAATCGGCTACGGCGCTGAAGATCGGCGACCTGGACTGCGAGGCCTGGCTGTGGCCGGTGCCGTTGTGGCCCGACCTCCGCTTCGAGGTGCTGCTCGCGCCGAACGGGGCGGTGTGGAACGAGTGGCTCGTGCGGGCGCCGGGGGTCGCAGGTCCTGAGCTGCGCGCTCTCGAAGACCTGACGCCGTGGTCCTGCACGGTGGACGAGGTGGCGCGGGCCTTCGCGCCGGCCCGGCCGCTGGAGGGGACCGCGCCCACGCGGTGGGGGCTGCGGTTCGTCGCGCCCGACGGGCAGGGGGTGCGGCGGGAGTGTGTCGCGGAGTTCACGTGGGGGCTGTTGCAGCGGATCGGCACCGCCCCGCGCCCTTGAAAGCACCTGGTCGTACCTCGTCAGATCACGCACTCTTTCGATCAGCCTTTTCCCCAATCGCTCGCCATGGCCCCCTAAGCGGACGATTGGCAAGCATCCGGCCGTGGGGAGCACCGCTGGGCCTACTGTCCGTGCAGAGTCCTGATCTCACGGAAAGGCAGCCCCATGACGGCCCAGCACCCCGCGGAGCGAACCGTGCCCGTCGAGCGGCTGCGGCTGGGGGATCACGCCTGTATGAGTGCGGCGGACCTGCGCGGGGAGTCGCCGTGGAAGGTGTTCACCGCGTACACCCGGACGAGTCTCGCGCGCGGGGAGAAGGTCCTGCTCGTCATGGACCCCGACGACCTGAGCGACGACGAGGTGGTCGCCCTGCTGGACCGGGGCAGCGGGCAGGTCGCGGCGGCGCGGGCCGGCGGCCAGCTGTCGCTCAAACGCAACACGGAGGTCTACGCCCCCGACGGCCGCTTCCAGGAGCGGCGCACGATCGACACGTACACCGCCGAGGTCGACCGCGCCTGCGACGAGGGCTGGGCGGGGCTGCGGGTCACCGCCGACATGAGCTGGGCGCCCCGGATGAACCTCGCCCACGACCGGCTGCTCGACTACGAGGCGTCCGTGGCGCCGCTGTTCGCGGACCCGCTGTTCACCGCGATCTGCTGGTACGACCGCCGGCGCTTCGACGACGAGATGACGGCCCGCGTCGACAAGGTCCACCCGCTGCGGGTCATGGAACGCCTCGACTCCCTGGAGGTCACCGAGACCCCCGACGGCGGGCGGATCGCCGGTACCGCCGAGCTGAGCACGCGCACCGCGTTCGTCGAGATCCTGCGCCAGGCACTGGAACACCGTGACGACACCGGCCCCAGCCACTTCGTCCTCGACCTCCGTGACCTGTGCTTCATGGAGGCCCACTGCGCCTGGCAGCTGATCAGCCTCGCCGCGTCGCTCCCGGCGGGCAGCGAGGTCACCGTGCGCTGCGGCGAACTGCTGGGGCTGGTCCTGTCGCAGCTGGGCGCCGACGAGGTGCCCCAGTTACTGGTCAGCGTGGAGGGAGAAGGGGACGGGGGAGACGCCGGGTGAGCGAGGGTCCGGTGCTGCGAATGGAGTTCGACGGCGCGGAACTCCCCCTGGTGCGCTCACTGGTCGAGGAGGCGGCGCTGCGGGCCCGTCTCGCCACCGCGGTCAAGGGCGCTCTCGTACAGGCCGTGTCGGAGATCGCGACGAACGCCGTGGTGCACGGGGGTGGGGCGGGTGCCGTGGAACTGCGGGTGGTGGCGGGCGAGTTGCGCTGCGAGGTGACGGACAGTGGGCCCGGTCCCGCGGCGCGACGGCCCGAGGGGCACGGGCTGCGTCTCGCCGAGTCACTCTTCGCCGACGTCGGCACCACCGGCCGTATCGCCGTCCACAGCACCCCCCGGGGCACCACGGCCACCCTGTTCGTGCCCCTGCCGGCCCGCGTCACAGCCCCGCCCGCGCGCTGAACCAGGCCGCCACCTGACTGCGGTTGTGGAAGCCCAGCTTCACGAGGATGCGCTCCACATGGCCCTCGGCGGTGCGGCGGGCGATGACCAGGTGATCGGCGATCTGCCTGTTGGTACGGCCCTGGGCGACGAGGGCGGCGACCTGGAGTTCACGGCGGGTGAGCGGGACCGGGTCGGGCACGGGATCGGCGCTCGGGGCGGGGGGCGGGGCCGCACCGACGGGGCTCCCGGCAGAGGCTGCGCCCTCCCCTGCGGTCGAGGCGGCCCGCGTGCGTACGGCCAGGGCGGCCCCCTCCCGCGGCTCACCCAGCGCGTACGCCACCGCCTGCTCCGCCGTCAGACGGCCGCCCCGGCGGTGGGCCAGGGCGTAGGCGTGGTCGCCGAGGGCGCGGCGGGCGTGGTGTTCGGCGGCGCGGGGGCGGCCGGACCGGTGGGCGTCCATGGGGTTGCCGCCGATGTCGTGCCAGATACGGTCGACGGCACCGCGCAGGACACCGGCCCGCTCGGCGTCGCCCGCCAGGGCCTCGGCGGCGGCGAGCAGGTCGAGGGTGCGGGCGAGACTCTGGTGCTGGCGCACGGTGTACGGCAGCCGCAGGCAGGCGCGGGCCTGCTCGGCGGCACGGTCGTACTGCCCGGCCGACCAGTGCGCGAGAGCGAGGGTGCGCAGCGCCCAGGAGCGGGCCCACTGCTCGCCGTGGGCCTCGCAGAGGGCGACGGCCTCGGCGCACAGGGGGATCGCCTCCGCCGCGCGGCCCCGGCTGACGAGGGTGCAGGCGAGTTCGACGCGGGTGAGGACCACGAAGGCCGTGGAGGCGCGGGCGCGGCCCGGG
>NZ_LRTR01000398.1 GCF_001550375.1 Streptomyces europaeiscabiei | reverse complement strand
GCAGGTGGTGGTGCCGCAGCCGGCGGACTACGCGGCGGTCGGCGCGGCCCGGCAGGCCGCGTGGGCGCTCGGGGTCTCGCAGGGGACGCTCGATGCGCGTACGCCACCGATGTGGCCGGGGGCGGCGGCGCAGGTGTTGGACCCGGGGGACGAGCTGGCCGTGGGGCAGGCGGTTCGGCAGCAGTACGTCGCGGTGCGGGAGCAGACGCACCCTGGGGCGTTTCGGGCCTGAGAGGGTCTCGCTTCGGTGATCGGGCGGCTGCGGGGGCCGTCGTGCCGGTCGCGCCCACGCACACGGCGGAGCCGCGCATCGATACAGCCCCGCGCTTCGGAAGACCTGCGGCACGGCCCCAGCCGCGAAGACTGGGCATGAGAACTTCACCGTTGGGTTAATTCGGTTGAGGTAACGCGGGTGGAGTGTCCGACGATGGGGGGTGGTGCACCCCGAACCCCGTCTTCGACCCCGAGAGATCTCGCGTGCTCATACGATTGCTGAGAAGCCATCTTCGTCCGTACCGGAGACCGATCGCCCTGTTGGTGCTGCTGCAGTTCGTGCAGACGTGCGCCACGCTCTACCTGCCCACGCTGAACGCGGACATCATCGACGAGGGCGTGGTGGAGGGGGACACGGGCTACATCCTGTCCTTCGGCGCGCTGATGGTCGGTATCTCACTGGTGCAGGTCGTCTGCAACATCGGGGCCGTGTACTACGGCGCCCGCACCGCCGCAGCGGTCGGCCGGGACATCCGGGCCGCCGTGTTCGACCGGGTGCAGTCGTTCTCGGCGCGTGAGGTCGGTCACTTCGGGGCCCCGTCGCTGATCACGCGGACGACGAACGATGTGCAGCAGGTGCAGATGCTGGTGCTCATGACGTTCACGCTGGTGGCGTCGGCGCCGATCATGTGCGTCGGCGGCATCGTGCTGTCGCTCGGGCTGGACGTGCCGCTGTCCGGGGTGCTGCTGGCCGTCGTACCGGTGCTCGCCATCTGCGTCAGCCTGATCGTGCGCCGGTTGCGCCCCCTGTTCCGGACCATGCAGGAGCGGCTGGACACCGTGAACCGGGTCCTGCGGGAGCAGATCACCGGCAACCGGGTCATCCGGGCCTTCGTGCGGGACGACTACGAGAAGGACCGGTTCCGGAAGGCGAACGCCGAGCTGACGGACGTGTCGCTGGGAACCGGGCGGATGCTCGCGCTGATGTTCCCGATCGTGATGACGGTCGTCAACCTGTCGTCGGTCGCGGTGGTGTGGTTCGGCGCCCATCGGATCGACAGCGGCGGGATGGAGATCGGCGCGCTCACCGCCTTCCTCGCCTATCTGATGCAGATCGTCATGGCTGTGATGATGGCCACGTTCATGTTCATGATGATGCCGCGCGCGGAGGTGTGTGCCGAGCGCATCCAGGAGGTGCTGGACACCCGGACGAGTGTGGTGCCCCCGGTCGAGCCCGTCCGGGAGCTGCGGCGGCACGGGTTCCTGGAGGTGCGGAGCGCTGGATTCCGCTATCCGGGCGCCGAGGAGCCGGTGCTCAGGTCGATCGAGGTCGTCGCGCGGCCCGGTGAGACGACCGCCGTCATCGGGTCCACGGGCAGCGGGAAGTCGACGCTGCTCGGGCTGGTGCCCCGGCTGTTCGACGTCACCGAGGGCGAGGTGCTGGTGGACGGCGTCGACGTACGGACGCTCGATCCGAAGCTGCTGGCCAGGACCGTGGGCCTGGTGCCGCAGAAGCCGTATCTCTTCTCGGGGACCGTGGCGACGAACCTGCGGTACGGCAACCCGGACGCCACCGACGAGGAGCTGTGGCACGCGCTGGAGGTGGCGCAGGCCAAGGAGTTCGTGTCCCTGCTGGAGAACGGGCTGGACTCGCCCATCGCGCAGGGCGGGACGAACGTGTCCGGCGGGCAGCGGCAGCGGCTCGCGATCGCGCGGACGCTGGTGCAGCGGCCGGAGATCTACCTGTTCGACGACTCGTTCTCCGCGCTCGACTACGCGACCGACGCCGCGCTGCGCGCCGCGCTCGGGCGGGAGACCGCCGACGCGACCGTCGTGATCGTGGCCCAGCGGGTGGCGACCATCCGGGACGCCGACCGGATCGTGGTCCTCGACCAGGGCCGGGTCGTCGGCACCGGACGCCACCACGAGCTGATGGCCGACAACGAGACGTACCGGGAGATCGTCCTCTCCCAGCTCACGGAAGCGGAGGCAGCCTGATGGCCGGGCCGTTGGCACGGATGGCGGGGGCAGGGGCACCCGAACAGCACTCCATGGACTTCAAGGGGTCCGGGAAACGGCTGCTCGCACAGTTCAGGCCCGAGCGGTTCACGATGTACGCGATGATCGTGTGCGCGGTGCTCAGCGTCGGACTGTCGGTGCTGGGGCCGTGGATCCTCGGCAGGGCGACCGACCTGGTGTTCGCGGGTGTCGTCGGGCGCGAGATGCCGGCGGGCGCCACGAAGGCCGAGGTCCTGGAGTCCATGCGCGAGCGCGGGGACGGCGGAGTGGCCGACATGCTGTCGGGCACGGACTTCACACCGGGCAAGGGCATCGATTTCGAGGCCGTCGGCGGCGTGCTGCTGGTTGCCCTCGGCATCTTCCTGGTCGCGGGGCTGCTGATGGCGGCGGCGACCCGGCTCTCCACCCGGGCCATCAACCGGACCGTCTACCACATGCGCGAGGAGCTGCAGGCGAAACTGTCGCGGCTGCCGCTGTCGTACTTCGACCAGCGTCAGCGCGGTGAGGTGCTGAGCCGGGCGACCAACGACATCGACAACATCGGCCAGACGCTGCAGCAGTCGATGGGCCAGCTCGTCAACTCGCTCCTCACCATCATCGGTGTGCTGGTGATGATGTTCTGGGTGTCGCCGCTGCTGGCGCTGGTCGCGCTGGTGACCGTGCCCGTGTCGTTCGTGGTGGCCACGCGTGTCGGCAAGCGGTCGCAGCCGCACTTCGTGGCGCAGTGGCGGGTCACCGGGAAGCTCAACGCGCACATCGAGGAGATGTACACCGGGCACACGCTCGTGAAGGTGTTCGGGCGGCAGGAGGAGTCGGCGAAGCAGTTCGCCGAGGAGAACGACCGGCTGTACGAGGCCGGGTTCAAGGCCCAGTTCAACAGCGGGATCATGCAGCCGCTGATGTTCTTCGTGTCGAACATCAACTATGTGCTGGTCGCGGTGGTGGGCGGACTGCGGGTCGCGTCGGGTGCGCTGTCCATCGGTGACGTCCAGGCCTTCATCCAGTACTCGCGCCAGTTCTCGATGCCGCTGACGCAGGTCGCGTCGATGGCGAACATGGTGCAGTCGAGTGTCGCGTCCGCCGAGCGGATCTTCGAGCTGCTCGACGCGGAGGAGCAGGAGGCCGACGCCGTGCCCGGGGTGCGGCCCGAGGATCTGCGGGGGCGGGTGGCGCTGGAAGGGGTGTCCTTCCGCTACGACGCCGACAAGCCGCTGATCGAGGACCTGTCGCTGGTCGTGGACCCGGGGCACACGGTGGCGATCGTGGGGCCGACCGGGGCGGGCAAGACCACGCTGGTGAACCTGCTGATGCGGTTCTACGAGGTCACCGGTGGGCGGATCACCCTCGACGGGGTCGACGTCGCGTCCATGTCCCGGGACGAACTCCGGGACGGGATAGGGATGGTGCTCCAGGACACGTGGCTGTTCGGGGGGACCATCGCGGAGAACATCGCGTACGGGGCGTCCGCCGCGCGGAAGGTCACGCGCGGGGAGGTCGAGGAGGCGGCTCGGGCCGCCCACGCGGATCGGTTCATCCGGACGCTGCCCGACGGGTACGACACGGTGATCGACGACGAGGGGACCGGGGTGAGCGCGGGTGAGAAGCAGCTCATCACGATCGCTCGGGCGTTCCTGTCGGATCCGGTGATCCTGGTGCTGGACGAGGCGACGAGTTCGGTCGACACGCGTACCGAGGTGTTGATCCAGAAGGCCATGGCCAAGTTGGCGCACGGGCGTACGTCGTTCGTGATCGCGCATCGGTTGTCGACGATTCGGGATGCGGACACGATCTTGGTGATGGAGAGCGGTTCCATTGTCGAGCAGGGGGCGCACGAGGAGTTGTTGGCCGCGGACGGGGCTTACGCGCGGCTGTACAAGGCGCAGTTCGCCGAGGCTGTGGCCGAGGTGGACTGAGGGTGGTGGGGGCGTGCGTGGGCCGTTCTCTCGCCCCCGCCGCCCCTACCCGTCCCATCCTCAAGGGGCGGTGCCCCTTGAGGCCCCGGCCGCGGGTGTGTGGGGGCTGGTCGCGCAGTTCCTCGCGCCCCTCAAAAAGCAGGGGCTACGCCCTGTGCTTTTTGCTCAACCCCCACCCAGCCGTACCCGCCGACGAACCTCCGCCCCCGTGCTCTCCGGCGGATTCAGTCCAGGTAGCCCCTCAGCTGGTCCGCGAAGGCGTGGTCCCTCAGTTTGTTGAGGGTTTTGGACTCGATCTGCCTTATGCGTTCACGGGTCACGCCGAAGATGCGGCCTATCTCCTCAAGCGTGCGGGGGCGGCCGTCCGCCAGGCCGTAGCGGAGTTGGACGACCTTGCGTTCGCGTTCGCCGAGGGTGGAGAGAACCACTTCCAGGTGTTCCCTGAGCAGGAGGAACGCCGCCGACTCCACAGGGCTCGCCGCGTCGCCGTCCTCGATGAGGTCACCGAGGGCCACGTCGTCCTCCTCGCCCACGGGGGCGTGGAGGGAGACCGGCTCCTGGGCGAGGCGGAGGACCTCGATGACGCGTTCGGGGGCCAGGTCGAGGTGGGCGGCCACTTCGTCCGGCGTGGGCTCGTAGCCGCGCTCCTGGAGCATGCGGCGCTGGACGCGGACGACCCGGTTGATCAGCTCGACCACGTGGACGGGGACGCGGATCGTGCGGGCCTGGTCGGCGAGGGCGCGGGACATGGCCTGGCGGATCCACCAGGTCGCGTAGGTCGAGAACTTGTAGCCGCGGGCGTAGTCGAACTTCTCGACGGCCCGGATGAGGCCCAGATTTCCCTCCTGGACCAGGTCGAGCATGGTCAGGCCACGGCCGACGTAACGCTTCGCCACCGACACGACGAGCCGCAGGTTCGCCTCGATCAGGCGGCGCTTGGCCATGCGGCCCATGACGACCAGCTTGTCGAGGTCGAGGGCGAGCTGGGTGTCGAGGTCGGGGGCGCTGCCGAGCCGCTCCTCGGCGAAGAGGCCGGCCTCGACGCGGCGGGCCAGGTCCACTTCCTCCACGGCTGTGAGCAGGGGGATGCGGCCGATCTCACGCAGGTACTGCCGGAACAGGTCCGAGGACGGGCCGCTGGTGTCCGGGCGGCTGCGCGGCAGCTCCACGGGCTCGGGAGGATCGGCCGCCTCGACGACCTCCACCACCACGGCGGCCGGTGGCTCGTCGGGCTCGGGTGGGCCGTCCGGGGCCCCCTCGGGGTGGTGTGCGGCACGGCTCTGGGCGGGCACCGCGGTGATGACGTCGGTTTCCGCGTCCGGGTCCGAGCCGTCGGTACCGATGGCCGTACCGGTGTCGTTCTGTACGAGGGTCTGGGTCTGCACGGGGGCGACCTCCAGGAATGTCGCTGCCAGGGCGTGCGGCAGCGGTATGTCTGGGATGGCGCGGGCGGCCTCTCCGCCGTCCATCCCGTACTCATCGAGCGGAACCGCGGGGATCTCGGACCCATGGGGGACGGGTCGGCCGCGCTCCGAGGACTCAGGCACCGGAACCCAGTGTGGAGTACGACACACAGCCGCTACGAGGGGCGTGCGGTGACTTTTTGCGTCCGGTCCGTGACCCCACGGTTACCGTGCCGTACGAGTGCGCTGCTGGGAGGCCCCTGAACCGCTTGAAGGCCGTACGCAACGGGGTGGCTCCGGCGTGGAATTGGCATGTGCGCCAGGGACGTTCACGCCCGGGGCGTCGGCCGGCCCGGCCTCAGAGCGCCTCCGCGCCCCGCTCCCGCAGCGCCTGGTCGTACTGCTGGAGCACCCACAACTCGTTCTGTACGGCGGCCAGCTGGGCGGGGTCGCCCTGGGCGGTCGCCCTCGCCAGGCTGCCCTGGACGTCGCGCACCCGGCGTTCGACGGCCCGGCGGCGCACGGTGACGAGCTGGGCGCCCGCGTACATGTCGTCGACCGTCTTGCGCATGATCGCCTCGACGGCCAGCTCGGTCACCATGGCCCGCACCGTGTCGTCCGGCGCCGCCTCACGGACCCGGACCAGGTACTCCTGCGGGTCCTGGACGCCGTACTCGACTCCGCCCGCCTCGATGATCGCCTCGCGGACGGCCGCGTACTGGTCGGCGGTGAACTCGTCGACGCCGTACGCGTCGAAGGCGGGGGCGACCAACTCCGGGCGCTGGAGGGCGAGTTTGAGGAGTTCTCGCTCGGTGGCGAAGACCGGGTTGCGGAGTGTGAGGGCCGGGCCGGACGGGGGCCGGCCGGTGGACTCGTACGGCTGCGACGAGCGCTGTGCGGACGGGGCCGGGCCCTGGCCGCCTCGGTCGCGGGCCCAGCGGGCCAGCTGGGCGACGCGCTTGACGACGAACTGGGTGTCGAGGATGCCGAGCATGCCGGCGAGCTGCACGGCGACCTCGTGCTGGGCGCCGCTGTTCTTGATGCGGGCCACGATGGGCGCCGCCTCGTCGAGGGCGGACGCACGGCCCGCGGGGGTCTCCAGGTCGTAGCGGGCGACGATCTGGCGGAGCGCGAACTCGAAGAGCGGGGTGCGGGGTTCGGTCAGCTCGGCGACCGCCTCGTCCCCCTTCGCGAGGCGCAGCTCGCACGGGTCCATGCCGTCCGGGGCGATCGCGATGTACGTCTCGGCGGCGAACTTCTGGTCGTCCTCGAAGGCGCGCAGGGCCGCCTTCTGGCCGGCCGCGTCGCCGTCGAAGGTGAAGATCACGCGGGCCGAGCCGTTGTCCATCAGCAGTCGGCGGAGGATCTTGATGTGGTCACCGCCGAAGGCCGTGCCGCAGGTGGCGATGGCCGTGGTCACTCCGGCGAGGTGGCAGGCCATGACGTCCGTGTAGCCCTCGACCACGACGGCGCGACTTGCCTTGGCGATGTGCTGCTTGGCGAGGTCGATGCCGTACAGCACCTGGGACTTCCTGTAGAGCGCCGTGTCCGGGGTGTTGAGGTACTTCGGGCCGTTGTCCGATTCGTAGAGCTTGCGGGCGCCGAAGCCGACCACGTCTCCGCCGATGTCGCGGATGGGCCACATCAGGCGGCCCCGGAAGCGGTCGATGGGGCCCCGGCGGCCTTCCTGGGACAGCCCGGACAGCAGCAGTTCCTTGTCGGCGAAGCCCTTGCCGCGGAGGAAGCGGGTGAGGTGGTCCCAGCCCTGGGGGCTGTAGCCGACGCCGAAGTGGACGGCGGCGGCCTGGTCGAAGCCGCGCTCGGCGAGGAAGATCCGGCCGGTGTCGGCCTCGGGGCTGGTGGCGAGCTGTTCCGCGTACCACTCGGCGGCGATCTTGTGCGCCTCTACCAGGCGGATCCGCTCACCGCGCTGGTGGGAGGGGTTGTACCCGCCCTCCTCGTAGCGCAGGGTGATGCCGGCCTGGCCGGCCAGCCGCTCGACCGCCTCCGAGAACGACAGGTGGTCGACCTTCATCACGAACGTGATGGTGTCGCCGCCCTCCTGGCAGCCGAAGCAGTGGAAGAGCCCCTTGCTCGGGCTGACCTGGAACGACGGCGACTTCTCGTCGTGGAACGGGCAGAGCCCCTTGAGGTTTCCTCCGCCCGCGTTCCGTAGCTGGAGGTACTCGGACACCACGGCGTCGATCGGGACCGCGTCCCGTACCGCCTTCACGTCCTCGTCGTTGATCCGTCCAGCCACGCGGTGATTCTACGGTGGTCCACCGACAGTCGTGGGGCACAGGCAGCGGCCCGGCAGGGGCGCGGGGCTGTGACGGCATGCGGCTCGGCCGCGTGGACGCGGGCGACCACGTACCACCCGCACTCGCCCTCGCCCCCGCGCCCCAGCCCCAGCCCCAGCCCCAGCCCCGCGGACGCCTAGGCGATCAGGCTCTCCAGTGGCACCTGTGGGTTCGAGAGCGCCTCCACGTCCACTGCGGCCCGGGACCGGATCAGCTTCTGGATCGGCTCAGTGACATCCCACACGTTCACGTTCATCCCGGCCAGTACCCGCCCCTCCTTCACCCAGAACGCGACGAACTCCCGCTTCCCGGCGTCCCCCCGGATCAGCACCTGGTCGTACGACCCGGGCGGTGCCCATCCCGAGTACTCCATCCCCAGGTCGTACTGGTCGGAGAAGAAGTAGGGCACCCGGTCGTAGGTGACGTCCTTGCCGAGCATCGCCAGGGCGGCGGCCGGCCCGCCGTTGAGCGCGTTGGCCCAGTGCTCGACCCGCAGCCGGGTGTCGAAGAGGGCGTGCGGGAAGGACACGACGTCACCGGCGGCGTAGATGGAGGGATCGGACGTACGAAGCCGGGCGTCCACCGCGATGCCGCCGCCCTGTGACCTGTCGGCCAGCTCCAGCCCGGCGGCTTCGGCGAGGCCGACCCGCGGCGCCGCTCCGATGGCCGCGAGGACGTCGTGCGCCGGGTGCTCCTCCCCCGTGTCCGTGCGGGCCGCGAGGACCATCCCGTCCTGGCCGACGATCTCGGTGAGCCTCGCGCCGAAGTGGAAGCGGACGCCGTGCTCGCGGTGCAGCTCGGCGAAGAGGTTGCCCAGCTCGGGGCCGAGCACGCCGTGCAGCGGTGTCGGCTCGGGTTCGACGACGGTCACCTCCGCGCCGTACTCGCGGGCCGCGGCCGCCACCTCCAGGCCGATCCAGCCGGCGCCCGCGACGACGAGGTGGCCGTTGTCGCGGCCCAGGGCGGCTAGGACCCCCTTGAGGCGCTCGGCGTGGGCGAGGCGGCGCAGATGGTGCACGCCCGCGAGGTCGGTGCCCGGGATGTCCAGGCGGCGGGGCTCGGCGCCGGTCGCGATCAGCAGCTTGTCGTAGTGGACGAGGGTGCCGTCGTCGCCGAAGCGGACGGTCTTGGCCGTACGGTCGATCGCGTCGACGGTCTGGCCGAGGTGCAGCTCGATGTCGTTGCTCGCGTACCAGGACGGTTCGTGGACGAAGACGCTGTCGCGCTCCTTCTTGCCGAGCAGATAGCCCTTGGAGAGCGGCGGGCGCTCGTAGGGGTGGTCCCGTTCGTCGCAGATCAGTATCACGCGGCCGGTGAAACCCTCCGCTCGGAGCGTCTCGGCCGCCTTCGCGCCGGCGAGACCGCCACCGACGATGACGAATGTCTGATCCGCGTCGACCACTTGTTGCCTCCTGCCAGGGGGTCTGGGGATGGACCCCAGATGAACCTTGCGGATGTCGCCATATGCGAGCGTCCCGCACGGAGCGTGATGCGGGAAGAGGGAGTGACCCGATCGGGCCACAGAGGGTCACATCCGGGGGATTTCACGTCGAGAAGAACCGTGACGAGGGGCCTGAGGTGCAGAACGAGGAGGGACCACCACCGGAGGGACCGGTTCCATGTCACCGGATCGCGCAAGTGGCCCCGCCTGCACGGAACATGCGGGGTCAAATCGGCGAAACCGAACACGAGTTGCAAGGAAACCCTTCTCGTGATCCCTGCGGCTCGCTAGCGTCCCTCCCACCTCGTTCGCACATCCCTGGGGAAGGACCTCTGTGAACGCATCATCCAAGGCGTCACCTCGCTCGCGCAGACCCGTCGCGGCCATCGCCGCCCTCGCACTCGCCACACCGCTGCTGATCGTCTCCGCCGGAACGGCCGACGCCGACAGCAGCCGCAGCAAGCCGGCCAAGGACGCCAAGAAGCTCTCGCGGAAGCTGGTCAGGGAGTCGTCCACGAAGGACGCGTACAAGCACCTGAAGGCGCTGCAGGCGATAGCCGACGCCAACGGCGGCAACCGCGCGGCCGGTACGTCGGGCCACGACAAGTCCGCCGAGTACGTCTACAACGTGCTGAAGAAGGCCGGCTACAAGGTCTCGTACGACACGTTCGAGTTCGCCTACATCGAGACCCTCGCGGAGAAGGCGTCCGTTCTCTCGCCGACGCCGCGCGATCTCGGCATCGCGGCGATGACGTACACCAAGTCGACGCCGGTGGGCGGCATCACGGCCGCGCTGGCGGCCGCCGCGGTGGACGCCACTCCAGGCTGTGAGGCCGGTGACTACGCGGCCGGTGCCTTCACCGGCAGGATCGCCCTGATCAAGCGCGGCGGCTGCACCTTCGCGCAGAAGCAGCTCGTCGCCTCCGAGGCGGGCGCCGTCGGCGCGATCATCTACAACAACACCGCGGGTGCCCTCGCCGGCACCCTCGGCGACCCGGCGAGCGGCAAAATCCCGACTGCCGGCCTCAGCCAGGCCGAGGGCGAGGCCCTCGCCGCCGACGTCGCGGGGGGCGAGGTCACGGTCGGCTTCGAGGTCCGCCAGCTCCAGGAGAACCGCACGACGAACAACGTCATAGCGGAGACCCGCGGCGGTGACGCGGACAACACCGTGTTCGTCGGCGCCCACCTCGACTCGGTCACCGCGGGCCCCGGCATCAACGACAACGGTTCCGGCTCGGCCGGCATCCTCGAGGTCGCCGAGGAACTCGCCGAGAACATCAAGCCGGGCAAGCAGCAGCCCAACAAGGTGAAGTTCGCCTTCTGGTCGGCCGAGGAGCTCGGCCTGCTCGGCTCCGAGTCGTACGTCGAGCGGCTCACCGAGGAGCAGCGCGAGCAGATCAAGCTCTATCTGAACTTCGACATGATCGCCTCCCCGAACCACGCCCAGTTCGTGTACGACGGCGACGACTCGGACGGTGTGGGCGCGGGCCCCGGCCCCGAGGGCTCGGCCCAGCTCGAGCGTGACATCAACCAGTTCCTCGACTCCAAGGGCGAGCCGCACGAGGGCACCGACTTCTCCGGCCGCTCCGACTACGGGCCGTTCATCGCGGTCGGTATCCCCTCCGGCGGCACCTTCACCGGCGCCGAAGGCATCAAGACCGAGAACCAGGCCGAGGTGTTCGGCGGCACCGCCGGCGTCGCGTACGACGCGTGCTACCACGCCGAGTGCGACGATCTGCAGAACATCAGCATGAAGGCGTTCGGCATCAACATCGGTGTCATCGCCAACGCGGTGGGCACCTACACCCACGACCTGAGTTCGCTCGGCAAGCCGGTCGAGTCCAAGCCCACCACAGGCGGCGACACCAGCGGCGGCGGCCTCCACTCCGACCACGACGAGGTCGCGGAGTAACCAGCCGCACGCACGGCGGCTCGCGGCGGCTCGCGGGGAAGATGTCCGGCCCGTACATCCCGCAGTGGATGTCCGGGCCGGAACCCCCTTGTCGAACAGGTGAGTCCGGGTGTGTACATCACCGAACGGAGCGCCGGGGCGGACGGGAATCCGACGGCAGGGCCCGGTCCGTCCGTCTCAGGGGTGCCCCGCCAGGCGCGCATGAAGGGAGCGGGCCGAAGCGTCGGTGAGGGACGCGATCTGGTCGACGATCACACGCTTGCGGGCGCGGTCGTCGGGTGCCTGGTCGAAGAGCGCGCGGAACTGGGGTTCCAGTCCGTCCGGGGCGCGGGCGGTGAGCGCCTCGGCCAGCTCCGCGACCACGATCCGCTGGTCGGCGCGGAGCCGCTCCTGCTCGGCCCGCTGCATCACATAGCGGTCGGCGACGGCCTTGAGGACCGCGCACTCCAGGCGCGTCTCGTGCGGGACGACCAGCTCGGCGGTGTACCGGGTGAGGGGGCCGGTGCCGTACGCCTGCCGGGTGGCGCCCTCGGCGGCGAGGCAGAAGCGGCCGATGAGCTGGCTGGTGGCGTCCTTCAGGCGGGCCTGGGCGACGGCCGTTCCGTCGTAGCCGTGCGGCCACCACTCCTGGTCGAGGAGGCGGTCGAGGGCCTCGGCGAGTTCGGCCGGGTCGGTGTCGACCGGCACGTACCGGCCGCGCGCGACCTCGAACACCGCCTGCCGTTCGGGCTCGGCGTGGAGGCAGTTGGGGTCGATGTGGCCCGCGTGGAGGCCGTCCTCGACGTCGTGCACGGAATACGCCACGTCGTCGGACCAGTCCATGACCTGGGCCTCGAAGGTCGTGCTGGTGCCGGGGGCGTCCTTGCGGACCCAGTCGAACACCGGGCGGTCGTCGTCGTAGACGCCGAACTTGGAGGACTTCGGGTCGGTGGGGTGGGCGCCGCGCGGCCAGGGGTACTTGGTGGCGGCGTCCAGGGCGGCGCGGGTGAGGTTGAGGCCGACGCTGACGAGGTCGCCGGTGGTCTCCGACGTCACGAAGCGTTTGGGTTCGATCCTCGTCAGCAGGCGCAGGGACTGGGCGTTGCCCTCGAAGCCGCCGCAGTCCTCGGCGAACTCGTTCAGTGCCTGTTCGCCGTTGTGACCGAAAGGGGGGTGGCCGAGGTCGTGGGAGAGGCAGGCGGCCTCGACGAGGTCCGGGTCGCAGCCGAGGGCCGCGCCCAGCTCGCGGCCGACCTGGGCGCACTCCAGGGAGTGGGTGAGGCGGGTGCGGGGGCTGGAGTCCCAGGCGATGTTGCGCGTGCCGGGTGTGACGACCTGGGTCTTGCCGGCGAGTCTGCGCAGGGCCGAGGAGTGGAGTACACGGGCACGGTCGCGTTGGAAGGCGGTGCGGCCGGGGCGTTTGTCGGGCTCGGGGGCGTAGCGCTCCGCGGAGGACGGGTCGTAGCCGGTCGGGGTGTCGTGGCTGGGGGGTGCGGTGCCTTCCATGATTCGACAGTACGGGGAGGGTGTGACAAATGGGTGCCTACTCGTCTGCCGGGTGCTGTTCTTCGGCGAGTGCGGGGCGTTCGTGGCTGGCCGCGCCCACGCGGCGGAGCCGCATATCGATACAGCCCCGCGCCCCCCAGAGGGCGCTCCTGTCGGTCGGGCGTTCCGCTTCCCTAGGCCGACGCCAGCAGCGGCAGCGTCCTGGTCGCGGTCGTCAGGGACTCGTCGTAGCGGTGCAGGATCAGGCTCGCCATGGCCGGGTGGGCGCCCAGGGGGGCCGCGGCGATCCAGGGGGCCGCCTGCGCGCACTGTCTGGCGAAGCGGCCGGGGGCGGTGAAGTAGGAGGCCATGGCTATGCGGGTGCGGCCTCGGGCGGTGAGGGCGCGGACGGCGTCGGCGACGGTGGGGGCGGCGGCCGAGGCGTAGGCAGGGACGACCGGGACGCCGAGGCGGTCGGCGAGGAGTTGGGCCGTGCGGCCGGTGTCCTCGGCCGCCTCGGGGTCGCGGGAGCCGGCG
>NZ_LRTR01000397.1 GCF_001550375.1 Streptomyces europaeiscabiei | reverse complement strand
TGGCTGCCGCCGTCGTGGCCGGCATCATCCTCGCGCCCCTCGACTCGGACGCGGTACCGCCCCGGCGGATGCCGGTCGCCCAGGCCCCGGTGCCCCATCGGTCCGAGGCCCACTCACCCGAGGTCGTCGACCGCCGAAGCGCCGTCACGGACGCCGCGGCCTCGACCGGCACGGGAGACGCGCCCAGGACCGACCCCGGCGGTCGGGAGACCGTGGCGATTCAGGCGGCGGACGACAGCGATGCCGGGGAGGAGCCGACCGTCGGGATTCCGGCGGGCGACGACACGACCCCGGGGGACGAGACCGCGCCGGACACGGATCCGGATGCGCCGACAGGTGGCGGGGAGGCGAACAAGCCGGAGGTGACCGCGCCTGAACCGCCGGACGCGGGAAGCCCGGATGCGCCGGGCACCCCGGAGATCCCGGAGATCCCGGGGACGCCGGAGGCCCCGCAGGCACCGGAGTCGCCGGGCACCCCCGGGGGCGATACGCCCGTGAGTGATACACCGGCGGACGAGGCTCCTGATCCGGTGACGCCGGGCGGGGGTTCGCCCGGGGCTGAGGAGCCGGGGGCTGAGGAACCAGGGGCTGAGGAACCAGGGGCCGAAGAGCCGGGCGCAGAAGAGCCCGGGGCACAAGAACCCGGCGCGGAACAGCCCGGGGCCCAAGAGCCGGGCGTCGAGGAGCCCGGCGCGGAAGAGCCCGGCACCGATTACCCCGAGGTCGATGGGCCGGGGGCCGAGGCGCCGGGGACCGATGTCCCACCTGTCGAGAACCCCGCACCGGATTTCCCTGCCCCCACCGAGCCCGCCCCGGCAGAGGAAGCACCCGTAGAGGAGACCCCTGCACAGGAGACCCCGGCCCCACCGGAGCCGGTCGATCCGGCGCCGGAGGCGCCCGCTCCCGTGGAGCCTTCACCGGAGCCCCCGGCGCCCGGGGGCGGCTGCTGAGACCGGGACGGGGGCGAGGGCGGTGACGGTGTCGCCTTCTCGCCCCACCGCGTTCGGCGAAGACCTGGCGGAGGCGTTCCGCGGCGCGCGGACCGCCTACCCGTGCCGCCGCGGGAGGCGAGGGCGACACGCGTCACCGCCCCGGGCGTCAGCTCCGCCTGAGCCTCCGCTCGGTGCCATCGCCCGGTGCCATCGCCCGGAGCCATCGCCCGGAGCCATCGCCCGGACCGCACCACGCGACCCCCGGTCACCCGTTCACACCCTCGCGCGTCCCCTATCGCGTTCTCTTCTCCACCGCACCCAACCCACCCCGGTGACCTGCCCAAACACCGGCCCTTCCGCCCTCCACCCCCACCCTCCTGACACCCGTTCACATCAATTCTGACGCTCCATCAGGAAGCGTTCCGGCCGGTGTGCCACTTATCTCGGAAGGGACCGGAGGACTCTCGGAGGAGCCAGCGATGCGACGTACTGCCCGGCCGCTGACCGCAACCGCGCTCGCCGTCGCCGTCGCGGCCCTCGCCGCCGCACCCGCGTACGGCGGTGAGGGCACCGGCCGACTCGAACTGTCCCCCGCCGGTGTCGTCCCCGGCGACGAGGTCATCGTCCGTACGGCGGCGTGCGGCGCGGACGGTACGGCGGCGGGGGACGCCGGCGCGGTCGGCGCCGGCTCCTTCTCGCTGGCTCCGGGCTCCGGGCAGCGGCAGCTCGACGGGCGGTTCGAGGTACCGCCGAGCGCGCAGCCGGGGACGTACGAGATCGTCGCGACCTGCGTCGACGGTGGCCGCCGGGTCACCGGCGACCTCGTGGTCTCGCTCACCGGCACGCGCACCGCGCAGCCGACGTATCCGAGGGGAAGTGTGAAGACGGGGGTCGGTGGCGCACTCGGTCCCGACCCCGTGCAGACCGCGGCGGGCGTGGCGGCTCTGGCCGTCGCCGCCGCGGGCGGTACCTGGCTCCTGCATCGCCGGGCGAGAGGCGACGGGATCTGACGGACACCCTCCGCCGTCCGTCCGCCGGTACCGCCGTCCCCCTCCCCTCCGGGCCCGCCGCCCCTCGGCCCGGAGGGGAGGACACGGGGAAGGGAAGACCCCCAGCGGGTCGCATACGTCGAAGGGCCGAAGAGGCAGGGGCCAAGGGCCGCAGGGGCGCCGAGCCGACACCATCGGCGGACGCCCGAACACCCAGTACGGCCCGAACGCCCTGCACGGCCCGAAAGGAGGTCTCCGTGCGTCGGCTCGCCAACTCCGTCATAGCCGGGGTCACCGTCGTCGCCCTCTGTTCCGGCGCGTGGTTGCTGCGCAGCGGCACCGCGTCACACGCGCCGCCGCAGCCGTCGGCCGCGCAGGCCCACATCCGTTCGAGTACGTCGAGCGCATCGGACACGGGAAACACCTCGGGCGAGTCGAGCCGTGCCGGGTCGTCGGGCGCCTCCGGGGTCGACGAGCCGGTGGCCGTCCCGCTGCCGCCCTCCCCGCCCGACCGCATCCGCATCCCCTCCATCCGCGTGGACGCGCCGCTCATGGGGCTCGGTCTCACGCCCGTCGGCAGTCTCGACGTCCCGCCCGCCCAGAAGGAGAACCTCGCGGGCTGGTACGAGGCCGGCACCACCCCGGGTGCACGGGGTACCTCGATCGTCGCCGGGCACGTGGACAACGCCGACGGTCCCGCCGTCTTCTTCGGCCTCGGCGCGCTGAAGCGGGGCGCCACCGTCGAGGTGGACCGGCGGGACGGCGGGATCGCGGTGTTCACGGTGGACGCGGTGGAGGTGTACGACGCGCGGAACTTCCCCGACCAGAAGGTGTACGGGGCATCGGCGGGGGCGGAGTTGCGGGTCATCACCTGCGGCGGCGGGTATTCGAGGGCAACCGGCTACCAGGGCAACGTGGTCGTCTTCGCCCACCTCACGGGCAGCCGCGCCGGCTGACCATCGGCCGGATCACCGGCGCCCCCGCGACCCGGCGGCCGTCCCGACATCGCTCACGCCACCCACTGTTCGTACCCCATCTTCGCCACCAGCGTGAACACCACCGTCAGCAGGACGACCCGGACGAAGCCGCTGCCCTTCTTGAGGGCGGTCCGGGCGCCGACGGTGCCGCCGACGAGGTTGAAGACCGCCATCAGGGCCGCCAGCTGCCAGTAGACCGTGCCCTTCCAGGCGAACGTGGCGAGGGCGCCGGCGTTGGTGCAGCAGTTGACGATCTTGGCGGTGGCGGAGGCGGTGACCAGGTCGAGGTGGAGGACCGCGGTCAGGGCGAGGACCAGGAACGTGCCGGTGCCGGGGCCGATGAGGCCGTCGTAGAAGCCGATGCCGACACCTGCGAGGCCGATCGCGGCGAGGACGCGGCGCGCGGAGACGGGGCCCGTGGCGGGGGCCGTCGTGCCGAAGGAGGGGCGCAGGATCACGAAGGCGCCCACGGCGAGGAGGACGACCATGACCACCGGCTTCAGGATCTCGGTGCTCATGCCCGCGGCCACGAAGGCACCGGCCGTCGAGCCCGCCAGCGCCGCCAGCCCGATCCGTACGGCGATCCTCACGTCGACGGGGGTGCGGCGGGCGTACGTCACCGCCGCGCCCGTCGTGCCGACGATGGCGACGGCCTTGTTGGTGCCGAGCGCGTACTGCGCGGCCGAGGCGCCGTTCGGCAGGCCCAGGAGGAGGGTGGGGAGGAGCAGGAGCCCGCCGCCGCCCACCACGGCGTCGATCCAGCCGGCCGCGAGGGCGGCGAGGCACAGGAGTACGACCATGGTCAGCGATATGTCGGGCATGATCGCGACCCTATGCGGTGGGATAGGTGTGCCGTCCATCGACCTGAGGATGTTCTGAGGTTCGGCGCCGAGGGCTCCACCGGACGACACCCCGCCTCGTCGTCGCCCCATCGCCCCACGTCGTCGCCCCATCGCCCCCCTCCTCGCCGGACGACATCCCGCCTCGCCGCCGCCCGGTGCCCCCCTCCCCGCGGTCGACCGCCGTCCCCGCCCATCGCCCGCTTTCCCGCCGATCCGCCACCGGAAAGCGCTTCGCCGCCGCCCGTCACGCGGCCCCTGACGTGACCTACGGCACCGCCGCCCGGCGCGGTCGCCTCGCCGGGCGCTCTGCCCCGCTCTCCCGTATACGCCCGCATGACCCTCGTATCGCCAGGTCAGCAGCGTGATCCCGGGCGTCCTCACACCCCACCCAGGCCTTCCGGAAACCCCTCACACAGCGCTCGGGGCCGCGGGGAGGGCAGCGTTCCTCGTGGGAAACAGATGCGATGCGGTCGGGTAACACCGGCACCGCACGCTCAAGGACATGACCTCGAATGAGCGTGTGGTGGTGATCGGCTCCGGCCTCGCGGGTGTACGTCTCGCCCGGCGGCTCGGAGAGCTCGGCATGCCCGCCACCCTGGTCGGCGAGGAGGAGCACACACCCTACAACCGGGTGCTGCTCGCCGAGGTCCTGGCCGGGCGGTACGCGCCCGAGGTCATCGCGTTGCCCGCCCCCGCCGAGCTGACGCACGGCCGGGTGGTCCGTATCGACCGCGAGATGCGAGCCGTACATCTCGCGGACGGTACGGAGATCGCGTACGACAAACTGGTCCTCGCGACCGGCTCGAACCCGGTGCTGCCGCCGCTGCGCGGCCTCTGGGACCCGGAGCGGCACGAGTTCCCCGACGGGGTGCACGCCTTCCGGACCATGGACGACTGCCTGCGCCTGTCCAAGGCCGTACGGCCGGGCGCGCGGGCCGTCGTCATCGGCGGCGGGCTCCTCGGGGTCTCCGCCTCCCGCGCGCTCGCCCTGCGCGGCGCGCAGGTCGTTCTCGCCCAGCAGGGCGAGCGACTGATGGAGCGTCAACTCGACCCGTCCGCCTCGAAGTTGGTCCGTCGGCACCTCGTCGATCTCGGCGTCGAGGTGCACACCGAGACACGCGTACGTGCCGTCCGCAGCCTCGGCGGGACCGTACGGTCCGTGTCGATGGCCGACGGGTACGCGCTCGACGCGGACCTGGTCGTCATCGCCTGCGGGGTCCACCCCCGCGTGGGTCTCGCCCAGGAGGCGGGACTCGCGGTGCACAAGGGCGTCATCGTCGACGAGGAGCTGCGCAGCTCCGACCCGCACATCCACGCGATCGGCGACTGCGCCCAGTTCGAGGGCACGGTGTACGGGCTCGCCACCCCGGCACTCGAACAGGCCGACGTGCTGGCCGAGTTGCTGGCGGGGAACACCGCATCCCGTTACACCGGGACCCGCGCCCTGACCCGGCTGACGCTCGCCGGAGCGGACTTCCTCGATCTCGCGGCGTTCGGCGAGCCCGAGCCGCTGCCCGGTGACGACGTCATCCAGCTCACCGACGCCACCCGCGGCACGTACCGCAAGGTCGTCGTCCGCGACGACCGCCTGGTCGGCGGGGTGCTCGTCGGCGAACTCGGCACCGTGGGCGCGCTCGCCCGCGCCTGGGAGGGAGCGGAGCCGCTCCCCACGAACGGCGCTCCTCTGCTCCACCTGCTCACCAACGATGGAGGCTCCTGAATGTCCGCCACCCTGGGGCCCACCCCCACGATCGTGCTCGTCGGCCACGGCATGGTCGGCCAGCGCTTCCTCGAGGCGCTCGCCGAGCGCGGCCTGACCGCCACGCACCGCGTGGTCGTGCTGTGTGAGGAGCCGCGCCCGGCGTACGACCGGGTGGCGCTCACCTCGTACTTCGCGGGCAAGACGCCCGAGGACCTGTCGATGACCGACATGGAGTTCATCGAGACGCACGGCATCGAACTGCTCGTCGGCGACCCGGCCGAGACGATCGACCGCGAGGCCAAGAAGGTCACGGCCCGCTCCGGGCAGGTCTTCGAGTACGACATCCTCGTCCTCGCCACCGGCTCGTTCCCCTTCGTGCCGCCGGTCCCGAACAAGGACGCCAAGGGCTGCTTCGTCTACCGCACGATCGAGGACCTGCTCGCGATCGAGGAGTACGCGAAGACGGCCGAGACCGGTGCCGTGGTCGGCGGTGGTCTGCTCGGCCTCGAGGCGGCCGGTGCGCTGAAGGGCCTCGGACTCACCTCGCACATCGTGGAGTTCGCTCCCCGGCTGATGCCGGTGCAGGTGGACGACGGCGGTGGCGCCGCGCTCCTGCGCACGATCCAGGACATGGGCCTGTCGGTCCACACCGGTGTGGGCACGCAGGAGATCGTCGTCGGCGAGGACGGCGCGGTCACCGGCATGAAGCTCTCCGACGGCTCCGAACTCAGCACCGACCTGGTGGTGTTCTCGGCCGGTGTCCGCCCCCGCGACCAGCTCGCCCGCGACTGCGGTCTGACGGTCGGCGAGCGCGGCGGCATCAGCGTCGACGAGCAGTGCCGGACCGTCAACGACCCGCACGTGTTCGCGATCGGCGAGTGCGCGCTGGCCTCGGACGGCCGCGTGTACGGCCTGGTGGCCCCCGGCTACGAGCAGGCCGAGACGGCCGCCGCGACGATCGCCGCCGACGAGGCCTCGTTCACCGGCGCCGACCTGTCCACCAAGCTGAAGCTTCTCGGCGTCGACGTGGCCTCCTTCGGTGACGCGCACGGCGCGACCGCCGACTGCCTGGACGTCGTGTACTCCGACTCCCGCTCGGGCGTCTACAAGAAGCTGGTCATCGGCCGCGACGGCGAGCTGCTCGGCGGCATCCTGGTCGGCGACGCGGAGGCGTACGGCACGCTGAAGGCCTTCACCGGGTCCGTCCCGCCGGTCTCACCCGAGTCGCTGGTGCTGCCCGCCGGCGCCGGGGAGTCCGTCCAGCTCGGCCCGACCGCGCTGCCCGACGACGCGATCATCTGCTCCTGCAACAACGTCCGCAAGGGCACGATCCGCGGTGCGGTGACCGAGCACAACTGCACCACCGTGCCCGAGGTGAAGAAGTGCACCAAGGCCGGTACGACCTGCGGCAGCTGCGTCAAGGTCCTCGGCCAGCTGGTCACGGCCGAGCTGGAGGCCGGCGGTGTCGTCGTCGACAAGGGCCTGTGCGGCTGCTTCTCGCAGACCCGCGAGGAGCTGTACGAGATCGTCCTCGCGCTGCGGATCAACACCTACCAGCAGCTGCTGGACCGGTACGGGCGTGACGGGGCCAAGGGCAGCGACGGCTGCGAGATCTGCAAGCCGGCGGTCGGCTCGATCATCGCCTCCCTCGCCCCGACCATCGGCGTGAGCGGCTACGTCCTGGAGGGCGAGCAGGCGGCCCTGCAGGACAGCAACGACCACTTCCTGGCCAACCTCCAGAAGAACGGCTCGTACTCCGTCGTCCCGCGCATCCCCGGCGGTGAGATCACCCCCGAGGGTCTGATCGTGATCGGCGAGATCGCCCGCGACTTCGGCCTCTACACGAAGATCACGGGTGGCCAGCGGATCGACATGTTCGGCGCACGCGTCGAGCAACTCCCCATCATCTGGGCCCGGTTGGTGGACGCCGGCTTCGAGTCCGGGCACGCCTACGGCAAGTCGCTGCGGACCGTGAAGTCCTGTGTCGGGCAGACCTGGTGCCGCTACGGCGTCCAGGACTCGGTCCGCATGGCGATCGACCTGGAGCTGCGCTACCGGGGGCTCAGGTCGCCCCACAAGCTCAAGTCGGCGGTCTCCGGATGCGCCCGCGAGTGCGCCGAGGCCCAGTCGAAGGACTTCGGCATCATCGCCACCTCCAACGGCTGGAACCTCTACGTCGGCGGAAACGGCGGCGCCACCCCCCGCCACGCGGACCTCCTGGCCCAGGACCTCGACGACGCCGAACTGATCAAGCTGATCGACCGGTTCCTGATGTTCTACATCCGCACCGCGGACCGCCTGGAGCGCACCTCGACGTGGCTGGAGCGGATCCCCGGCGGCCTGGACCACGTCCGGGACGTGGTCGTGGAGGACTCCCTCGGCATCTGCGAGGAGCTGGAGTCCCTGATGACGGACCACGTCTCGCACTACGCCGACGAGTGGGCCTCCACCATCAACGACCCCGAGAAGCTCGCCCGGTTCGTGTCCTTCGTCAACGCCCCGGACACCCCGGACCCGGTCGTCGGCTTCGTCCCCGAACGCGACCAGATCAAGCCCGACCTGCCGCTGCTGTCCATCGGCCTGCGGCCCGCCGATGTCCTGGAAGGAAGCGCCCAGCGATGACCCTCGCTCCCGAGAAGACCGATGTGAAGGTCCAGCTGCGGCTGGCGGACGGCTGGTTCACGGTCTGCGACCTGACCCTGCTGATCCCGGGCCGCGGCGTGGCCGCCCTGCTCCCCGACGGCAACCAGGCCGCGCTCTTCCTCGACCGCGCGGGCAGGCTGTACGCCATCGACAACCGCGACCCCTTCGGCGGCGCCGCCGTCCTCTCCCGCGGCCTCACCGGCTCCCACCAGGGCCGCCCGTTCGTGGCCTCCCCGCTCCTGAAGCAGCGTTTCGACCTGGCGAGCGGGGAGTGCCTGGACGACGAGACGGTACGGATCACGGCGTACGAGGTGCGCGCCGCGTAGCGGTCGCCCCGGCCCCTCACCCCTGTTGTGGCGCGCGAACCGTACGAGGCTACGGTTCGCGGGTCACGACTTCCGCTTGTGTCTCACGCTTCAGCTCGTGCCTCACGCCTTCCGCTCGTGCCTCACGCCTTCCGCTCGTGCCTCACGCCTTCCGCTCGCGTCTCAGGCCTTCAGTTCTTCGTACGTGATCCCTGTCAGCTCCTCGGAGGCCGTCCAGAGGCGTTCGCCGGCCCGGTCGTTGCGGGCCCAGGGCGCCCGCCCGGCCGGGCCCGGCGCGCCGCGCCACATCAGGAAGGACGGGCCGATGAAGGAGTCGGGGCGTACCTCGGGGGCGGTCGCCGCGTACAGGGTGGGCAGGGCGCCCGCTTCGGCGGACTGGGCGACGATGCTGTTGCCGACACGCATGAAGCGCTCGACGCCCTTGCGGCCCTCGGCGGTGGCTCCGGCCGTCTGGAGATTGGTCGCCGCGTAGCCGGGGTGGGCGGCCGCCGCGACGACCTCCGAGCCGTTGGCGGCCAGCCGCCGGGCCAGTTCGTGGGTGAAGAGCAGGTTGGCGGTCTTGGAGCGGCCGTAGGCGACCCAACGTCCGTACCGGCGTTCACTGTTGAGGTCGTCGATGTCGATGTTCGCCCTCAGGTGCATGGTGCTGGAGACGGTCACGATCCGGGCGCCCGGCGTGGCCAGGAGCATGGGCAGCAACAGACCGGTCAGGGCGAAGTGACCGAGGTGGTTGGTCCCGAACTGTGTCTCGAAGCCGTCGGCGGTGCGGCTCTGGGCCACGGCCATCACGCCCGCGTTGTTGACGAGCAGATCCAGCCGGTCACTCGTACGCCCGTACGTCCGTGCGAAGTCCCGTACGGAACCGAGGTCTCCGAGGTCGAGTCGTATCAACTCGACGCTGGCGTCCGGGACTTCGGAACTCATCCGTTCCAGTGCGGCGACGCCCCGCTCCGGGCTGCGGCAGGCGAGGACGACATGGGCGCCGCGGCGGGCCAGTTCCCGGGCGGCGGCATATCCGATGCCGCTGTTGGCGCCGGTGACGACGGCGGCGCGGCCGCGCTGATCGGGGATGTCGCCCACGTTCCAGCCTGCCATGACGCCGCCTTCCCGATGCGTTCCTCAGCCGTTGTCAGCGTAGTCCCGCCGGGGGTGTTGCGGGAGGTGTGCGGGCTGCTGGTCCGCCCACGAACCCCCGTCCAGTCAGTCCGCCCAGTCGCGCTCGCGGCGCAGCGACGGCGGTGGAGAATCGGGCACCCCCGGCATGGGGCGAGTGTCGAGGTAGAACCACTCGGCGGTGGGCCCGGGCCCACCCCCAGGCACCGACGGCATCTGTCCCATACCCCCCACCGCCGCCGTACCGACCGTCGCGTAGTCCCACACCTCCGCCGGATCCAGCTCCACATCCGGCACCGGCACCGGCACCGGCTCAGCCGCCGCAGGCACCCGCGTGCCCGTGTCGGTGAGGTCCGGCATCAGCAGTTCCACCCGCAGCCCCGCCCCCCGCTGCTGCGCCACGAACTCCTCGACCTGGCTGCGGCACGCATGGTCGAGGTGGGTCACCCCGAGCAGGTCCAGCCGGATGCGCGGCTTGCCGGAGGCGGCCGCGCTCTCCAGCGCGTCGATCAGCTTCGGCAGCCGCAGGAACGTCGCGTTGCCCGCCATGACGACCTTCGCCGTGTCGTCCTCGATGTGCTGCCGGACGACGGTCTGCGACATGCGCAGCGCGGCCAGCACGACACCAGCGGCCAGCCCGAACAGCACCCCTTCGAGCAGCGCGGTCGCCGTGATGACCAGCGTCGTCAGCGTCATCACCGCGAACTCGCCCCGGTCCTGCCGCCACATCTTCGGGAACTCGTCCGGCGCGAACAGTTTCCACCCGCTGTGCACGAGGACACCCGCGAGCACCGAGATCGGGATCAGCGCCAGCACCTGCGGCAGCAGCAGCGCGAAGGCAAGCAGCCAGAGGCCGTGCAGCGTGCGGGAGAGGCGGGTCTTGGCGCCGGCCTGGACGTTCGCCGAGCTGCGTGCGACGACCGCCGTGATGGGCAGCGCGCCGAGGATGCCGGCGAGCGTGTTGCCCGCGCCCTGGGCGATGAGTTCGGTGTTGTAGCGGGTGCGCGGACCGTCGTGCATCCGGTCCACGGCTGCGGCGGTGAACAGGCTCTCCGCCGACGCGATCACGGTGAACGTGAGGATCGCCGTGATGATCCCGGCACTGGCCAGCCCGGACAGCTGCTCCGGCCCGGGCACGTCCACGGACGCCAGCAGATTGCCGACCTGGAGCGTCTTCACCTCGACGCCAGGCAACGAGGCGACGGCGATTCCGATCCCGACGGCCACGAGCGCGGCCGGGACCTTCTTGACCGGCCCCGGCGCCTTCTTCCAGAGGAAGCTGAGCACGATCGTGACGACCCCGAGCCCGGCGGCGATCAGCGCCTGCGGGTTCGTCACGGTGTCGGCGATCAGCCCGGGGACACCCGCCATGTTCTCCAAGGGGGTGCCCGGTGCCTTGGAGTCGGACATCGGGTACAGCTGGCTGAACATCAGCGGCAGGCCGATGCCCGCGAGCATGCCCTGGACGACGGCGAGGGAGATCGCCTGGAACATCCGGCCCAGTTTCACCAGGCCCAGCACGATCTGGAGGATGCCGGAGAAGAGGACGATCACGCCGAGCATCGCGACGCCGAACTCCATGACCGTCTCCGCGACGAGCGCGGCGAGACCGGCCGCCGGTCCGCTGACCTGGAGCGTGCTGCCACGCACCGCGCCGACCACCAGACCACCGATCACCCCGGAGATGATGCCCAGCTCGGCCGGCACCCCGGAGGCCACGGCCACACCGATACAGAGCGGCAGCGCGACGAGGAAGACGACGAGGGAGGCGGTGATCTCGGTACCGAAGTCGATACGACCGCGTGGGGCTCCGGCGCGGGTGCCCTTGGGCCCGTTCGGCTCCTGCGAACCACCGCTGTACTCAAGCGTGCCGGGAGCGTGGTCGGGCATGTCAGCCGTACCGGCCTGCCTGAACCGCTCGGCCACGCCCGATACGCCCGCCATGCCCGCCATGCCCGCCATGCCCGCGAAATCGGCCCTATCCGCCCTATCGGCCTGACTGTTCCTGACCGCTCGGCGGGCGCCCCCCGCGTGCCGTCGTCCGTGTGCGCCGCTCATGAGTCGTGCACCTGGAAGTCCCCGTCCGCGTCCAGTTCGTGGACCTTGCCCGTGTCGATCTCGTAGTACCAGCCGTGCAACCGGAGCCGTCCGGCGTCGAGTTGCTGCCGGGCGACGGGGTAGTCGCGCAGGACGGCGAGCTGGTTGCGGATGTTGAGCTGGACGACCTCGGTCAGGGCGGGATCCTCGGACGACGAGGTGGCGTCACGACCGGTGTCACCGCCGCGCTCGCCGAGCACCGGTGCGAGCGCGGGCCGCGCGTGGTCGAGCCAGGCGTCCACCCTGGGCAGGCCGGACAGGTCGGCGCCGTACGTCAGCGCGCTCATCGCGCCGCAGTGGGAATGACCACACACCACGAGGTCCTGAACGCCGAGCACCTCCAGCGCGTACTCGATGGTGGCGGCCTCACCGGAGGCGGCCCCGTACGCGTCGTGCGGCGGCACGATGTTGCCCGCATTTCGCAGCTCGAATATCTCACCGGGTCGCGCTCCGGTGATCAGGGCGGGAATCACCCGCGAGTCCGAGCAGGTAATGAACAGCGCCTCGGGAAATTGTCCGACGGCGAGTTTCCGGTATTCATCGCTCTCGAAGTCGACCCGTCGCTTGAACGACCGGGCGCGATCCAGCAACGCCTTCATCCTGCCTCCCTGAAGTGGCTCCGACCAGCTCTTTCGACCATAGAGAGGCGATGACCAGAGGAAGGTTAAGCGAACACTAAAGCGACGCCAGGTTTTCCACAGATTTCAGCCAGTCACCCCTTCGCCGCAGGTCGGGTGACCGAATACAAGCGGTTTCTGAGGGTCATTTCACAATGCTCCGGATTCCCTGCACGTTCATGTTCGGTCTCTTGTAGCGTGGCGCCCCACAGCACGGGTCTCGTGTTGTCCCGACTTTCTGGAGAGACAGGCGGCCATGGGCGTACGAGTGCTGCTCATCGAGGACGACGAGACGATCGCCGAACCGCTCGCCGACGGGCTGCGGCACTTCGGCCTGACGGTCCACCACGTGGCCACCGGCGCGGACGGGTTGAGAGGGCCGCACGGCGATGTCGTCCTGCTGGACCTCGGCCTGCCCGACATGGACGGCATAGACGTCTGCCGCGGGATCCGCCGGACCTCCGACGTCCCCATCATCATCCTCAGCGCGCGCGGCGAGGAGGCCGACCGCGTACTGGGCCTGGAGCTCGGCGCCGACGACTACCTGGCGAAACCATTCAGCATCCGAGAACTGGTCGCCCGGATACGGGCGGTGTCGCGACGCCATCAGCGACCGGGGGCCGGGGCCGACATCGAGGCCAACGCCGGCGTCGAGGGCGGTGCCTGGGCCGAGGGCGGTGCCTGGGCCGAGGGCGGTGCCTGGGGCGGAGCCGGGGCCTGGGGCGGAGCCGGGGCCGGGAGCGGGAGCGAGGCGTACGCCCAACGGGTTTCGTCGGCACAGGAGTTGGCGACTCGGCGGGAGTCGGCCACAGAGGGCGGTCTCGGTGTCCCTGCCGGTGTCGGGGGCCTGTCCCGGATCGGCTTCGGGGCCGGGAGCGACTTCACGGCCGCGAGCGATTTCGGGGGCGGCAGCGATCGCCGGGCGGGCGACGGCTTCGGCGCGGGTGGCGATTTCGGGGCCGAGGGCTCTGGCCGCGCCGGAGACGACGGGTCGGGGCGCACCAGCCTCGGGGACGCCGGTGACGGGGCCGGCGACGGGGACGCGGGCCGCCGCAGGGCCGGTTTCGGCGTAGGGGCCGACAGTGCGGAGTACGACTGGTCGGCCGCGTACGAGACGCCGGCCCAGGGGGCACCGGCGCACGGGGCACCGCCTCATGACGCGTCGCCTCATGACGCGTCGCCTCATGGCTCATCGACCCGTGGCGCATCGACCCGTGGCGCATCGGCCTACGAGGCATCGGCCCGCACGGCACAGTCGCAGGGAACCCCCGCGCAGGGAACACCGATGCGGGGAACGCCCTTCGAAGGCACCTCCACCCACGGAACCCCGACCGCCCCCGGCAACCCTGCGTCGGGAAGCCCGGCGTTCGGCGGCACCCCCGCGCAGGGCACGCCCCCACACGGTTCACCGATGTACGGAACCCCGACGCACGGCACGCCCACGTACGGGAGCGCGGCGTACGGCAGCCCCGCCTTCGGGAGCCCGGCGTACGGAACCCCGGCGCACGGCAGCCCGGTCTACGAACAGCCGCCCGCCTACGAGCCCCCCATGTACGAGCAGGTCCCGCCGCAACCTCGTGCCTCCGTCGGCCCGGCCGCCGACGACAACGGCTCGGCTCCGCCGCCGCCCGGCCCGCTGGTCGTGGACCGGCGGACCCGGCAGGTGTGGGTGGGTGAGGTGCCGGTCGCGCTGACGCCGAAGGAGTTCGAACTGCTGGCGCTGCTCACCGAGGACCCCGGCGCGGTCTACTCCCGGCAGCAGATACTCAACCGCGTCTGGGACGACCACTACCAGGGCCCGACCAAGACACTGGACGTCCATGTCGCCACCCTGCGCCGCAAGTTGGGCGACCCGGCGTGGATCCAGACCCTGCGCGGTGTCGGCTTCCGGCTGGCCGTACGCGCCCCCGGGCAGGCGCCGGGACCGGGCCAGGGCCAGAGTCGCGGGCAAGGGCCGGGGCCCGCCCGTGGACGCGATCAGGGCTCCGGGAGGCATCGCACACCCGAGGCCAGGGCGTCGTGACCCGGCGCCTGCTGCTGAGCTACCTCAGCCTCGCCGCCCTGGTCCTGCTCGGCCTGGAGATCCCGCTGGGCTTCGTCTACTCCCGGGCCGAACGCGAGCGGATCGTCAACTCGGCCAACGACGAGGCCGAGTCGGTGGCCGCGTATGCCGCGCTGTCCCTCGCCGCCGACCGCCGGGACGAACTCGTCGAACGGGCCAGGCACTGCGCCGAGCGCATCGGCGGCAAGGTCGTCATCGTCGACGCAGACGGGAAGCTGCTCGCCTCCTCGCACCCCCTGTCCGACGACGAGGAACAGGCCCTCTCGTCCCAACCCGAGATCTCCGCCGCGCTCCGCGGCCGCGCCACCACGGACGTACGCACGACGACGACCGGCGGCGTCCACTACCTGTCCGTGGCGGCTCCGGTCGGCCACGCGGCCGAGGACACCGACACCGACCGGGGCACGGACACCGGCTCGATCACAGTCGTCGGCTCGACCACGACCACAAGCACGGCCACAGCCACAGCCACAGCCACAGCCACAATGACGGTGACAAGGACAGGGGCAGGAACCGGCTCCGACTCGGGCACGCTGACGCAGGGCGCCGTACGCGTCACCCTCCCGACGACCATGGTGCACGCCCGCGTGTTCGCGGTCTGGCTGCTGCTGGCGCTGGCCGGACTCGCGGTGCTCACCGGGGTGGCCGCGGTGGCGTTCGCGTTCGCCCGCTGGACGGGGCGCCCCATCCGCCAGTTGGAGGAGGCCACGCACCGGCTGGCCGAGGGGGGCGCGGCAACCAGTGTGGTGGTCACCTCGGGCCCGCCGGAGGTACGGAGTCTCGCAGCGGCCTTCAACACGACCGCCGCCCGCCTCGAACATCTGCTGGCCTCCCAGCGGGCCTTCGCCGGTGAGGCCTCGCACCAGCTGAAGACCCCCTTGGCGGCGCTGCGGCTACGGCTGGAGAACCTGGAGCCGGATATCGCCCGGCACGCCCGGCCGACCCTCGACGCCGCCGTGACCGAGACGGACCGGCTGGCCCGGATGGTCGAAGGGCTGCTGGCGATGGCCCGCCTGGAGGAGGCTGCGGCCATCCCGGCCCAGGTCGACCTGGGCGCGGTCTGCGCGGAGCGGCACCGTACGTGGGGGCCGCTGTTCGAACGTGAGGGTGTCTCGCTGGTCCTCTTCGCCGGGGTGGTCGGGCCGGTGACGGCGGTCCCCGGAGCCGTGGAGCAGATCCTCGACAACCTCCTCTCCAACGCGCTGCGCGCCTCCCCCGCCCACAGCACGGTCACCATGGAGCTACGGCTCCTCGTCCCCGCCCGCCGGGCGCTGCGCGACGCCCGGCCCAGCTGGGTCGACCTCCACGTCACCGATGAGGGCCCCGGCATGACGCCCGAACAGCGCGCCCGCGCGTTCGACCGCTTCTGGCGCGCCCCCGGCGCCCCCAAGGGCGGTACCGGTCTCGGTCTCTCCCTCGTCCAGCGCCTCGCGCACGCCAGCGGCGGGGAGGTGGCGCTGCGGGAGGCGGCCACGGGTGGGCTGGACGCCGTGGTCCGCCTACCGTCGGCGGAGCCTCCGGTCCACCCCCACGGCCACGGCTTCGGAGGACGCCCGGGGCAACGCCGCCGGGAGGCTCCGCCGCTGCCCGCCTGAGTGGGTCGCCCGCCCAGGAGCTCGGGGGTGGCGCTCGTACGGCGACGGCGGGTCGTACGTGGCTGATCACGCGGTTCCCCGCCACCCCTTCCGGGCCTTCGGCCCGCCCGCCCCCGTGCGTCATCCGTGCATCACCCGTGCGCCATCCATGTGCCACCCCTGCACGCCCCATGTGCCATCCGTGAACGCCGCCGTAGAGTCATGAGTTGTCCATGCTCCGTCAATCACGCTCCCGTAAGTTCCCTCACCGCGCGACCCCGCCGCCGACCGGCAGGCGGGCCGGTCAAGGTACCCCTTGGAGCGACAGTGGAACGTCGTACTCTCCTGCGCGCGGCCGTACTCGGCGGCACATCGACCGCCTTCGGCGGGACCCTGTGGCGCGGCGCCGCGTACGCCGCGCCCGCCCAGCCCGGGATGGGCCCGTACGGGGCGCTCGGTTCGGCGGACGCCAACGGCATCAGGCTCCCGGGCGGCTTCACCAGCCGGGTGATCGCCCGCTCCGGCCAGACGGTCCCCGGAACGTCGTACACCTGGCACAACGCCCCCGACGGCGGCGCCTGTTACGCGGACGGCACGGGCTGGATCTATGTCTCCAACTCGGAGATCAATCCGTCCGGCGGGGCGAGCGCGGTGCGGTTCTCGTCGACGGGCACGGTCACGTCCGCCTACCGCGTCCTGTCCGGCACCCGCCAGAACTGCGCCGGCGGCCGGACCCCGTGGAACACCTGGCTGTCCTGCGAGGAGGTGGACCGGGGGTACGTCTACGAGACCGACCCGTGGGGCACGACCGCGGCGGTCCGTCGGGACGCGATGGGCCGTTTCAAGCACGAGGCGGCGGCCGCCGACCCGGTCCGCCGGGTGGTCTATCTGACGGAGGACGAGACGAACGGCCGCTTCTACCGCTTCGTCCCCACGACCTGGGGCGACCTGTCCTCCGGCACCCTCCAGGTCATGATCGCCGGCACCGCCACGTCCGGCTCCTACACCTGGGCGAACGTCCCCGACCCGGACGGCTCCCCCACGACCACCCGCACCCAGGTCTCGGGCTCCAAGTCCTTCAACGGGGGCGAAGGCTGTTACTACGCCGACGACACGGTCTGGTTCACCACCAAGGGCGACAACCGCGTCTGGCAGCTCGACCTCGCCGCCGGCACCTACGAGTTGGCGTACGACGACTCCCTGGTCACCTCCGGCACGGCTCCCCTCACCGGCGTCGACAACATCACCGGGACCTCCTCCGGCGACCTCTACGTCGCCGAGGACGGCGGCAACATGGAGATCTGCCTCATCACCCCGAACGACACCATCGCCCCCTTCCTCCGCGTCGACAGCCAGTCCGCCTCCGAGATCACCGGCCCCGCCTTCTCCCCCGACGGCCGCCGCCTCTACTTCTCCAGCCAACGCGGCACGAGCGGCAGTTCATCGGGCGGAATCACCTACGAGGTGACGGGCCCGTTCCGAACCTGACGGCAGAGGCATAAACGATTAGCACATCGAATGCCTCACTCCACAAAAAATAAAATCGCAGAACCGCAGGAATCTCAGGCGCCGTAGACGCCGTAGACGCCGTAGACATCGCAGACGTCGCCGGCGTCGCAGCAAAAGACTCGAACTCAATACCGGCCCAGACTTGTTCGATTCCGCTTCTGCTAGGTTCAGCGCGTGGTCATGCCCAAAGAATTGGGGCCGGAGAGCCTCGGAGTCGGCGCTCGCTCGCGCAAGGTTCTCCTGGCGGCATGCGGTACTCGCGGGGACGTACAACCCTTTCTCGCACTGGCCGTGGCGCTGCGCCGGCACGGCCATCACCCGTTATTGGCCGCCCCTTCCTCCTATGCGGCCGACGCCGCCGCCCATGGCGTCGATTTCGCCGCGATCGACGACGGCCCCACCCGCATCCTCGACGAGACGGCGACCCGCAGGATCATCGACAACGGCCTCATGGGGGTACGCGGCAAAGTCGCGGCCGCACGGACCGTCGCCCGCCTCAAGCAGCTGCTCATCACCCCGTTGCGGGACGTGGCGGCCATCGCCCACGACCACGGTGACGTGGCGGCCGTGGTGCATTCGGCGGCGTTCCCCGCCCAGCACGTGGCCGACATGCTGGACGTACCCGCCGTCGTCGTGGCGCTGCAACCCGGCTGGATCCCCACCGACACGTTCCCCTGCCAGCTGATGCCGCTCCCCCGCGTGCCACGCTTCCTCAACCGGAGCACATACACCCTGGTCACAGCGGCACAGCGGTCCCGTGAAGTGGAGCGCTGGCGGACGGCCGAACTGGGCCTGGCCCCTCGCCGCCACGGTGCACGGCGGTGGCTGCGGGACCCCGCGGGCCGACGGCGACCCGTCCTGCAGTCGTTCAGCCGGCACATCACACCGACCGACCCGGCGTGGGGCGACGCCGTACTCACCACGGGTTTCTGGTACCTGCCCGCCCGCCCCGACTGGACGCCGCCCAGTGAGCTGACCCGCTTCCTGGACGAGGGGCCACCCCCCGTCTACATCGGCTTCGGCAGCATGACCGGCACCCGGGCGCACCGCAACAACGCGCTGGTCACCGAGGCGATCCGTCTCGCCGGTGTACGCGCCGTGGTCGCGACCGGCTGGGGCGGCATCGGCACGGCGGCACGCGAATCCGGCCCTCCGCCACCGGACATCCTGATGATCGAACAAGCCCCGCACGACTGGCTCTTCCCCCGTACGGCCGCGGTCGTCCACCACGGCGGCCCCGGCACCGTCGGCGCCGCCCTCGCCGCAGGCCGGCCGCAGGTCCTCTGCCCCCACATGGGCGACCAGACCCACTGGTCCGCCCGCATGCGCGCCCTGGGCGTGGCCCCCGCTCCCCTCACCCCCCGCACCCTCACCGCACACCGGCTCGCGGAAGCGATCGGTACGGCGGTGACGGACCGAAACCTGCGACACCGGGCAGGTGAGATCGCACCCCTCGTCCAGGCCGAGGACGGTGTCAACGCAGCGGTGGATTCCCTCTCGTCTCACCTCACCTGATCTCCCGAATTCCCCTCGACTTCCCCCCACAGGTCACGAGCAGAAAGCCCCCGAGTGCTGCAAATCCCCTTCTCCGACGCCACCATCGCGCCCGGAACCGTAATCTCCTGGTCCCTGCGCACGAAGCACTCCTCCCAGGACGGGCAGAATTCCACTCACACATCAGCCTCGTTCAATCAGGACAAGCACCACTCCTCGTCCGAAGCGACCCGGAGTACGAGCGACGGAATCGCCAGCTCGATCACGGTCACCTTCGAGATCGCGGGCCGACTGGACACCGCGTCCCTGGAATCCGCGCTCCTTCTCCTCGTACGGCGCCACGAAGTGCTCCGCAGCGAGTTCCAGCGCCTTACCGGCGACCTGAACTGCACGGCACTGGCACCCGAGTCCATCGTCCTGGAGACGGAGGAGGTCGGTCACTTCCACACCGGGGACGACCTGCACACCCACCTCGACAAAACGTTCAAGAGCATCGACACACTGTCCTGGCCGCTGTTCCTCATGGGCGCGGTGGTCCGGGAGACGAGCGCGACGGTCTACCTCTGCTTCGACCACATCGTGTGCGACGGCCTGTCCATGCCCGTCGTCGTGAACGAACTCCAGACCGCGTACACCGCCCTCACGGCCAAACGCGATCCGCAACTCCCCTCCGCGGGAAGCTACTTGACCTTCGGCGACGACCAGCGTCGCCGCTATGCCTCCCTCCGTCCCGACGACGACCGTCTGACGTACTGGAAGGACTTCATCCACGGGAACGGCGGCTTCTTCCCCAGGTTCCCCTTCGACCTGGGCGTGCCGGGAGACCACCTGTACCCCCTCGTGAACCGGGCCCTCCCCCTCCTGGACGCCCACCGGACCGATGCGCTGGCAGCGGGCGCCCGCGCGTCGGGAGGCAGTGTCTTCACGGCCGTACTGGCGGCCGCGGCGACGGCCCAGCACCGTTTCGGGGGTCCGGGGGTCTACCGGGGCCTGCTCCCCATCAGTGAGCGGACGGACGAGAGGGCGGGGAAAGCAGGAGGGATTCCGAACCCGTGGCAGCACTCCATCGGCTGGTTCGTGAACACGATGCCGATCGAGTTCCAGGTGGGTGAGGGCGGCACGGACCACGCGACCACGATCGCGCGGGCCCGCACGGCGTACGGCGAGTTGCAGAGGCACGCCGACATCCCCTTCGTACGGGCGTGGGAGTTGCTCGCCCCGGAGGCGTTCTCGCTGCACCACTGGCCGTTCCCGGTGAACTTCTTCTCCTACATCGACTTCCGCAGGACCCCCGGAGGCCTCCAACACCCGCTCTGGAATGCGACGTTGCATGTCTGGGCAGCCCGTGGCAACGGCATCAGCCACTGGTTCCACCGCACCGCCACCGGTCTCCACGTCAACATGCTGCACGTCGACACCCCCCAAGCACATGAGATCAGTGACGCGCTCCACGACGAACTCGTAAGGGTCCTGCTGGAGATCGCGGGCGAACGAAACGCGAAGCCGGTGTCCATCCCACGGCCGTCGCGAGGGGCGACGACCGTGAGGAGCTGACCTGCGAACCGGGGACGGCGGCGCCCGGTTGCCCTGGCTGCCGCCCCCCCCTCGGCCCGGCGACCCCGACTGCCGTTACGGCTCCGACTGCCGTTCGCCTCCCCCTGCCGTTTCGGCTATCGGCTCCGCCTTCGACTATCGGAACTCGTGCACAACCTCGATCCCGCCCACGATGTGCGCGTTGAACTCGGCAAGCTCCTCCGCCGGCACCCACAGCTCGAGAATCGTCTCCCCGCCGGCCTGCCGCACCGGATACCGCCGCAGGAACTCCGCCTCGACGTCGAACCGCGTGACGTAGCCCGCCCCGTCGTGCTTGACGTTCCAGTCCCGAGCGATCTTCACCGCGTACGACTCGTTGAGCACCGGATAGAAGATCGGCTGCTCGGGAAGCCGAGGAGGCCAGGCCCGCCACCCCGACTCCCGCACCAGCTCCAACTCCACGGGCCCGGTGGGCCGCCACAGTGTCGTCGTCTCTCGCTGCCTGCTCACGGAATCGGTTCGCTCTCTGGACACGCGGCAGACCGCGGGTTCGGCCGGCCGGGGGGAACGACGGTATCCAGGGACCGGCACACGGGCCACAGAGTTTGCCGCCACCGGGTAGGCGGCCACGCCGATGATCAGCCCCAGGACCAGGCCCTTCGACACCGACCTGTACGTACGCGTGGTGGCGCGTTGTGGCCGTCTTCCGGGTACGCGTCCATGAGAGGCGCAGGAGGGCACAAACCACCCCCAAGCCGAGAGGGCGGCACCCCCCGCACGGGGTGCCGCCCTCTCCTCGTGATCCGGAACCGCCGCCCATCGGTGAGGGTCGGTCGGGGACAAGCGGCGGTTCCGGGGTTCGGGGTCGCGGGGTGAAGCCCGCGGTGACCCGGTGGTGGTCTAGCGGTGGTCACTCCCCGTCGACTGCGAGGCCGCGCGCCCCGCCTCCAGGCGGGCGACCGGGATGCGGAACGGGGAGCAGGAGACGTAGTCGAGGCCCACCTCATGGAAGAAGTGGACGGACTCCGGGTCGCCGCCGTGTTCGCCGCAGACGCCGAGCTTGAGGTCGGGGCGGGTGGCGCGGCCGGCCTCCGCGGCCAGCTTCACCAGGGAGCCCACGCCGTCCTTGTCGATCGTCTCGAAGGGGGAGACTCCGAAGATGCCCTTCTCCAGGTAGGCCGTGAAGAAGGAGGCCTCGACGTCGTCGCGGCTGAAGCCCCACACCGTCTGGGTCAGGTCGTTCGTGCCGAAGGAGAAGAACTCCGCCGCCTCCGCGATCTGGCCTGCCGTCAGGGCGGCGCGCGGCAGCTCGATCATCGTGCCGATCGACAGCTTCAGCGCCACCCCCGTCGCCGCCTCGACCTCCGCGATCACCGCATCGGCCTCCTCGCGGACGATCTCCAGCTCCTGGACCGTGCCGACGAGCGGGATCATGATCTCGGCGCGCGGGTCGCCCTTCGCGTTCTTGCGCTCGGCGGCCGCCTCCGCGATGGCCCGTACCTGCATCGTGAACAGGCCCGGGATGACCAGCCCCAGCCGCACACCCCGCAGGCCGAGCATCGGGTTCTGCTCGTGCAGGCGGTGGACGGCCTGGAGGAGGCGGAGTTCGTTCTCGTGGGGCTCCTGGCGGGACTCCGCGAGGGCCACGCGGACCGACAGCTCCGTGATGTCCGGGAGGAACTCGTGCAACGGCGGGTCGAGGAGACGGACCGTCACCGGGAGGCCGTCCATCGCCGAGAAGAGTTCGATGAAGTCCTGCTTCTGGAGCGGGAGCAGCGCCTTCAGGGACTCCTCGCGCACGGTCTCCGTGTCGGCCAGGATCAGGCGTTCGACCAGTTCACGACGGTCGCCGAGGAACATGTGCTCCGTACGGCACAGGCCGATGCCCTGGGCGCCGAAGCGGCGGGCGCGCAGCGCGTCCTCGGCGTTGTCGGCGTTGGCGCGGACACGGAGACGGCGCTTGCGGTCCGCGAAGGCCATGATGCGGTGGACCGCCTCGACCAGTTCGTCGGCGTCGTTGGCGCCGGCGTGCATCCGACCCTCGAAGTACTCCACGACGGGGGACGGGACCACGGGGACCTCGCCCAGGTAGACCTTGCCCGACGAACCGTCGATGGAGATGAGGTCACCCTCCTCCACCACATGGCCGCCCGGCACCGTCATACGGCGGCGCTTGGTGTCGACTTCCAGCTCCTCCGCGCCGCACACGCACGTCTTGCCCATGCCGCGCGCGACCACCGCCGCGTGGGACGTCTTGCCGCCGCGCGAGGTGAGGATGCCCTCGGCCGCGATCATGCCGTCGAGGTCGTCGGGGTTCGTCTCGCGGCGGACCAGGATGACCTTCTCGCCGGAACGCGACCACTTCACGGCCGTGTACGAGTCGAAGACCGCCTTGCCGACCGCCGCACCCGGGGAGGCGGCGATGCCCCGGCCGACCGGGGCGACCTTCGCCTCCTCGTCGAAGCGGGGGAACATGAGCTGCGCGAGCTGGGCGCCCGTCACCCGCTGGAGGGCTTCCGCCTCGTCGATCAGGCCCTGGTCCACCAGCTGCGTGGCGATGCGGAAGGCCGCGCCCGCCGTGCGCTTGCCGACGCGGGTCTGGAGCATCCACAGCTGGCCGCGCTCGATGGTGAACTCGATGTCACAGAGATCCTTGTAGTGGTTCTCCAGGGTCTCCATGATCTGCATCAGCTGGTCGTACGACTTCTTGTCGATCGACTCCAGCTCGGCCAGGGGGACGGTGTTGCGGATGCCCGCCACCACGTCCTCGCCCTGGGCGTTCTGGAGGTAGTCGCCGTACACGCCCTGGTGGCCGGAGGCGGGGTCGCGGGTGAAGGCGACGCCCGTGCCGGAGTCGGGGCCCAGGTTGCCGAAGACCATCGAACAGACGTTGACCGCCGTGCCGAGGTCGCCGGGGATGCGCTCCTGGCGGCGGTAGAGCTTGGCGCGGTCGGTGTTCCAGGAGTCGAAGACCGCGTGGATGGCGAGGTCCATCTGCTCGCGCGGGTCCTGCGGGAAGTCCCGGCCGGCCTCGGTCTTGACGATCTTCTTGAACTTGGTGACGAGCTTCTTGAGGTCGGCCGCCTCCAGCTCGGTGTCGACGACGACCTTCTTGGCCGTCTTCGCCGCCTCCAGCGCCTCCTCGAAGAGGTCGCCGTCGACGCCGAGGACGGTCTTGCCGAACATCTGGATGAGCCGGCGGTAGGAGTCCCAGGCGAAGCGGTCGTCGCCGGCCTGCTTGGCGAGGCCCTGGACCGACTTGTCGGAGAGGCCGATGTTGAGGACCGTGTCCATCATCCCGGGCATCGAGAACTTCGCGCCGGAGCGGACCGAGACGAGGAGTGGGTCGTCGGCCTGGCCGAGCTTCTTGCCCATCTTCTCTTCGAGGGCCGCGAGGTGGGCGCTGACCTCGTCACGGAGTGCCGCGGGCTCGTCGCCGCTGTCGAGGTAGACCTTGCAGGCCTCGGTGGTGATGGTGAAGCCGGGGGGCACGGGGAGACCGAGGTTGGTCATCTCGGCGAGGTTCGCACCCTTGCCGCCGAGGAGGTCCTTGAGGTCCTTGTTGCCTTCGGTGAAGTCATAGACAAACTTCACGCCCTCAACACTCTGAGCTACGTGGCCTACGTGGGGATCTTTGTTTTCCGACACAGGTCCCAACTCCTTGAGGACGCGGTGGCTGCCCTGACGGCGAGGAACATACCCAGATCGAAGGCACCTGGGTACGTCCACTTGCGCGTCATGCGCCTGTAACCACCCGTCCGCCAGGAGATCGAAAGTCAAGGCTTGGCAAGGAACGGCACCGAGATGCGTTCACCTCTTGAATACATCCATCCCCACCAGGGCGCCACAGCGCTCACATGAGCAGCATTCCGTACAGTTGAGTTCGCTCGATGAACGATCAAAGGGTGGCACCGAGTGCCACCCTTTGAAGTCGCGGAACCGCCCACACTTCGCTCATCTGAGCGCAACCTCTATCAGAGGTGGCGAGAATCACGCGGTTTCAGGGGCTCGGATTTCACCATGCGGACCGGTCCTCGGGACGGAAACACGCCCGTCACACGGGCCCGGAGCGACCGCCCGCCGCCACACGGGCCGGAAGAGAGCACCCTCCCGCCACAACCGCTCGCCCGTCACACGGACCGCAAGAAGCCGTCCGCCCGTCACACGGACCGGGAGGCCGTCCGCCCGTCACACGGACCGGGAGGCCGTCCACCCGGCTCACACCCCCAGCGCCACCAGCCGCTTCTCGGCCCGCTCCGGCGCGTACAGGTACTCGACGACCAGCGCGCCCGCCCCGACCAGGCCCGCCCGCTCCCCCAGCCTGGAGGTCACCACCTCCAGGTGGGCCGTGGAGCGGGACAGGGCCCGCTGGTAGAGCAGTTCGCGTACGCCCGTGAGGAAGGGGGTTCCGGCCAGATCCCCGGCGATCATCAGAACACCCGGGTTCAGCAGGGTCACGACCGTGGCCAGGACGTCCCCGACGACCCGGCCCGCCTCCCGCGCGAGCGCCGTCGCCCCGGGATGCCCGGCGGTCAGCAGGTCCCGCACATCCGATCCCGAGGCCGCCGGAACCCCCGCCTCCGCCAGCCGTCGCGCCACGGCGCCGCCGCTCGCGACCGCCGCCAGACAGCCGTACGAGCCGCACTTGCACAGCGCGTCCGAGCCCTGCGGGACCCGGATGTGGCCGATGTCGCCGGCGCCACCGTCGATGCCCCGGTATATCGAGCCCCCGACCACCACACCCGCACCGATACCCGTGGACACCTTGACCAGCGCGAACGCCGAGCAGTCGGCGTATCCGGCGCGCTGTTCGCCGTAAGCCATGAGGTTGGCGTCGTTGTCGACGAGGACCGGGACATTGACCGGGCCGGCCGCGTGTTCGGTGAAGGCGCGGGCCAGGCGGCCTCTTATGTCGTAGCCGTCCCAGCCGGGCATGATCGGCGGCTGGACGACACGGCCGGTGTCTGTGTCCACAGGGCCGGGCACGGCGAGACCGATACCGCAGACCGCGTCCGCCGGGCGGCCCGCCTTCTCCAGCAACTCGGCGAACCAGCGCCCGAGTTCGTCCAGTACGGCGTCGGGGCCCTCGTCGATCACCAGGGTGCCGGTGTGTTCGGCCTGGATCTCGCCCGTGAGGGAGAGGACGGCGGCGCGGGCGTGGCGGGTGTCGAGGTCGGCGGCGAGGACGAGCGCATGCGCGTCGTCGAACTCCAGGGTGATGGAAGGGCGGCCGCCGAGCGGGGAGTCGAGGGGGCCGCCGACGCCCTCGCGCAGCCAGCCCGCGCGGAAGAGGCGGTCCAGGCGCTGGCCCACGGTCGCCCGGGACAGGCCCGTGGCCTGCTGGAGCGCGCCACGCGTGGTGGCCCGGCCGCTGCGGACCAACTCCAGCAGATCTCCGGCACCGGCATGACTGCCCACCTTCACGGCCCTTCTGCTCATGCCGCCATTGTCGCGGCCCCTCGGGGATTCATTCCCGCGCACCCTCTTGCGTTCACCAACTCTGCATTACATATTGAGTTTTGCGTGTTAAGTAGACGTAACCCTACGGTAGCCACTGCCGAACCGGTCGGCACCTTGTCCTCAGGGAGCCCTGCGTGGACCGCACCACCCAGCTCACCGCCCGTCGACCGGGCACCGCCGCGCACATCGGCGGCCATGTATACGATCCGGCCGTACCGGCGGCGGTGACCGGATCGGCCGGTTCGCTGCACCATGCGGCGGCGGAGGTGCTGGCCGCCAACTGGACGGGCCGGTCCACGGTGCCGTCGCGCAAGCTGTATCCGCACCAGTGGTCGTGGGACTCGGCGTTCATCGCGATCGGGCTGCGTCATCTGTCGCCGCTGCGGGCGCAGACCGAGCTGGAGACGCTGCTCGCGGCACAGTGGGGCGACGGACGGATCCCCCACATCGTCTTCAACCCCTCCGTGCCGCTCGACGCGTACTTCCCTAGCCCCGACTTCTGGCGCTCCTCGACCGCCGGGCGCGCCGCCGGCGCCCCGCGCACCACGCAGACCTCGGGCATCGTGCAGCCGCCGGTGCACGCGCTCGCGGCCTGGCTGGTGCACCGGGCGGACCCCGGACTGTCCCGGGCGCGCGGCTTTCTGGCCCGGGTGTATCCGCGGCTGGCGGCCTGGCACCGCTATCTGCTGCACCGCCGCGACCTGGGCGGGGGCGGACTGGCGTCCGTCGTCCACCCCTGGGAGCAGGGCATGGACAACAGCCCCACCTGGGACGCGCCCCTCGCCCGCATCACCCCGGCCCCGGCCCGCTCCTTCCGCCGGGCCGACCTCGACCACGGCGCGGCCGAGGACCGGCCGACGGATCTGGACTACGGGCGGTACGTGCGGCTGGCAGCGGACTACCGGGACGCCGGGTATGCCGACGGACAGGGCGGGTTCGCCGTCGAGGACCCGGCCTTCAACGCCCTCCTCATCACCTCCGAGCACGCCCTCGCCCGTATCGCGAAGGAGTTGGGCGCACCGGGGACGGCCCGCCTCGCGCGCGCGGAACGCCTGACGGCGGCGCTGGTGGAGCGGCTGTGGGACCCGGCGGAGGAGATGTTCTTCTGCCGGGACGTCACCACGGACGCCCTCCTGCCCGAGCGTGGCGTCTCCGGCCTCCTCCCCCTCCTGCTCCCCGGCCTCCCCCACGACATCACGGCCGCCCTCGTCCGGACAGTCCACGGCCCGCACTTCGGGCTCGGCTCCGCCACCCGGCTCGTGCCGTCGTACGACCTGACCGGCGAGGCGTTCGATCCGCACCGGTACTGGCGTGGGCCCGCGTGGTTCAACACGAACTGGATGCTGGAGCGGGGCCTCAGGCTGCACGGGGAGCGGGAGCGGGCAGACGCGCTGCGGGCGGCGTCACTGGAGACCGCGGAGGCGTCCGGGTTCGCCGAGTACGTGGACCCGTACACCGGCGAGGACTGCGGAGCGCTCGGCTTCGGCTGGACCGCCGCGCTCGCCCTCGACCTGCTGCATCAGGACGACCAGGACGGCCAGGACCACGGCCACGACCGCGGCCGGTGGGCCGAACATGGCCAGCACCTCGACGGCCATGAGCGGCACCACGGACCGCACGACGGACCGCACCACGGACCGCACGACGGACCGCACCGCGGACCGAACGACGAACGGCACGACGAACGGCATCACGACAACGAGGTCGTGTTCGGCATGAGTGACCAGGGAGGGGACCGGGAATGACGGACCGGCATCACCTGCTCGTGCGCGGCGGGACGTTCGCCGCCGTGAGCGACGGCGGCGACATCAGCGGGGTGCGGGGCGGCAGTTCACCGGACGGGCTGTTCGTCCGGGACGCCCGGCATCTGAGCCGGTGGCAGCTGACCGTCGACGGCGCTGTCCCCGAGACGCTCACACCGGTCGCCGACGGCGACACCGCGCGCTGTGTGCTCGTCCCCCGGGGCGGCCGCCAGGAGCCGCCCGCGTACACGCTCTTCCGCGAACAGGCCGTCTCCGACAGCGCGTTCGTGGAGACGCTGCGCGTCACGAGCAACCGCCCGGTGGCGACGACCGTCCGGATCGCGATCACCGCGGACGCCGACTTCACCGACCAGTTCGAGCTGCGCTCCGACTTCCGCACCTACGCCAAGAGCGGTGTCGTCAGGAAGCGCGAAGTCCTCGACGACGGTGTGGAGTTCAGCTATCGGCGCGGCGAATGGCGGTCCAGTACGACGGTGACGGCCGAGCCCGCGCCGGACAGTGTCGAGGAGACCGGGACGGGGGCGCGGCGCCTCGTCTGGGCCCTCGATGTCGCACCGCACGGTTCGGTGGAGCTGACCTGCCGGGTGATGGCACGGCCGCACGGTAACCGGCGGGCGCTGCGGGTACCGCGCTCACCCGCCGCCGTGCAGGACCAGCTCCTCGCGCTGGAGGGCGAGTTCATGGAGGGCGTGGCCTTCCCCACCGGCTGGCCGGAGCTGGCCGCGGCCTGTGCGCGCGGCCTCGCCGATCTCGCCGCACTCCAGGTGCCGGCGACCGGCCCGGAGGGCGAAACCCTGCGCGTACCCGCCGCCGGAGCACCCTGGTTCCTCACCCTCCTCGGCCGGGACGCCCTGCTGACCTCCCTCTTCACGCTCCCCTACCGGCCGGAGCCGGCCGCCGCCACGCTGCTCGCACTCGCCGCGGCGCAGGCGACCGAGGTCGGCGTGGACTCGGTGGCCCAGCCCGGCAAGATCGTGCACGAGGTGCGGCACGGCGAGCTGGCGCACTTCGGGCAGGTGCCGTACGGGCGTTACTACGGTTCGGTGGACGCGACCCCCCTGTTCCTCGTCCTGCTCGGCGCGTATGTGGAACAGACCGGGGACGTCACACTGGCCCGCCGCCTCGAACCCCACGCGCGGGCCGCGATCGGCTGGATGCTGGACCACGGCGGGCTCACCTCGCGCGGCTATCTCGTCTACCGCGCCGACCAGGGCGGTCTCGCCAACCAGAACTGGAAGGACTCCCCCGGCTCGATCTGCTCCGCCGACGGCAGCCGGCCCGCCGCCGGACCCGTGATGGCGGCGGGCGCGCAGGGCTACGCGTACGACGCGCTGCGCCGCACCGCCGTGCTGGCCCGCACGGTCTGGGAGGACGAGGTGTACGCGGCGCTGCTGGAACAGGCCGCGAGCGACCTCCGCGACCGTTTCCAGCGGGACTTCTGGATGCCCCGACACCGCTTCCCCGCGCTGGCGTTGGACAGCGAGGGCAGGCAGGTCGACGCCCTCGCCTCGGACGCGGGGCATCTGCTGTGGTCGGGGCTGCTGGACAAGGAGTACGGGAAGCTGGCCGGGCGACGGCTGCTGGAGCCCGACTTCTTCTCCGGGTGGGGTGTGCGGACGCTGGCCTCCGGGCAGCCCGCGTATCACCCGCTGTCGTACCACCGGGGGTCGGTCTGGCCCCACGACAACGCGCTGATCACGCTGGGGCTCGCGCGGTACGGGCTGCACGACGAGGCGCGGACGGTGGCCTCCGGCATGGTCGACGCGGCGACGGCGGCGGGGCATCGGCTGCCGGAGGTGCTGGCCGGGTACGGGAGGGACACGCATCCGGCGCCCGTGCCGTATCCGCACGCGTGTGTGCGGGAGTCGCGGTCCGCGGCGGCTCCCTTGGCGCTGTTGACCGCGGTGGGCGGAGCGTAGTCGCTCCGCTGGGTGAGCCGTTGGGCGCCGTTGAAGTGGGGGTGGTTGGCGGGGTGCGGGTGCGTCGTAGCTGGTCGCGCAGTTCCCCGCGCGCCCCTGACAAGCACGGGGCTACGCCCCTTGCCTTCGGCCCGCAGACCCGCCAAAAGCCGCCTGCCTCCGTCTCCGTCTCCGTCCAAGCCCATCCGGGGGGCGCAATCGCCGCCCGAGAGCGGGTGTTCTGCGGCCCGCGAGTGCGTCGTGGCTGGTCGCGTAGTTCCCCGCGCCCCTTACGGGGCCCGGAGGCCCTCCAGCAGCCTTCCCGCCGTGCGCCTCGCCTCCGCCTCCGTCCATGCCCACTCGGTGGTCGTGGGGCGGTGGGTCGTCCAGGTGTCCCAGTAGCTGCGGATCTTGCCGTAGCGGTCGGCCACGAGGACGTGGGGGAGGCTGAGGAGGAGAGCCAGGACGTGGCCGTGCAGGCGGTCGGTGACGGCGACCCGGCCGGCGCTCAACAGACGGCAGCCTCGGGCCAGTTGGAGACGGGCGAGGCCGTCGTAGGCGGCGAGGAGGGCGGGGGCGGCGCCGGGTGGGTCGCCGGAGCCGGCCCGGCACAGGGCGAGG
>NZ_LRTR01000396.1 GCF_001550375.1 Streptomyces europaeiscabiei | reverse complement strand
CGCGGGCCCGGCCGCGCCACAGCGCCTCCTTGGCCTGCCGCCAGTCGAGGTCGGCGCCCTCCCGCGCCCAGTCGAAGACGTAAGGGCCGTCCCGCTGCCCGCGGAACGTGCCCCGCCCGGCCGGTGGGCCCTTCGCCGACTCCTTGTCCTCCCGGGCCAGCCAGACGACGTCATGGGCGACCACGCCGCCGGCCAGCGCGTCCGGCGGCACGGCGAAGGCCAGGTCGGGGGCGAGCAGCGCGGGGGCCTCGAAGACCGCGCGGCAGCGGTGCAGGCTGTGCCGGTCGCGCAGCAGCAGCGTGAGGTCGGGGTGGGCGTCGAAGACGCGGCGGGCGCGGGTGAGATTGGCGTGGTCGGTGAAGTGCACGGACTGGGGCAGCTGCACGATCCGGCGGTCCGGGAAGTCGCGCAGCACCTGTTCGCGCAGGAGCTGGCTGTCCTCCCACAGGTCCCCCAGGTTGCCGCCGCCCGTCAGCATGATCGGGCCCTCCGGGAGACAGGCCGCCAGGTGCCCGGGGTCGTACGACATCAGGTCGCAGGCGTAGCGGACCTCGGCCCCGAGCGCGCCGAGCAGCGCGCGCTGGCCGAGCCAGATCGCGCTGTCACCGACGTTGGAGTTCAGCGGGGCGCCGATGACCGCGCACCGGGTGCCGGCCGGCACCAGCCGGTCCAGGACGGTGAGGACGTACGAGACGTAGTGGGCGCAGTGAGGGACGCAGGACGGGGGCGGGGCGTACGGGGCGGAGGGCCGGGAGGGTTTGCCCGGCTGCGTCGGCGGTTTCCGCACCGGACGCTTCGAGGGCCTCTTGGCCCGGTTCGTCGCCGGCTTCTTCGGTGTCTCATTCGCTCCGCACACCGAAACGCACTACCCGGACATTTCCTACTCATTCCGAGATGACGGAAACCGGCCGTACAACGACCGGAAAAGCGGCAGAACGGGGCAACCGGCCCTCCAGGTACGCCCGTTGCCATGCGCCCGTTGCTAACCCCCGGACGTGTCCAGCTCGGCTTCCTCGCCCACGCCCGCGCAGTCGTACGGGTCCTTGAGCCAGCCGTCCGGCAGGACGACGCGGTTGTTGCCGGAGGTGCGGCCGCGCGGGCCGTCGGCGCCGGTGGGCCAGGGCTGGTCGAGGTCCAACTCGTCGAGTCCGGTACGGAGTTCGGCGAGGGAGGAGGTGATGGCGAGTCGCTTGCGCATCTCGGAGCCGACCGCGAAGCCCTTCAGGTACCAGGCCACGTGCTTGCGGAAGTCGACGACGCCCTTGGACTCGTCGCCGATCCACTCGCCGAGCAGGGTGGCGTGCCGGACCATGATGTCGGCGACCTCGCGGAGGGTCGGCGCCGCGATGTCGTCCGTACGGCCCTCGAAAGCCGCGACCAGGTCCGCGAACAGCCAGGGCCGCCCCAGGCAGCCGCGCCCGACGACCACCCCGTCGCAGCCCGTCTCGCGGACCATCCGCAGCGCGTCCTGGGCGGACCAGATGTCACCGTTGCCGAGGACCGGGATCTCGGGGACGTGCTCCTTGAGACGGGCGATGGCGTCCCAGTCGGCCGTGCCGCCGTAGTGCTGGGCGGCCGTGCGGCCGTGCAGGGCGATCGCGGTGACACCCTCCTCGACGGCGATGCGGCCGGCGTCGAGGTAGGTGATGTGATCGTCGTCGATGCCCTTGCGCATCTTCATGGTGACCGGGAGGTCGCCGGCGCCGCTCACGGCCTCACGGAGGATCGCGCGCAGCAGGTGCCGCTTGTAGGGGAGGGCGGACCCGCCGCCCTTCCGCGTGACCTTCGGGACCGGGCAGCCGAAGTTGAGGTCGATGTGGTCGGCGAGACCCTCCTCCGCGATCATGCGGACGGCCTTGCCGACGGTCGCCGGGTCCACGCCGTACAGCTGGATCGAGCGCGGCTTCTCGGTCGCGTCGAAGTGGATCAGCTGCATGGTCTTCTCGTTGCGCTCGACCAACGCCCGCGTGGTGATCATCTCGCTGACGAACAGGCCCTTGCCGCCGCTGAACTCCCTGCACAGGGTGCGGAAGGGCGCGTTCGTGATGCCGGCCATGGGGGCCAGGACGACGGGCGGGGTGACGGCGTGCGGACCGATCCGCAAGGAGGACACAGGCGTGGACATGCCCCCATTGTCACGCACATGGACGCACGCCCGCGATTCATTAGTTAGGCGCACTATTGAGTTGGGCGTACGATGGTCCGCATGCCCGAGCTCAGCCGCCGCCACCGTCTGCTCGTGCTCGCGATCTGCTGCACCAGCCTCCTGATCGTGAGCCTGGACAACACCGTCCTGAACGTCGCCCTTCCCTCGATGCAGCGCGACCTGAACGCGAGCCTCGCGGGCATGCAGTGGACGATCGACGCCTACACCCTGGTCCTGGCGGCCCTGCTGATGCTGGCCGGCTCGACCGCGGACCGGCTCGGCCGCAAGCGGGTGTTCATGGCGGGCCTGGTCGTCTTCACGGCCGGCTCGGTGCTCTGCTCCCTCGCCCCGAACCTCGATTCGCTGGTCGCCTTCCGCATGGTGCAGGCGGTCGGGGGCTCGATGCTCAACCCGGTCGCCATGTCGATCATCACCAACACGTTCACGGAGCCACGCGAGCGAGCCCGTGCGATCGGCGTCTGGGGAGCGGTCGTGGGCATCTCGATGGCCGCGGGGCCGATCATCGGCGGCGTCCTCGTGGACTCCGTCGGCTGGCGCTCGATCTTCTGGATCAACCTGCCGGTCGGTCTGGCCGCGCTCATGCTGACCTGGCGGTTCGTCCCCGAGTCCCGCGCGCCCAAGGCCCGCCGCCCCGACCCCGTCGGACAGCTCCTCGTCATCGCGCTGCTCGGCTCCCTCACGTACGCGATCATCGAGGCGCCGACCGCGCCGCTCGCCGAGACCCTCGCCCTCGGCGGGGTTTCCCTCGCCGCGCTGCTCGGCCTCCTGCGGTACGAGCCCCGGCGCGAGGAACCCCTCATCGAGCTGCGCTTCTTCCGCTCGGCGCCGTTCAGCGGGGCGACGGTGATCGCGGTCAGCGCGTTCGCCGCGCTCGGCGGTTTCCTGTTCCTGTCGACCCTGTACCTGCAGAACGTGCGCGGCCTCGACGCCCTGCACGCCGGTCTGTGGATGCTCCCCATGGCGATCCTGTGCTTCGTCTGCGCGCCGGTCGCCGGACGACTGGTCGGCAGCCGGGGGCCGCGGCTGCCGCTGCTGGTCGCGGGGGTGGCGATGACCGCGAGCGGGGTGCTCTTCGCCGCGTTCGAGGCCGAGACCGGGAACGTCACCCTCGTCATCGGCTACGTCCTCTTCGGTCTCGGCTTCGGCTTCGTCAACGCGCCCATCACGAACACGGCCGTGTCCGGGATGCCGCGCACCCAGGCCGGTGTCGCCGCCGCGGTCGCCTCCACCAGCCGCCAGATCGGCCAGACGCTGGGCGTCGCGGTGGTCGGCGCGGTGCTGGCGGCGGGCATCGGCTCGTCCTCGTACGCCGACTCGTTCGTGTCGGCGGCACGCCCCGCCTGGTGGATCGTCGCGGCGTGCGGCTTCGCCGTCCTGGTGCTGGGGACGCTGACCACCGGGGCGTGGGCCCGGGGCACCGCCGACCGGACGGCCGAGCGGCTGGAGTCGCCCGAGGTCCGCCAGGCCGCCCCGGCTTCGGGCTGACCACCGCGCCGGACCGGGCAGGCCGGGCGCAGGACAGGACAGAAGGGCGCGCGCTTGCTTCCCATGGACCGGATCCGGACGCTCCTGAGAGAGTGCGACGATCCCCACCACCTCGAACGCCCCCGGGACTTCGACCCCAAGACCTCGGCAGACCGGTTCGCCGACCTCACCCGCGCGGTCGGGAAACGCTTCGGACCTTCCTGCCGAAGTGGCCTGCACCAGGACTCCAGTGCCTACGGCCGGATCTCCGTCCCCGTGGAGGCGACGGGCCTCGGCCTGCCCCTGCGGGTGACGCTGAGCAACTTCGGCCACCTCGTCATCGCGGAAACGGGCGACTGGTCCCAGCCCGATCCCGCGCGGGGGCTGACCGAGGACGTCGTGACCTGGCTCGACGAGGCCTGTACGGCGGCAGGGTGCGTCTTCGTGCCGCTCACTCTGCTCCAGGAGCCGTACGACGGACCGTCCCTGCCGGCCGGCCCGGAGATCCCCGCCGGGACATGGGCGGCGCTCTCGGACCTCGGCCAGGACGACGGCGAGGACGACGGGGCGGGCATCGGCACGGACGTCGGCGAGGACGAGGCGGAACCGCCGCCGGTCTGGGCGGAGCGGTATTTCACGTACATGTGACCCGAGTTGTGGAGGGGGTGCCCCGGGCGCGGGGCGCGCGACCGCCGGGCGAACTCTGCGAACTCTGCGAACTCCTCGTGCGACATCCCCTGTTGATGTTGGTCTTGCTGCACACTCCTCACGGACGCAGATCCCCGAAGTGTCGACTGGAGACCGGCCTCATGCAGCAGATCAACACGAGCAAGGTGAGCCGCTGGGACCAGCACGGACGGGAGCACATAGTGCGGGTCCAGCGCTCGGGAGTGCAGCGCACGATCAGATGCGACACCTGCGGCTGGCGCAAGGGCGCGCAGTTCCTGCCCTGGCTGAAGGCCGAGGAACACCTCGCCGAGGCGCACCAGGCGACGGTGGACCCGGCGGGCTCGTAGTCACCTTCGGCGCTCAGGCCAGTTCGTCGAGGGCGTCGGCCACCTGGTCCATCACCCGCCGCCAGTGCGCCCGTTGACGTTCACGTTCCTCGGTACTCGCCATGCGTTCCTGGTGGAAGACGAGGACGGTCCGGCCGCCGCCGGCCGCCGAGACGGCGACCTGGACGGTCGTCTCGCCGTAGGTGACGCGGATGCGGTCACCGGGCCGGTAGCCACGCACCTCACCCGTGGCGCCCGCGTCGGTCTCGTACGCGGTGCCGCGCTCGGGAGTGAGCCGAGCCCCGGCCCCGAGCCACAGCTCCAGCCCGCGCGGTCCGCTGATGAACTCCCATACGGCGGCGGGTGACTGGGGCAGGGTGCGGGAGACGCCGACTTCCCATCCGGCGTCCTTGGTGAGTCCGGTGGATCGCATGGTCATGAGGATCACCCTTTCTCGTGGACTGCTGCTCGACCGGACCGCTACTCGACCGGCGCCGCCCCGGAGCGGCGCACGCGGTGGGCGCGGACCTTGTGGCGGTTGCCGCAGTGCTCCATCGAGCACCAGCGGCGACGGCCGGGGCGGGAGGTGTCGACGTAGAGGAGATAACAGCGGTCGCCTGCGCACATGCGGATCCGTTCCGCGTACGGCCCGGTGAGGAGGTCGACGGCGTCGCGGGCGACCGTGGAGAGGAGCTGCGCCCCCGTCGCCGTACCGGCGGCCCAGCCCCGGGCGCCGTCCGCGCCGATGGCGGGGGCGAGCGGCGGGCGGGCGGCGGCCTCGTT
>NZ_LRTR01000395.1 GCF_001550375.1 Streptomyces europaeiscabiei | reverse complement strand
CGGGCGGGCGGCGGCTTCGTTGACGAGGTCGAGATCGACGGTGTCGGCCGGGGCTATGCCCAGCTCGGGGAGCCCGCCGCCGACGACGCGGGAGACGACCGTACGGGTCAGCGCGTCGCGCAGCCCCCGGGCGTACGCCACGTCGTCCTCCGTGACACGCAGAGCGAGCGGCGTGGGGGTGAGCCGGGACTGATCGGCCCATTCGACCAGGTCATCGGGGGTGTGCAACACCTCGTAGCGCGTCAGGGCGCCCGGACCTCCGGTGACGAGCAGCTCCAGGCAGAGGGCTCCCGGATCGAACCGGAAGACGTTCCCGGAGTAGGACCGCAGCCGGATGCCCGACACTCCCGACACCCCCTTCGAAGTCGATGCCCTGGACGACAGAGCCATGTAACCAATATAACCGGTTACATGACTGCCGCACTGAACTGGAAACTGGTCGTGGACACGCAGGACGCCCAGCCCCTGGCCGACTTCTGGGCCGCGGCGCTGGGGTACGAGGTGGAGGACCCGAGCACACTGGTCACCCATCTCCTCGCCACGGGCGACCTCCCCGAGACCGCCGTCACCGAACACAACGGCCACCACGTCTTCCGCGGCTACGCCGCCGTCCGCCACCCCGACGACCCGTACGACCCGTTCACCGGCATCGGCAAGGGCCGCCGCCTCCTCTTCCAGGACGTCCCCGAACCCAAGACGGCCAAGAACCGCCTCCACATCGACGTCCACTCCGGACCCGGCGGCCTGGACGCGCTGGTCACCCGCATGGAAACCCTGGGCGCCACCCGTGTCGAGGAGTTCGACAGGGGCCCGGCGGGACACTGGTGGGTGATGCGGGACCCGGAGGGGAACGAGTTCTGCGTGGCGTAGGCGGATGGCCCACGTCGGCCCGCGGCGCACCGGGGCCGGTCCGTCCCGATCGCGGCGTGGCCGACCGCCTCCGTGTGTACGCCCCCGCGACTTCCGCGTGTGCGCCCTCGTGAAGACTTCCGTGTGTACGCCCCCGTGAAGAGGCACGGACCAGCCCCATGCGGCCGTATGTCGTCTCGTTCGGAGCGGCCGCCGGGGTGGCTCGATGCCCGGGCAGGAGAATCCTCCCTTCGTTCCGGAAATTTTCCGTGACGCTCCGTTGGACAGGGTTCATCCCTTCTCGGAGAATTTGGGTTGTCGGCGCACAGTCACCTCCGCGCCGCCCGAGGAGGCGCCATGACCGTCCGTATCGCCACCTTCAACGCCGAGAACCTCTTCCAGCGCCCCAAGGCATTCGGTCTCACCGACGAAGAGCTGCGCAAGAAGATCCTGGAGGACTTCGCCACGCTGGTCTCCCTCCTCGACCGTGATCCCTACACGGCCCCGGACAAGCGGAAGATCGCCGCACTGCTGGAGAAACACACCTACAACAGCGACCGGGCCAAGCCGCGTTCCATCATCGTCAACGAGCCCCGCGGTGGCGCCAAGTTGCACACGACGAGCAAGGGCGCGAACGACCGGACCGTCGTCAAGGTGATCGCGAACGGCCGTTCGTCATGGGCCGGTTGGGCCGAGCTCGAGCGGGGCGACATCCGACGGATCGCCGTGGAGAACACCGCCCGGGTGATAGCCGAGGTCGACGCCGACATACTGCTGACGGTCGAGGTGGAGGACCGCCTCACGCTGGACCGCTTCAACACCCAGATCCTCAACACGGAGATTCTGGGCGCCTCTTCGGGCGCCCGCCCGTACCCCTACAACCTGCTGGTCGACGGCAACGACAGCCGCGGCATCGACGTGGGCATCCTCAGCCGCTTCCCCGTCCGGTCCGTTCGCTCGCACATCTTCGACGGGACCGAGAAGGGCGGAGATCCGGTCTTCAGCCGGGACTGCCCCGAGTTCGAGATAGAGCTACCGGGCGGCGACTCCCTGTGGATCCTCGGCAACCACTTCAAGAGCAAGGGCTTCGGCACGGCCAAGGTGAACGACGAGAAGCGTCTGAACCAGGCCAAGCAGGTCAGGAAGATCTACCGGGAGGCACTCAAGCGCTCGGCCCATGTCGTGGTCGCCGGAGACCTCAACGACTTCTTCGACAGCCCGCCGATCATGGCCCTGCGCCGCGCCGGCCTGAAGGAAGCGATGACCCACAAGAGCTACGAGGGAACCCCCGGCACCCACGGCACCGGCAACTCCCCCGACCAGAAACTCGATTACCTCATGTTCTCCCCGGAGCTGTGGGCCCGGGTCCAGGGCGTCGACGTCGAGCGGCGCGGCGGCTGGGCCCCGAGAACCTTCGAGTCGTTCGAGACCGTGACATCGAAGATCACCAGGGCCTCGGACCACGCGGCTCTCTTCGCCGACCTGGACCTGTGAACGCCGCGTTCCCCGCACCCCTGAGGGGCACGGGGAACTGCGCGACCAGCCACGTCGAGCCCGCGATCGGCCGATCACCCGAGCCGGGCGGACCCGCACCCGGCGACGGACATCACGCGCCGACGAGCCGCCCGGCGAGGTAACCCTCGATCTGGTCCAGGGAAACCCGCTCCTGCTTCATCGAGTCCCGCTCACGCACGGTCACCGCGTTGTCGTCCAGCGTGTCGAAGTCGACCGTCACGCAGTACGGCGTACCGATCTCGTCCTGGCGACGGTAGCGGCGCCCGATCGCACCCGCGTCGTCGAAGTCGATGTTCCAGTTCTGCCGCAGCGCCGTCGCGAGCCCCTTCGCCTTCGGGGACAGCTCGGGGTTGCGGGACAGCGGAAGCACCGCCACCTTCACCGGCGCGATGCGGTGGTCCAGCCGCAGCACCGTGCGCTTCTCCAGCTTGCCCTTGGCGTTGGGCGCCTCGTCCTCGGTGTACGCGTCAAGCAGGAACGCCAGCATCGTGCGGCCGACACCGGCCGCCGGCTCGATGACGAACGGCGTGTACCGCTCGCTCGACTCCTGGTCGTAGTACGACAGGTCCTGGCCGGAGGCCTTGGAGTGGGCGGAGAGGTCGTAGTCGGTGCGGTTGGCGACGCCCTCCAGCTCACCCCACTCGTTGCCGCCGAACTGGAAGCGGTACTCGATGTCGGCGGTGCGCTTGGAGTAGTGGGAGAGCTTCTCGGCCGGGTGGTCGTACCAGCGCATGTTCTCCTCGCGCATGCCCAGGCCGGTGTACCAGTTCCACCGCTCCTGCATCCAGTACTCCTGCCACTTCTCGTCCTCGCCCGGCTTGACGAAGAACTCCATCTCCATCTGCTCGAACTCGCGGGTGCGGAAGATGAAGTTGCCGGGCGTGATCTCGTTGCGGAAGGACTTGCCCATCTGGGCGATGCCGAACGGCGGCTTGCGGCGCGAAGTGGTCTGCACCTGGGCGAAGTTGGTGAAGATGCCCTGGGCGGTCTCGGGGCGCAGGTAGGCGACGGAGCCGGTGTCCTGGGTGGGGCCGAGGTGGGTGGAGAGCAGACCCGAGAACTGCTTGGGCTCGGTGAACTGACCCTTGGTGCCGCAGTTGGGGCAGTTGACGTCCGCGAGGCCGTTCTCCGGCAGGCGGCCCTTCTTCGCCTCGTACGCCTCCTCCAGGTGGTCCGCGCGGAACCGCTTGTGGCAGGAGGTGCACTCGGTGAGCGGGTCGGAGAAGGTGGCGACGTGGCCGGAGGCGACCCAGACCTCGGGGGCCAGGATGACGGACGAGTCGATACCGACGACGTCCTCGCGCGACGTCACCATGTAGCGCCACCACTGACGCTTGATGTTCTCCTTGAGCTCGACACCCAGCGGTCCGTAGTCCCAGGCGGCCTTCTGGCCGCCGTAGATCTCGCTGCAGGGGAATACGAAGCCTCGGCGCTTGCTCAGGCTGACGATGGTGTCGATCTTGTCGGCGGCCACGGTGCTCTCTTCATTACGACGACGGGCGACGAAGCGCTGCGCTCCTGGAGGGAAGCGAACGCGCTTCAGAGCGAATGCCTCAGGTTACCGGCGGGGCCTCCCCTCCGATCAAATCGGTTCGGAGACGGAGACGGCGAGAGCCGGACAAAGGCCTTACCAAGGGCTTACCACCAGGCTTGTTGACAATCGTTTCCAGATAAGATGAAAATGACTGTCATGAACGTAGTACGACGACGACTCCTGATACCCGCGGCGGCGACCGCGGCCGCCGCCCTGAGCCTCACCACGCTCTCGGCCTGCTCCACCGACAGTGCCGCCGCCGGCAACACGGACAAGTTCGACGTGGTCGCGTCGTTCTATCCGATGGCCTTCCTCGCCGAGCAGATCGGCGGGAGGTACGTGAACGTCACCAGTCTGACCGAACCCGGCCAGGAGCCGCACGACCTGGAGATCAGCGCCAAGCAGACCGCCGCGCTCCAGGAGTCGGACGCCGTGCTCTACCTCAAGGGTCTCCAGCCCTCCGTGGACGACGCGGTCGCGCAGTCCGAGCTCAAGACGAAGATCGACGCCGCCAAGCTGACCACCATGGAGCACCACGGCAACGAGGTCGGCGGCCACTCGGCCGAGCACGACGACCACGAGAACGAGGAACTGGCCGGCAAGGACCCCCACCTCTGGCTCGACCCCGTGAAGTACGCCGAGGTCGCCAAGGGTGTCGGCGCCGCCTTCGAGAAGGCCGACCCGGACCACGCGGACACCTACAAGACCAACACCGAGGCCCTGGTCGAGAAGCTGGGCGCGCTCAACGACCAGTTCGAGAACGGTCTGAGGAACACCGACACCAAGGTCTTCATCACCACCCACGCCGCCTTCGGCTACCTCGCCGAGCGCTACGGCCTCACCGAGGAGGCCATCTCCGGCCTCGACCCCGAGTCCGAGCCGAGTGCCGCGCGGGTCAAGTCACTTGAGAAGATGGCGAAGGCCGACGGCGTGACCACCGTGTTCTACGAGACACTGGTCAGCGACAAGACCGCGAAGACCATCGCCGCCGACGCGAACCTCAGGACGGACGTCCTCGACCCGATCGAGGGCATCACCGAGAAATCGCGCGGCAAGGACTACTTCTCGGTGCAGGAAGCCAACCTCAAGGCGCTCCGGACCGCCCTGGGAGCCAAGTGATCACTCGGAGGCAGCAGGCATGACCGAGCCCGTCATCTCGCTCCGCGGCGTCCGCGCCGAACTGGGCTCGCGCACCGTCCTGCGCGGCATAGACCTCACCGTGCACCGCGGTGAGGTCGTCGCGCTGCTCGGCGCCAACGGCTCCGGCAAGTCCACCGCCGTGCGCACGGTGATCGGACAGGTGCCGCTCAGCGACGGCGAGATCGAGCTGTTCGGCACCCCGCGCCGCCGCTTCCGCGACTGGCGGCGCCTCGGGTACGTGCCGCAGCGCACGACGGCGGCGGGCGGTGTCCCGGCGACGGTGACGGAGATCGTGGCCTCGGGCCGGCTCTCCCGCACCCGCCTCGGCATCCTCCGCAGGGCCGACCACGAGGCGATCCGCCGGGCCCTGGACATGGTCGGCATGGCGGACCGCGCCAAGGACTCGGTGAACGCCCTCTCCGGCGGCCAGCACCAGCGCGTCCTCATCGCCCGCGCCCTCGCCTCCGAACCCGAGCTGCTGATCATGGACGAGCCGATGGCGGGCGTCGACCTGGCCAGCCAGGAGGTGCTGGCCGCGACCCTGCGCGAGCAGGTCGCCAAGGGCACGACGGTGCTGCTGGTCCTCCACGAACTGGGCCCGCTGGAGCCGCTGATCGACCGCGCGGTGGTGCTCCGCGACGGCTGCGTCACCCACGACGGCCCGCCCCCGAAGGCGGTCGGCCAGCACGCGCTGCCCGGCCACGACCACGTACACCCGCACGCGGCACCGGGCACCGGGCCCGTCCGTACGGGCCTGCTGAGCTGAGAAGGCGATCGCGATGGACATCCTCAACTACGCCTTCATGCAGCGGGCCCTGCTCGCCGCCGTCCTCGTCGGCATCACCGCCCCCGCGATCGGCATCTACCTCGTCCAGCGCCGCCAGGCCCTCATGGGCGACGGCATCGGCCATGTCGCGATGACGGGCGTGGGCCTCGGCTTCATGCTGTCGTGGTCCCCGGTCTGGATGGCGACACTGGTGGCCGTGCTGGGCTCGGTTCTGATGGAGCTGATCCGCTGGTACGGCAGGACGCGCGGCGACATCGCCCTCGCCATGCTCTTCTACGGCGGCATGGCGGGCGGTGTGATGCTCATCAACCTCGCGCCCGGCGGGACCAACGCCAACCTGATGTCGTTCCTCTTCGGCTCGCTGTCGACCGTGTCACAGGAGGACATCACCGCGATCTGCATTCTGGCCGCGTTCGTGATCGTGATGACACTGGCCCTGCGGCGGCAGCTGTTCGCGGTCAGCCAGGACGAGGAGTTCGCCCGGGTCACCGGCTTGCCCGTGCGCGCGCTGAACCTGCTGACGGCGGTCACGGCGGCGGTGACCGTGACGGTCGCCATGCGCGTGGTCGGTCTGCTGCTGGTGTCCGCGCTGATGGTCGTCCCCGTCGCCGCCGCGCAGCAGCTCACCCGCAGTTTCGCGGCCACTTTCGCGATCGCCGTGGCCATCGGGGTGTCCGTGACGATCGGCGGCGCGGTCACCTCGTACTACCGGGACGTACCGCCCGGCGCGACGATCGTGCTGCTCGCCATCGCCGTGTTCATGGTGCTCACCGCGCTGGCGGCACCGCTGGCCAGGCGGCGCGCGAAGGCCCTGGAAGCGGCCGCCGGCGACCCGGCTGTCTGTGTGATCCCGAAGGCCGGTGAGGCCGCCGCGGCGGAGGTGGTCAGGGACACGGTTCCGGCCAGCCGGGGCTCCGTCGAGGGGTCCACGGGCTGACCGGCGTCCGCCCGTAACTCATCGGGCCCGCGCGGGCTGGCACAATGGCCCCCGCAAGACCGCTACGCGAGGAGGCAACGGTGACGACCGCCGGACCCGTACGAGGTCGTTCCACCCGACAGCGGGCGGCCGTGGCCGCGGCACTCGACGAGGTCGACGAGTTCCGCAGCGCGCAGGAACTTCACGACATGCTCAAGCACAAGGGCGACTCGGTGGGGCTCACCACCGTGTACCGCACGCTGCAGTCCCTCGCCGACGCGGGCGAGGTCGACGTCCTGCGCACCTCCGACGGCGAGTCCGTCTACCGGCGCTGCTCCACCGGCGAGCACCACCACCACCTCGTCTGCCGTCTCTGCGGCAAGGCCGTGGAGGTGGAGGGCCCGGCGGTCGAGAAGTGGGCCGACGCGATCGCCTCGGAACACGGCTTCGTGAACGTCGCCCACACGGTGGAGATCTTCGGCACCTGCGCGGAGTGCGCGGCGAAGACCGCGTAGGCCGGGCCGGCATCGCGCCCGGCTTCGGCTTCGGCTTCGGCTTCGGCTTCGGCTTCGGCTTCGGCTTCGGCTTCGGCTTCGGCTTCGGCTTCGGCTTCGGCTTCGGCTAGATCTTGCGTCCGAAGCAGCGCTCCAGCTCGTTCAGTTCGTAGAAGGGGCTGTTCTTCGAGACCGGCCGGCAGCCGGTCCTGAAGGCGGTCTCCTTCTCGTTGTAGAGCATCCGGACGACATAGGTGGAGCCCTTCTTGAAGACGTCCCACTGGATGTTCGCGCCCAGCGGCGCCACGTTCGCGCCGCGCCAGGGGCTGTCGGCGTAGGTGTACGGCTTCCCGGCGGTCGCGGCCTCGGTGCTGCCGGGCAGGCCCATCAGCGCGGCAAGCGGGATGATCTCCTCGGCGTGAGTGAACCGCAGCTCGGCGCCCAGCTCGCTCGTCCCGTCGCGCTTGGCCTCGACCTGGCGGAAGAAGTCGTCGAGCAGGACGTTCGCCATCCCGTAGGTGATGTCGCCACCGGCGAAGCTCGGGCCCTTCTCGTAGAAGTCCTCGGCGTCGCCGAGGTAGCCGAACCAGGCGGCATCGCGCTGCGCGATGTACCGGTCCATGTGCCAGCCCTTGCCCCCGGGGCTCTCCTCGCTCATCGCCGGGGCGATGGCGTAGAGGTTGTAGACGGCCTCGGCGGCGTCGACGGCGCTGCCGGTGGAAGCGAACTCACCGGCGGCGATCCGCTGCACGAACGCCGGCTTGAAGATCTTCTTCAGGACGTTCGTGGCGGCGCGGGCCGTGGCCGGCTGGTCCTTGATGCTCTCCAGCGTGTCCGCGAGCCGCTGGTCGTTCGCCAGCCAGGTCTGGTAGGCGGCGCCGCCGGAGGACTTGTGGAAGTACAGCAGGTCCTTGTCGGTGCGGACGGGGCCGATGAGCGGCTTGACGGCCGGGGCGGCGTCACCGAGGGCGGTGGCGAAGGTGTTGCCGCTGTCGACGGCCCGTCCCTGCCCGGAGCTGACCACGTCGATCTTCTCGGAGTCCTGGGCGATCCGTCGGAACAGCCCCGGCAGCCGCTTCTCCAGCCGGGTGGCCGTGTCGCGCATCTCCTGCTTGCCGCGCCCGCTGAGGTTGCCGTACCCGACCTTCGCCATGGCGGCCTGCAAGGCGCGCACCCTGGGCCCGAACCCCCGCCCGCGCGAGGTGAGCTGCCCCTCGCTCGACGCCTTGTCCCACAGCGCGAGGATCAGGTCGCCGTCCGAGCTGTCGGTCGCGGAGCGCGATCCGTGCCGGGAGACGTTCTCCGTGAACACCGGGACGAAGCCCTTGGGCGCGCTCCGGTAGGAGCGGGCTTTCTGCTGCGGCACGTACGTGGCCTTCGTCCCGTAGGAGAGGGTGGTGGCCGAGGCCTGTCCGACGGCGGCCTGCGCCGACAGCGGGGCGACCAGCAGGGCACTGAGCCCGAGGGCCAGGGCGGGGGCGGTGCGTCTCATGGTGGGACCGTTCCGTCATGGGGAGGCCGGGAGGCCTGGTGAGGCCGGGAGGCCTGGTGATCACCGGGAGGCCTGGTGATCACCGGGGATCTCCTCCATGTTCGGCGGGCGACATGAACGCGCCATGGCGGAAAAGTATGGTTCGCCCCAAGCGCCTCACCGGCGTGCGCCAAGCGCGCAGGCCGGGCCTTCGCACCGCATCCAGGCAAGGCCCTCGCACCGCACTACAGCCGGGTGAGACCTTCGCGGTCGAGGACGGCGCGGAGCCGGTCGGCGTCGGCCGGGTTCGTCAGGCCGCGCTTCGGCAGCACGGTGAGGCGGGGCGCGTGGGCGCCGCTGAAGAGGACGAAGGTGTGCGGGGTCTCCGCGTACCGGGACACCTGTGACCAGCGGGCCGGGTGTTCGGTGCCGTGGTCGTGCTCGACGGTCACGCCCCACAGGTCCAGCACGGTGCGGTGCAGCCCCCGGGCCGCCGCCCGCCGGTGGAGGAGGCGGGCCTGGAACCGGGGCAGCAGGACGAGGCCGAGGACCGCCGCCACCGGCATCACGAGGACCTGGGCGTCAGGCGTACCGCCCGACGCCAGGGCCAGGACCGTGACGAGCGCGCCCGCCCCGGCCGAGAACAGCAGCAGCCCCTGTCCCCACCGGCCGGCGGCCGAGGCGCGCGTGGACGCGCGGACCGCCTCGCGGAAGTCCCCGACCGTCGCCCGGTACACCAGCTCCACGTTCTCCCCACCGGCCTCGGCCAAGGGTCAGTCCTCCGTCCGGCCCTCCATCGCGAGCAGCTCCTCGTTCGGGATGGCGCCGCCGAAGCGGCGGTCGCGGGAGGCGAACTCCATGCAGGCGCGCCACAGGTCGCGGCGGTCGAAGTCCGGCCACAGCACGTCCTGGAAGACCATTTCGGCGTAGGCGCTCTGCCAGAGCAGGTAGTTGGAGGTGCGCTGCTCGCCGCTGGGGCGCAGGAAGAGGTCGACGTCCGGCATGTCCGGGTAGTAGAGGTACTTCGCGAAGGTCTTCTCGTTGACCTTGGAGGGGTCCAGCCGGCCCGCGCGGATGTCCTCGGCGAGGGCCTGCGCCGCGTCGGCGATCTCGGCGCGGCCGCCGTAGTTCATGCAGAAGTACAGCGTCAGCAGGTCGTTGTCCTTGGTCTGCTCCTGGGCGACCTGGAGCTCCTTGGCGACCGACTTCCACAGCTTGGGCATACGGCCCACCCAGCGGACCCGGACGCCGAGCTCGTCGAGCTGGTCGCGGGTCTTGCGGATGAAGTCGCGGTTGAAGTTCATGAGGAAGCGGACCTCGTCGGGCGAGCGCTTCCAGTTCTCGGTGGAGAAGGCGTAGAGCGAGATGTTGCGCACGCCGATCTCGATCGACCCCTGGAGGACGTCGAGCACGCGCTCGGCGCCGACCTTGTGGCCCTCGGTGCGCGGCAGCCCGCGCTCCTTGGCCCAGCGGCCGTTGCCGTCCATGACGATCGCCACATGCTTGGGGACCAGCTCGCCGGGGAGCTTGGGCGCGCGGGCGCCGGACGGGTGCGGCGTCGGTGCCTTGTGCTCGCGGCGCTGACGCCCCAGGAACCCGCGTACCACCATGTGCTTCTCGTCTCCTCTGTGATGCTTACGACTCTGTGGTGCTTGACGACTGTGTCGCTTTGACGACCGTGCCGCTTGACGACCGTGCCGCTTTGACGACTCTGTGCTGCGTTGACGACTCTGTGCTGCTTACGACTTTTCCACGTACCGCAGTGAGCGCAGGCCGCGCTCCAGATGCCAGTGCAGATAGGCGGACACCAGGCCGCTGCCCTCCCGGACGTGCCGCGGCTCGCTCGCGTCCGCGGTCTCCCAGTCTCCCGTAAGAAGCGCGGCGAGCAGTTCCAGCGTCTGTGGCGAGGGTACGACGCTGCCCGGCACCCGGCAGTCCACGCAGACGGACCCTCCGGCGGAGACGGAGAAGAACCGGTTCGGGCCGGGCATGCCGCACTTGGCGCAGTCGCTGAAGCTGGGGGCGTAGCCGTTGACGGCGAGCGAGCGCAGCAGGAAGGCGTCGAGGACGAGGTGCGGCGCGTGCTCGCCGCGGGCGAGGGTGCGCAGCCCGCCGACGAGCAGCAGGTACTGCTGCACGGCGGGCTCGCCCTCGTGGTCCGTGAACCGCTCGGCCGTCTCCAGCATGGCCGTCCCGGCGGTGTAGCGGGTGTAGTCGCTCACGATGCCGCCGCCGTAGGGAGCGATGGTCTCGCTCTGGGTGCACAGGGGCAGCCCGCGTCCGATCAACTCGCTGCCCCGCGCGAAGAACTGCACGTCCACATGCGAGAAGGGTTCGAGCCGCGCCCCGAACTTCGACTTCGTCCGCCGCACCCCCCGGGCCACCGCCCGCACCCGTCCATGACCACGAGTGAGCAGCGTGATGATCCGATCCGCTTCACCCAGCTTCTGGGTGCGCAGGACGACTCCGTCGTCGCGGAACAGGCTCATGCCGCCCATTCTCGCCTACGGTCGCCCCTTCAAGGGACCTCGCCCCGGCTGCGGGCGTTCTCGTACGCGGTCGCCGCGCGCAGCCGTTCTATGGTCGTGGCGGCCCGTACGGCTTCGGGGGCGCAGTCCCATTCCCTCCCTCCACCGACCGGCCGCAGCTGTACGTACGGGCCCTCGTGGCCCATGACCCTGCCGACCTTCCCGGTGCGGATGTCGACCGCGTAGGTGCCGATCGACGGCTTCTTCCCGTTACCGCTCACCGCAGGGCCGCCGCCGAAATGCGCGGTACAGGAAGAACAATTCCCGCCTTTCCGGCCGTCTGCCGCAATTCCTCCACCAAATCCTCCGCCTCTTCGACGCGCCCGCCGAGTGTCGTCCCCCGGACCCTTCTCGCACTGCTTTCACGGTGCTCCCCCGCACCATCGGATTTCACTCTTCGCATCTCCCTGGTGACCTGCCGTGTCTAAAATCGGCGGGAGTCTGTCCTGTACAACTTCAGGGCGGCACAAAAGCGTTGGGCCTTGGTCGATGAACCCGGAAGGCGTGTATACAAATGCGGCGCATTCGTCGCGTCCCGCCGACCCGCTGACCGCCGTCACCGACCCTCCGCTGCGACCCCTGCCGGAGCGGGCCGTCGCGCTGCTGCGGAGCCTCGACGCCCCACCCCGGCTCGTGGCGCATCTGCGGCTCGTGCACGACGTGGCGTACGGCCTGGTCGACTGGGCGGAGCGGCGGTACCCGGAGCCGCCGTTCGACCGTGCGGCCATGCTCTTCGGGGCGGCCACGCACGACATCGGAAAGACGGCGCACATCGAGGAACTGTCGGGCCCAGGATCCGCGCACGAGGAGGCCGGGCGCCGGCTGCTCCTGGAGCACGGCGTCGAGCCGGAGTCGGCGAGGTTCGCGGCGACGCATGCCACGTGGGCGCAGCCGGGGATCGGCACGGAGGACCTCCTGGTCGCCCTCGCGGACAAGGTGTGGAAGAACAAACGGGTCCGGGAGCTGGAGGACCTCGCGGTCGGACGGCCGGCCGAGGTGAGCGGCAGGCCCGCCCGGGAGGAGTTCATGGCCCTCGACGACCTGCTCGACCTGCTCGACCTGCTCGACCCGCTCGGCGCGGACGCGGACCGGCGACCGGCCTTCCAGGCCGACCACCCCGTACACCCCCCCGTACACCCCGTACACCCCGTAGACCCAGCAGGCCCGTAGGCCCGCAGACCCCGTACATCCGTAGCCCCACGGCTCCCGCGCCACATCGCCGCAGGCGGTCCTCACAGCATCGCCACAGGTGGTCCTCACATACATGGGGAATCTTCGCTTCGTCCACCTAAGATTCCCTTTGGTTCCCCCGTTTTCCGACAACTCGCTGGCGCATCATGCGTCATGGGAAACCACTCGGCGTACATGAGCGTCGAACGTTGCGTGAGCAACCGCTGTCCCGGCGGTCCGACGGCACGGAAGATGGGGACCCGTGGAGCTGGAATTCCGACTGCTCGGCCCGGTCGAGGCGTGGCACGGTGACAGACCCCTGCGGCTGGGCGGGCCGAAACCGCGTGCACTGCTGGCCGTGCTGCTGCTGCGGGCCGGGCATGTGGTACCCGCGGACGCGCTGGTGGACGTGATCTGGGGGGACGAGCCCCCGGACACCGCGCGGGCGCTGGTGCAGACGTATGTGTCGGCGCTGCGGCGGGCCCTGCCCGCCGAGGTGGCGGAGGCGATCGAGACCCGGCCGCCGGGGTATGTGATGCGGCCCGGCGTCGGACGGGTCGATCTCGCGGAGTTCGAGGCGCGCACGGCGGACGGGCGGCGGGCCGCCGCCGACGGGCACCACACGGAGGCCGCCCTGCTGCTGCGGCAGGCCCTGGAGCTGTGGCACGGACCGGCGCTCGGCGGGGTCGGGGACGCGCTGCGGGGTGAGGCCGGGCGACTGGAGGAGGCCCGGCAGGCGGCCCTGGAGGAACGCATCGCCGCCGAGCTGGAGGCCGGTGGGCACGAGGCGGAGCTGGTCACCGAGCTGACCGCGCTGGTCGGGGCCCGGCCGACCCGGGAGCGGCCGCGCGGGCAGCTGATGCTGGGCCTGTACCGGCTGGGCCGGCAGGCCGAC
>NZ_LRTR01000394.1 GCF_001550375.1 Streptomyces europaeiscabiei | reverse complement strand
GCTCTTCCGATCTTACATCTGGCCGGCCGAACTCGACCTCATGGCCCAGCTGGCCGTCTACGCGCAGGGCCGCGCCGTGCTCGCCGAGGAGCTGGGGCTCGACCCGGGCCCGGAGCTGAACCGGCTGTACGAGGCCATCCTGCGGGCCGACCCGACCCTGCTCGCCTCCACGACCGCCACCGCCGCTCCGCAGCCCGCCGCCGCACCCCGGCCCGTGTCGCTGCTGCCGCCCGCCATCGGGGACTTCACCGGGCGGGAGGAGGAACTGGCGCGGGTCGTCGCGGGGCTGACCGGCGCACGGGAGGCGATGCCCGTCGTCGTGGTGTCGGGGGCCGCCGGGGTCGGCAAGTCCGCGCTCGCCGTGCAGGCCGCGCACCGGGTGGCCGACGAGTATCCCGACGGGCAGCTCTACGCCGAACTGCACGGCTTCAGCGAGCCCGTACCGCCCGCCGAGGTGCTGGGCCGGCTGCTGCGGGCGCTCGGCGCCGACCCGCCCGAGGACACGGCCGAGCGCGGCGACCTGTTCCGCAGCCTCGTCGCCGGGCGGCGGATCCTGCTGGTCCTGGACGACGCGAACGGCGAGGCCCAGGTGCGGCCGCTGCTGCCGGGCAGCGCCACCTGCGGGGTCCTGGTGACCTCACGGGCCCGGCTCGGCGGGCTCGTCGGGGCCCGGCGCACCGACCTGGACGTCCTGGACGACGCGCGCGGCCTCGAACTGCTCACCAGGGTCACCGGCCCGGAACGCACCCCGGACGACCCGCGCGAGCAGGCCGCGGCGCGACGCATCGTGGAGCTGTGCGGCGGGCTGCCGCTGGCCCTGCGGATCGCGGGCGCCCGCCTGGCGACCCGGCGGCACTGGACGCCCAGCGTGCTCGCCGAGCGCCTCGCCGACGAACACCGCCGCCTCGACGAGCTGTCCGTGGGCGACCTGGAGGTACGGGCCGGCCTCGGCCTCAGCTACCAGGCGCTCGACGAGTGCGCCCGCCGGGTGCTGCGCCGGATCGCCGCCCTGGGCTCTGCGGACGTCGCCGTGTGGGCGGTGGCCGCGCTCTCCGGCATGCCGGAGGACGAGGCGGAGGAGAACCTGGAACGCCTCCTGGACGCCCAGCTGATCAACTGCCCCGGCACCGACCAGGTCGGCCAGCCCCGCTACCGCCTGCACGACCTCGTCCGCGTCTACGCCGCCGAGCGTGCGGAGGCCGAGGACCCCGTCGGCGACCGCACGGCGGCGGTGGGGCGGGCGTTGACCGCCGGTCTGTGGCTGATGGACCGGGTGACGGAGGCGGCGCCCTCGGGTGCTGTGATCTTGAGGCAGGGTTTCAGACGAGCGTCCCTGAAGGGACGCGGGGAACTGCCCGAACAACCACGAACGACCGGCGGCCGCGAAGCGGCCGAGCACACCTCCCCCGTAGGCGAACAGACCACCCGCCGAGCCCTGGAAGACCCCTTCGCCTGGTTCGACGCGGAGGCCGACACCCTCACCAACGCGGTCGAGCGCGCGGCGGCGATGGGCCTGCACGCCCTCGCCTGCGAAGCCGCAGCCGCTCTCTGCTCCTCCTCGTTCGCCATCAAGAACCGCTTCGACGCCTGGTGGCGCAGCCACGACGCCGCCCTCGCGGCAGCCCGCCGCGCCGAGGACCGCTCGGGCGAGGCCCTGTTGATCATCGGCCTGGGACAGCTCCGCTACGAACAGGACCGCATCGCCGAGTCCCAGGAGTACTTCCGCACGGCGGAGCGCATCTGCACGGAACTCGGTGACGTACGCGGCCGTTCCGCCGCCCTCGCCGGCCTCGGCAGCGCCTGCCGCGAGGTCGGCGAACTGCGTGACGCGGAACGGGCCCTGACCGACGCGGCCGACGGCTTCCGGCGGGTCGGCGACGACACCGGGGTCGGGGTCGCCTGCCGGTACGGCGGTTCCGTACGCCTCGAACTCGGCGACCAGAAGGGCGCGTTCCCGCTGCTCGACGAGTCGCTGCGGGCGTACCGGCGGCTCGGCAGCCGGCGCGGTGAGGCCCTGGCGCTGCGCACACTCAGCCTGGTGCACCGCTCGCTCGACGCGTACGAGGAGGCCGCTCGCGTGGCCGAACAGGCGCTGGAGATCCTCCGCGCCCTCGGCGACCCGCACATGGCGGCGTACGCCCTGCGGGCCCGGGCCAAGGCCCGGCTGCGGCTGGGGCACACCCGGGAGGCGGAGGCGCAGCTGCACGAGATCCTGGAGGTCTGCCGGATCCACGAGGACCGCTTCGGTGAGGCCCTGACGCTGCGCACGCTCGGCGAGTGCGCGCTGGCCGACGGCCGGCTGACGGACGCGGAGGGGCTGCTGATCGCCCTCCTCGGCTTCCTGGTGGGCCTGACCCTGCTGGTCTGGTCGGCCACCGGCCTGGC
>NZ_LRTR01000393.1 GCF_001550375.1 Streptomyces europaeiscabiei | reverse complement strand
GCCCGACCCCGGCGTGCGGGCGCGGGCGCGAGCAGCCACGGCGCGCCCTCGGCTCGAATCCAACCCTCAGTAACACGGAGGCAACGAAACGCAACCCATACGGCGACATTTCACCAATCATGGTTGCCCCTAGTGACACGCCCTTAACGGAGTGCAATCGTGCGAGCCATGACCACCAACGGGGGCCACGAGCCCGTCTTCTGCACCGTCGTACCACCCCACGTCCTCGACAAGCTCTCCCGCGCCGAGGACCCGGCGCTCGCCAATGCCGCGCGCAGGACCCTGGAGCGCGACGCCTTCGAGCGCACCCACCGCCGCCTGACCACGGTCATCGGCGCCCCGGCCATCGCCGCGCCCGCCGGGGCCGAGGCGGGCACACCGCACCGCACGATCCACGACGCCCGCCACGGCACGGATCTGCCCGGCAGGAAGGTGCGCGGCGAGGGCGAGGAGCCCGGCAAGGACGCCACGGTCAACCGCGCGTACGCGGGCCTGGGTGCCACGTACGAGCTGTTCTGGAAGTCCTTCGAGCGCGACTCGATCGACGGCAACGGGCTGCCGCTGGACGCGACCGTCCACTACGAGCGCGACTACAACAACGCCTTCTGGAACGGCGAGCAGATGGTGTTCGGCGACGGCGACGGCGAGATCTTCCTCGACTTCACCATCCCGATCGACGTCATCGGCCACGAGCTGAGCCACGGCGTCACCCAGTACACGGCGAACCTGACGTACTTCGGCCAGCCGGGCGCGCTCAACGAGTCCATGTCGGACGTCTTCGGCGCCCTCATCAAGCAGTACACGCTCGGCCAGACCGCCGCCGAGGCCGACTGGCTGATCGGCGCGGGGCTGCTCGCCCCGCGCGTCACGGGCACCGCCCTGCGCTCGATGAGGGCCCCGGGCACGGCGTACGACGACGACGTCCTCGGCAAGGACCCGCAGCCGGCGACCATGGACGGCTACGTCCGCACCGGCCGCGACAACGGCGGCGTCCACATCAACTCCGGCATCCCCAACCACGCGTTCTACCTGGCGGCCACCGCCCTCGGTGGCTACGCCTGGGAGCGGGCCGGACGGATCTGGTACGACGTCCTCACCGGCGGCGAACTGAGCCAGCAGGCCCTCTTCGTCGACTTCGCCACGCTCACGGTGAAGGCCGCGAAGGACCGCTACGGCCAGGGCGACGAACTGACGGCGGTGCTGAAGGCCTGGGAGCAGGTGGGCGTGCGGACGCTGTAGTACCGGGACCGGGCATCGCGGTGCTGTGGTTCGGGCCCGATCCGTACTAGACATGACCCATGCGTATCGAAGTGCGGCGCACGGGCGGTTTCGCGGGCATCGAGCGGCACGCGGTGGTGGACACCGCGGGGCGGCCCGATGCCCAGGAGTGGCGGACCCTGGCCGAGCACGCGCTCGCCGCCGGTCGGGGCTCGCCGCCGCTGGGGGTGCCGGACGGTTTCGCGTACGAGATCACGGTGGACCACAGCACCGTGTACTGCGCGGACCCCCGGCTGACCCAGGAGCAGCGGGAGCTGATCAGAAGGGTGCTCAAAGAGGGGGCGTGAGCAGCCCCGCAGGGGCGCTGAGGGGGCTTAACGGGCACTTCACCCTCGGGCGTTGACTTCCGTTACCAGTGGTACGGATGATCCGCCCATGGCGACGAACCCGATACCCCAGTTCCCGGCAGGCTTCCTGTGGGGCGTCTCGACCTCCGCGCATCAGATCGAGGGGGCCGCCGACGAGCGCGAGCCGTCCGTGTGGGACGCCTTCACGGCCGGGACGGGACACATCAAGGACGGCTCGACGGCGGCGGTGGCCTGCGACCACTTCCACCGCTACCCCGAGGACGTGGCCCTCCTGCGCGACCTGGGCGTGGGGGCGTACCGCTTCTCGATCTCCTGGCCCCGGGTGAACGCCCCGGGCGGACTCGACTTCTACGACCGCCTGGTGGACGAGCTGGCGGGCGCCGGCGTACGCCCCGTGCCGACCCTCTTCCACTGGGACCTGCCGTCGTCGCTGGAGGAGGCCGGTGGCTGGCTGAACCGGGACACCGCCGAGCGGTTCGCCGAGTACGCCGCCGTCGTGGCCGCCCGGCTCGGCGACCGCGTCACCAAGTGGATCACCCTCAACGAGCCCGCCGAGCACACCCTGCTGGGCCACGCCCTCGGCACCCACGCGCCGGGCAAGCAGCTGATGTTCGACGCGCTCCCGGCCGCCCACCACCAGCTGCTGGGCCACGGCCTGGCCGTACGGGCCCTGCGCGCGGCCGGAGTCACGGACATCGGTATCGCCAACTCGCACGGGCCGACGTGGGCGGCGTCGGAGGAACAGGCGGACGTCGAGGCGGCGGGCTTCTACGACCTGTTGTTGAACCGTCTGTTCGCGGAGCCGGTCCTCCTCGGCGAATACCCGGAGGGCATCGGCGAGCTGATGCCGGGCACGGACATCGGCTCCGACCTGAAGATCATCTCCGAGCCGCTCGACTGGTACGGCGTCAACTACTACGCGCCGACCCGCGTGGGCGCCCCCGAGGGCGCGGACATCGAGTTCGGCGGGATCACGATCCCGGCCGAACTCCCGTTCACGGTCAAGGAGATCGAGGGCGCCCCGACGACCGACTTCGGCTGGCCGGTCGTCCCCGCGGGCCTCACCGAACTCCTCACCACCTTCCGCGACCGCTACGGCGACCGTCTGCCCCCGATCGTCATCACCGAGAACGGCTGCTCCTACGAGGGCATCGACGACCAGGAGCGCATCGCCTACCTGGACAGCCATGTGCGCGCGCTGCACGAGGCGGCCGAGGCGGGCGTCGACATCCGCGGCTACTTCGTGTGGTCCCTGCTCGACAACTTCGAGTGGGCCGAGGGGTACGCACGGCGGTTCGGCCTGGTCCACGTGGACTTCGAGACGCTGGAGCGGACCCCGAAGGCGTCGTACGCCTGGTACCGGGACCTGCTGCGGGCCCAGAGCAGAGGATGACGACGACACGGCCGGCGGACGCCCTCGCCGAGCCCGTCGAGCGCGTCGGCGGGGGCTGGACCTCCGCCCTGGCGCTGGCCAACGGGGCGATCTGGGTGGGCTGGTACGGCCCGCTGCAGATCCTGCTGGCCTCCCAGGCGGAGGACTTCGCGCCCGGTGCCGGCATGTCGAAGGAGACGATGCTGGCGTGGGTGACCGGCGCCGGTGCGGTCGTCTCGCTGCTGGCCACGCCGCTGTTCGGGGCGCTGTCGGACCGGACGACGTCCCGCTGGGGCCGTCGTACGCCCTGGATCGTCTCGGGGTCGGCAGGCGGGGCGGTGTCGCTGTTGCTGCTCGCGGGCGCGGGCGGGCTGTGGACCGTGGCGGCCGGCTGGTGTCTGGTGCAGCTGACCCTGAACGCGTCCTGGGCGGCGGTCACCGCGGCGGTCCCGGACCGGGTGCCCCGGCTCCAACGAGGCTCGGTGGGCGGCTGGTTGGGGGCGGCTCAGATCCTGGGCGTGGTCGCCGGCACCGGGCTGGCGACGCTGGGCGGGGGTGTCGGTGCGGGGTACGCGGCGTGCGCGGTGTTCACCCTCGTGGGCGTGTTGCCGTACGTGCTGGGGCACCGGGATCCGCGGTTGCCGGCGGCGGTCCGCCCGGTGTGGTCGTGGCGGGGGTTCCTGGGAGGCTTCTGGCTGAGCCCGCGGCGGTACCCGGACTTCGCGTGGGCGTGGCTGACGCGTTTCCTGATCAATCTGAGCAACAGCATCGGCCTTCTCTACCTGCTGTTCTACCTGCGGGACCGCGTCGGATATCCCGATCCGGAGGAGGGCGTGCTGATCCTCACGGTGGTGAACGCGTCGACGCTGCTGGCGACAGTGGTGGTCTCCGGGGTGTGGTCGGACCGGGTGGGGCGGCGCAAGCCGTTCGTGTACTGGTCGGGGATGGTGATGGCCGCCGCGACCGGCGTCATCGCCCTCTGGCCGACCTGGCCCGGCACGATCGTCGCCTCGGCCCTTCTCGGCCTGGGCTTCGGGGTGTTCACCTCGGTCGACTTCGCCCTCATGACCGATGTCCTGCCGAAGGCCCTCGACCGGGGCAAGGACCTGGGCGTCATCAACGTGGCCAACTCCCTCCCCCAGGTGGCGGCCCCGGTACTGGCCGCGCCGATCGTGACGTATCTGGGCGGCTACCGGGCGCTGTACCTGGTGGCTGCGGTGATCGGGCTGGCGGGGGCGGTGTTCGTGGGGCGGATACGCACGGTGGAGTAGGGCGCGCGGGCCGAGTGCCGCGGATCACGCGGCCGGAGTGCTGAAGATCACGCGTTTCACAGCCGGTGCACGGACAACGGATCCGTCCTTTCACCCGTCTTCAGTGCTGACCACGCTCGCCCCCGAAGGGACGCACTGTGCCTACGCGTTCAACCAGACCATCCCGAACCCGCACCGCACGGCAGGCGATAACCGTGCTGGCCGTGTCCGGCACGCTGCTCGCGACGCCCTCGCTGGCGGCGCCCTCGGCGTTCGCGGCCGGGGCGCCCCCGACCGACCTGCGCGTGGACACGAACCGGGACGGGAAGGTCGACGTCACCGGCACCACCGACACATCCGGCGAGAACGGCTGGACCGTCGCCCGGGGCGCGCTGATGCTGCCCAACATCGACGACGACACCAAGCGTTGCCCGGCGACCGGCCCGAACGGCAAGCCCCTCTCGGACGCCAAGCTGGCCGCCTGCAACGACGCCTCCGACACGAAGGTGAACGGCACCGCCGACGCCGCCGACCTGGCGCGCGTGCGGTCCGTACCGATGGCGAGCGTCCCGGCCGGGGCGCAGGGCAGTGTGAAGGTCACGGCGGGCGCCGCGCAGACCCGTGTCTTCGTCAAGCGGGGCAAGAAGTGGGAGCCGGTCACCGCCAAGACCCGCCTGACCCGGGCCGAGCTGAAGGCCGGCGTCGAGTTCGGCGTCGAGGCCCGTGACGTGATCCGGGACACCGCGAAGTGGGACGGGACGGCCCGGGTCCGGCTGACCGTGAAGTCCTCCAAGGGCACCACCGCCGACTCCGTCACCCTGCGCGTCGCCCCGCTCCTGACCCACCACCACCTGCAGAACGCCCAGCAGTTGCTGGTCACCAAGGTCTCCGGCGGCAACTACGGAAAGCTCAACCGCGCCTTCCGCGAGGGCCTGGACAAGGCGGCCAAGAGCGCCGGAATCACCCAGCCGACGGTGAACTTCACCAAGTACGGCGACATCTGGGCGCAGGACTTCGTCGAGCCCGCGTACGTCAGCATGACCGGCACGGACGGCAAGCGGCAGTCCATGCGCGTGATGCTGCGCTCCGCCCAGCTGGACCGGGAGGCGGGCCGGGAGCTGTTCGAGAAGATGCGCGGCCCGAACATCGGTGCCGTGCAGGTGACGGGCGCCAAGGACTCGGAGGAGTGGACGCTCAACTCCATGGGCAACCTGGAGACCATCCCGCCGTACGCGCAGGGCGACCGCTCGTTCCCGGCGGGCCGCATCATCATGGGCCAGCGCCCGGACACCGGCTCCAAGCCGGCGAAGGTGATGCGGACGTTCCTGAAGTCGCAGGGCCTGCAGGACCCGCTGTTCCTCGACACGTCCTGGCTGCACGTCGGCCACGTCGACGAGTTCGTGCAGTTCCTGCCCGCCGACACCCCGCGCGGCTGGAAGATCGCGATCGCCGACCCCGCGGCGGGTCTCAAGCTCCTGCGTGACGCGAAGGCCGCCGGCCACGGCTCGACGAGCATGTTCTCCCTGCCGAACGTCCCCTGGGAGAGCATCTCCGAGGCCCTCGCCTCCAAGAACCTGGTCTCCGACAACAACCTCGCCACGCGCCGCATCGAGGCCAACCTCGCGGTGCTCCAGCGCGAGACGGGCGTCACGGACGCCGAGATCGTCCGCGTCCCGGCGCTCTACACCCAGGGCAGGGAGATGGTGGGCGAGTCGCAGTCGGGCGGCGACGAGAAGATCCGACTCCCCCGACTGACCCGCCTCGGCGCCGGCACCGAACTCCCGGACGTGGCACGGGACTACGGCCAGCAGCGCCGGCTCGACGACGCGGAGGCCGACACGGGCGCCTTGACGCCCGACAGCTCGGCGGCGGCCTCCCCGGCGGCCCCGGCGCCCTCCGTCATGACCAGCGCCTACGTCCCCGGCGCCGTCAACGGCATCGTCCTCAGCCGCACCCACTACCTCGCCCCGCGCCAGTGGGGCCCGGTCATCGGGGGCAAGGACATCTTCACCGAGGCCGTGACGGCCGCGTACACCGGCGCCGGCATGAAGGTGTCGTACATCGACGACTGGGAGACGTACCACCTCGGCATGGGCGAGATCCACTGCGGCACCAACACCCTGCGGAACACGTCGGCGGCCTGGTGGACGCGCTAGTGCCCCGACAGGCGACCTTCGCCGTCACCTGACCCCGTACGACAGGAGCCGCCGCCCCGGAGCACCGGGGCGGCGGCTCCTTCACGCCGGACCCCGGTCCCGCAGGTCCTCCAGTCGTACGAGCGCGTCACGCGCCGCATCCCGCTGTTCCCCGGTGAGCGGCACCGCCTGCGCCCGTACGAGCGCCGCCGTCGCCGCCTCCTCGTCCCCGAGCCGCACGGCGACACCGGCACGCAGCACGAGCAGCCGCACCAGCAGCGGATCCGGCGGCTTCTCCCCCGTCGCCAGCACCTTGTCGACGACCCTCGCCGCGCCCGCCGGATCGTCCTTCGAGTCCGCCAGCAGGGACGCCAGGTGCAGGGCCCGCGCGAAGGTGTCCTTGGGGGCGGGCCGGTGACTCTGGTCCTCACTCGTGGGCTGCCCGACGCGCACACAGTTGCCGCCCGGATCGGTCATCAGGAACTGCCGCATGCCGTACGACATGTCCTTCAGCGGTCCGAGACGCGGCAGCCCCCGCGTCGGGATCCGCCCGTACGCCTCCTTCAGGCCGGCCCGGAACGCCGCGTACAGCGCGTCGACGTCGTCCGTGCGCACGTAACACGTACTGAACGACGCGGCCGGCTCGTACCGCCTCATTCCGAAGAACTGCAGCTCGATCCCGCCCCTCACCACCACGGCGTACGGATTGGGGCTGCGCTGCTGGAAGGCGACCTCGAAGCCGAGGGCCACATAGAAGTCGAGGAGTGGTGGGAGGCTCTGACACGGAAGGATCGGAATCGTCTTCTCGCCCATACCCCCACTCTAGTCAAATTTGACCAGAGAAGGCGACCCTTTGAAGGGCCAGCCATGGTCGGCTGATGGCCGAACGGTCAGAACCCCAGCTTCCGCAGCTGCCGGGGGTCCCGCTGCCAGTCCTTGGCCACCTTCACATGGAGGTCGAGGAAGACCGGGGTGCCGAGGAGGGCCTCGATCTGCTTGCGGGACTTGATGCCGACCTCCTTCAGGCGCTTGCCCTTGGGGCCGATGATGATGCCCTTCTGGCTGGGGCGCTCGATGTAGACGAAGGCGTGGATGTCGAGGAGGGGCCTGTCGGCGGGGCGGTCCTCGCGGGGGATCATCTCCTCGACGACGACGGCGATGGAGTGCGGAAGCTCGTCACGGACACCCTCCAGGGCCGCCTCGCGGATCAGCTCGGCGATCATGATCTGCTCGGGCTCGTCGGTGAGGTCGCCCTCGGGGTAGAGGGCGGGACCCTCCGGGAGGAGGGGGACGAGCAGATCGGCCAGCAGGTCCACCTGCTTGTCGGCGACGGCCGAGACGGGCACGATCTCGGCCCACTCGAAGCCCAGCTCCCTGCCGAGCTGGTCGATGGCGATCAACTGCTCGGCGAGCCGCTTGCTGTCCACCAGGTCGGTCTTCGTGACGATCGCGATCTTCGGCGTCTTCTTGATGGACGCCAGTTCCTTCGCGATGAAACGGTCACCGGGGCCGAGCTTCTCGTTCGCGGGAAGGCAGAAGCCGATCACGTCGACCTCGGCCCACGTCGCGCGGACGATGTCGTTCAGACGCTCACCCAGCAGCGTGCGCGGCTTGTGGAGACCCGGGGTGTCGACCAGGATCAGCTGGGCGTCCGGACGGTGCACGATGCCCCGTACGGTGTGCCGCGTCGTCTGCGGCTGGTCCGCCGTGATCGCCACCTTCTGGCCGACCAGAGCGTTCGTGAGAGTGGACTTGCCCGCGTTGGGGCGGCCCACGAAGCAGGCGAAGCCGGCACGGTGGGCGGCCTCGGCCGGCTGCTCGGATGACTGGGTACGGACGCTCATGGCGCCCATTCTCCCTGATCCCCGGAGCCCCGCCGCACTCGGCACCGATGGTGAGCTTTCCGAAACCCTCACGCAACGAAACGTCACGGAAACACACCTGTACGCGTCCGGAAACGCACGCCGGTGACCCTCTGACGAGCCCCCGCCCCGCCTGAGAAAGGCCGTGCCGACCGTGACCCTCGCCGCGCCGATCGCCGCGCCCCTGGCCGCACCGGCCATCGACACCGGCGACACCGCCTGGCTGCTCGCCGCCACCGCCCTCGTCCTGCTGATGACCCCCGGCCTGGCCCTGTTCTACGGCGGCATGGTCAGGACGAAGAGCGTCCTCAACATGCTGATGATGAGCTTCGTGTCGATCGCCCTGGTCACGATCGTGTGGCTGGCCGTCGGGTACTCGCTCGCCTTCGGCGACGACGCCTTCGGCGGCCTCGTCGGCGGCCTCGAACACATCGGCATGAGCGACCTCGGCCCCGCCAGCGTCCACGGCACCGTCCCCACCCTCCTCTTCGCCACCTTCCAGCTGACCTTCGCGGTCATCACGGCCGCGCTGATCAGCGGCGCGATCGCGGACCGGGCGAAGTTCGGGGCGTGGCTGGTCTTCGTGCCGGTGTGGGCGCTGCTCGTATACGTTCCGGTCGCCCACTGGGTGTGGGGGCCGGGCGGCTGGATCCTCGACGACCTCGGCGCCCTGGACTTCGCGGGCGGCCTGCCCGTCGAGGTCACCTCGGGCGCCTCCGGACTGGCGCTGTGCCTGGTCCTCGGGCCGCGGCTCGGGTTCAGGAAGGACGCCATGCGTCCGCACAACCTGCCCATGGTGATGCTGGGCGCGGGCCTGCTGTGGTTCGGCTGGTTCGGCTTCAACGCCGGCTCCGCGCTCGGCGCCAACGGTCTGGCCGCCGCCGCGTTCCTCAACACCCTCGCCGCCGGCTGCACCGGCCTCCTCGGCTGGCTCTTCGTCGAGCAGAAGCGCGACGGCCACCCGACGACGCTGGGCGCGGCCTCCGGCGCGGTCGCCGGTCTCGTCGCCATCACCCCGTCCTGCGGCTCGGTCTCGCTGCTCGGCGCGCTGGTCATCGGCCTCGCCGCCGGTGTCGTCTGCTCCTACGCCGTGGGCTGGAAGTTCAAGCTGAACTACGACGACTCGCTCGACGTGGTCGGCGTCCACCTCGTCGGCGGCGTCATCGGTACGGTCCTGATCGGCGTCTTCGCCGTCGAGTCGATGACCGGCGGGGCCGAGGGCCTCCTCTACGGCGGCGGGCTCGCCCAGCTCGGCAGGCAGCTGGTGGCCGTGGCCGCCGTCGGGGCGTACGCCTTCCTCGTCACGTACGGCATCGGGAAGCTGATCGACAAGGTGCTGGGCTTCCGTGCGGACGAAGAGCACGAGCACACCGGTCTCGACCTTACGGTGCACGCCGAGACGGCATACGATCACGGCGTCCTGGGCCACGGCGCCCCGGTCAGCGCGTCCGTATCGTCCACGTCCTCCACGCAGAAGGCCAAGGCTCAGGCATGAAGCTCATCACCGCGATCGTCAAGCCGTACCGCCTCGACGCGATCAAGACCGCCCTGCAGGAGAGGGGCGTGCACGGTCTGACCGTCAGCGAGGCCAGCGGCTACGGTCGGCAGCGCGGCCACACCGAGGTGTACCGCGGCGCCGAGTACCAGGTCGACCTCGTTCCCAAGGTCCGGATCGAGATCGTCGTCGAGGACGCCGACTCGGACGCCGTGATCGAGACGATCGTGAAGGCCGCCCACACCGGGAAGATCGGCGACGGCAAGGTGTGGGCGCTGCCGGTGGAGACGGTCGTACGGGTGCGGACGGGCGAGCGGGGCCCCGACGCGCTCTGAGCCCACGGAGCCGGGGTGAGGGGTGGTGCCGCCGTTGGGCGGCACCACCCCTCACCCGTGGCTCAGGCGCGTGCGGCAGGTCAGTCGAAGACGAACGGCCCGGGCGACTGTGCCGCGCCGGCGGTGCACGTCACGGGGAACCCGAAGATCACCATCTGCAGCGAGCCGCCGAAGGCGTCCAGGCTGTCGCCGGGGGCGACGGTGCCGGTGAGGGGCCCGACCTCCACACCGTCACCGGCGGCCAGCGCCGGGTTCTCGGTGCCGGTGAAGGCGACGGTGCCGCCGCTCGCGTTCACGAGGGTGAGCGTGGACTGGATGGAGTCCTCGGCGAGGGCGATCGGAGCGGTGATCCCCTCGGAGGTGACGGTGACGGTGGCGGAGGTGCCGTCCTGTGTGGCCGTGAGCGTGGCCACTCCGGAACCGCCGATCGTGCAGGTGGCGTTGATCGTCGCGACGTCAGGGGTGACAGCCGCGGCGGTCGGCGCGAACGCGAGGCCGGTGACGGCCAGCGCCCCTGCCGCGAGCGCCGGGCCGACTCCGAGTCGTATGCGTCTCATCGAGCGAATTCCCTTCCCTGCTACGGGAGGTGCACGGGGCCTGGGGGAGCCCCGTACGTCCCGGTACGGGCGTTGCCATGTGGGGGCGGTGCAATGCGCGGCCGCGCGGCGGAATGTGACAGTCCGCCAAGAGAACGGCTCCATTGAGACGCGAGCGGCCCAAGATTGCAAGAGATGTTCTGCCGGTTCCACCGAGGGCCGGCGAAAGTGGCCGAAGCCGATCGACGGCCGGGCCGGCCAACTCTCCGGCGGGGCCGGGATGTTGAACCGATCTGTCCCGCGCCGCACGGTTTCGCCGACACCCCGGCCCGGTTGTCCACTCGCCCGCGCATGATTTTCCACCCAGGCCGGAGGGCTGTTACCGGCCGTAACACTCTGCGGCGAGCGCCTCCCGGCACGCACGGCCGAAGACCACCGCCCTGTACTGGTGCTCGCGTACGACGAGTTGAGGGTGCCCGGAGCGTGAGCTTCGGGACGCGTTCCCGGAGGGACGACGGGTCGATCCGCGCACGGCGGCGCCGGAGAACGACCGGGCCGCCGGGGGCGGGGAATGGGGTGCCGGTGCGGACGGTTCGACCTGGGCGGCGCGCAGATTGCCCACGCCCGCGGACTGGAGGGCCGCTGGTTCGAGGAGGCGGTGAACCTCCTCGGAGCATCGGCACAGGCACTCGTGCTCACGGGCTGCCGGACACCCGGGCTGGACCGACGGCAGCCTTCAGTGGCCGGTCCACACCCTGATCGCCCTCGGCCGGATCCTGACCACGGCCGTCATCGCCGGGGTGACGCGCACACTGCAGAAGAACTGGCGGGGCCCCTCGCTGCTTCTCGGTGGCCCGGCCCTCAGCCCGCCGTCACCGTCGCCCGTACCGTCCCGTCCGGTCCCGCCACCAGCACCGGTGTCCCGGGGCCACCGAGGTCCCGTACGGCGGCCCGGTCCTCGTCGGAGAGGGTGTCGGCGTCGGTCACCACGGCCGCCGCCTCCAGGGACTTGGCGCCGGATGCCACGGCCATGGCCACGGCGGTGCGCAGCGCGCTCAGCCGCAGGGAGTCGAGGGCGACGGTTCCGGCGACATACGTACGCCCCGTCTCGTCGCGCACGGCCGCCCCCTCGGGCACCCCGTTGCGGGCCCGCGCGGAACGGGCCAGGGTCACGATCTTGCGGTCCTCGGGGTCGAGCGCGCTGCTGTCGGTCATGAGCCGAGCATACGGAGACGGGGTCGGCCCACCGCGCCACGGGGTGCGTTCAGGGGTGGTCGAGGCGCAGCCGCTGCGCGCGAGGCAGGCCCGCCACCACCAGGTCGTACGAGTCCTCGATCAGTTCCCTGGTCACGGGGTCGGGGAGGGCTCCGTCGACGGTCACCGTGTTCCAGTGGCGCTTGTTCATGTGGTAGCCGGGGGCGATGAGGCCGGGATGCTCGGTGCGGAGTCGTACCGCGTCCTCGGGGTCGCACTTGAGGTTGACCCTGAGGGGGCGTTCGCCCGTCCAGGTCAGGGCGAACATCTTGCCGAGGACCTTGAAGACGGAGATCTCGGGACGGAAGGGGAAGTCCTCGACGGCCTCGTTGAAGGAGAGACAGAAGGCACGCAGCTCCTGGGGGGTCACTCCGGTTTCGTCTCCTCCTCCGGCGGCCCGGCGGGGCCGACCGGCTCCACCAGCACCGTGATGATCTTGTTCCGGCGGCCGGCCGCGGCCTCCGCCGTCAGACGCAGTTCGCGCTCGTCCGGCAGGGCGACGACCGAGGAGGCGCCGGCGATGGGGACGCGGCCCAGGGCCTTGGCGAGGAGGCCACCCACGGTCTCCACGTCCTCGTCGTCGTAGGAGTCCAGGCCGTACAGCTCGCCTAGGTCGGTGATGTCGAGGCGGGCGGTGACGCGGTAGCGGTCCTCGCCGAGGTCCTCGACGGGCGGGAGTTCGCGGTCGTACTCGTCGGTGATCTCGCCGACGATCTCTTCGAGGATGTCCTCGATGGTGACGATGCCGGCGGTGCCGCCGTACTCGTCGATGACGACGGCGACGTGGTTGCGCTCCTGCTGCATCTCGCGGAGCAGGTCGCCGGCGTTCTTCGTGTCGGGGACGAAGACGGCGGGGCGCATGGCCGTGGACACCAGTTCGCTCTCGGCGTCCCGGCTGATGTGCGTCTTGCGGGCCAGGTCCTTCAGGTAGACGATCCCGACGATGTCGTCCTCGTTCTCGCCGGTGACCGGCATACGCGAGAAACCGGACCGCAGGGCGAGGGTGAGGGCCTGGCGGATGGTCTTGTAGCGCTCGATGGCGACCAGGTCGGTGCGCGGGACCATCACCTCGCGGACGAGGGTGTCGCCCAGCTCGAAGACCGAGTGCACCATGCGGCGCTCCTCGGCCTCGATCAGCGACTCCTTCTCGGCGAGGTCGACCAGCGCGCGCAGCTCGGCCTCGGAGGCGAACGGGCCCCGGCGGAAGCCCTTGCCGGGGGTCAGCGCGTTGCCGATGAGGATGAGGAGGGACGGGATCGGGCCCAGGACGCGGGCCAGCGGCAGCAGCACGTACGCCGCCACCGTGGCCGTGTTCAGGGGGTGCTGGCGGCCGATGGTGCGCGGGGAGACACCGACGGCCACATAGCTGACGAGGACCATGACGCCGATGGCGACGGCCAGGGCCTCCCAGGTCGCGTCGAACTGCTGCAGGCAGGCGTACGTGACGAGCGCGGCGGCGGCCATCTCGCAGGCCACGCGCACCAGTAGCGCGAGGTTCAGATAGCGGGTCGGGTCGGCCGAGATCTGGGCGAGCTTGGCACTGCCGCGCCGCCCGGACCGTACGGCCTCCTCGGCCCGGAAGCTGGAGACGCGCGCGAGGCCCGCCTCCGCGCAGGCGGCGAGCCAGGCGACGACGACCAGGGCGACGGCACCACTGACGAGGGTCGCGCTCATGAGACGGTCGGTGCCGGAGAGGGGCCGGTGAAGCCCTTCTCCGCGCGCCAGCCGTCCACGATGGCGGCCTGCAGGCCGAACATCTCGGCCTTCTCGTCCGGTTCCTCGTGGTCGTAGCCGAGCAGGTGCAGCACTCCGTGGACGGTGAGGAGCTGGAGCTCCTCGTCCATGGAGTGCTGCGTGTCCGCTTCCTTGCCCTGCTTCTCGGCGACCTCGGGGCAGAGCACGATGTCGCCGAGCAGGCCCTGCGGCGGTTCGTCGTCGTCCTTCGACGGCGGACGCAGCTCGTCCATCGGGAAGGACATGACGTCGGTCGGACCGGGGAGGTCCATCCACTGGATGTGCAGCTGTTCCATGGCGTCGGCGTCCACCACGATCACCGACAGCTCGGAGAGGGGGTGGATGCGCATCCGTGTCAGCGCGTAGCGGGCGATGTCGAGGATCGCCTGCTCGTCGACCTCGGTTCCGGACTCGTTGTTGACGTCGATCGACATGGTCGTGCTGGTCTACTTCCGCTTGTCACGGGCGCCCTTGCGGGTGCCGTTCTCCGTACCGTTCTGGCTGTCGTACTTCTCGTACGCGTCGACGATACGGCCGACCAGCTTGTGCCGTACGACATCCTGCGAGGACAGCCGGGAGAAGTGCACGTCGTCGAGGCCCTCCAGGATGTCCTGGACCTGGCGCAGACCGGACTTCGTGCCGTTGGGCAGGTCGACCTGCGTCACGTCACCCGTGATCACGATCTTCGATTCGAAGCCGAGGCGGGTGAGGAACATCTTCATCTGCTCGGGCGAGGTGTTCTGGGCCTCGTCGAGAATGATGAAGGCGTCGTTGAGCGTACGGCCTCGCATGTACGCCAGGGGCGCGACCTCGATCGTCCCGGCGGCCATGAGCCTGGGGATCGAGTCGGGGTCGAGCATGTCGTGCAGCGCGTCGTACAGCGGGCGCAGGTAGGGGTCGATCTTCTCGTAGAGCGTGCCGGGCAGGAAGCCCAGGCGCTCGCCGGCCTCGACCGCCGGGCGGGTCAGGATGATGCGGTTGACCTGCTTGGACTGCAGGGCCTGGACGGCCTTGGCCATGGCCAGGTAGGTCTTGCCGGTGCCGGCGGGGCCGATGCCGAAGACGATGGTGTGCTTGTCGATGGCGTCGACGTACCGCTTCTGGTTGAGCGTCTTGGGGCGGATGGTGCGGCCGCGCGAGGACAGGATGTTCTGCGTCAGGACCTCGGCCGGGGTCTCCTGGCCGTCGCTCTTCCCGTTCTCGCTCGCCCTCAGCATGGCGATCGAGCGTTCCACTGCGTCCTCCGTCATCGGCTGTCCGGTGCGGAGCACCAGCATCATCTGGTCGAACAGGCGCTGGACGAGAGCCACTTCCGCCGGCTCGCCGAGTGCGTTGATTTCATTGCCCCGGACATGGATGTCGACCGCCGGGAAGGCCTTCTCGATCACGCGCAGGAGGGAGTCGCCGGAACCCAGCACGGTCACCATGGGGTGCGCCGCGGGGACGGTGAACTGTGCTCTCGCCTTGCCCTGCGCGGGGCTGGGAGCTGTGGGTGTCTGAGTCATGGGCCGGCTCGTAGGCCGCACGTCCTCCTTGGGGCGACTCGCAGGTGGTGGCCTGCGCTTGTGACCCAAGGGTACGCCGGGGGACTGACAGGGCTGTAGGGCTTTTACGGGAGAGCCCGGGGCTCGTCGCCGTGCTCCTCGGGCCGCGGGTCGGTCGCGGCTGGTCGCGGCCACTCTGCGGAGCCGCACATCGACACAGCCCCGCGCCGCTGGAGGACCTGTGGCCCCTCAGCGCCAGATCGGCGTCCCGGCCCCTCCCGGGGTCGTCGTCTCGATCTTCGCGCGGATCTCTCTCATCACATCCACGATCCGGTGCTCGTGTTCCGGGATCAGTCGGGCCACCGGTACCGAGCAGCTGATGGCGTCCTTGGCGGGGGTGTCGGTGCGCAGGGCGAAGCCGAAGCCGATGATGCCCGGGACGCCTTCCTCCCGGTCCACGGCGTAGCCGCGGGCGCGGACGCCGGCGAGGTCGGCGGCGAGGGCGTCGCGGGTGGTGTGGGTGCGGGGGGTGAGCGCCTCGTAGGGGCCCTCGGGGAGGTCCGTGTCGGGGCGTTCGGCGAGGAGGGCCTTGCCGAGGGCGCCGGCGTGGGCGGGGAGGCGGCGGCCGACGCGGCTGATCGTGCGCAGGTACTCGTGGGACTCGCGGGTGGCGAGGTACGCGACGTCCGCGCCGTCGAGACGGGCGAGGTGGATGGTCTCGCCGAGAGCCTCGGACGCCTCGTCGAGGTAGGGCCGTACGGCGCGTACGCGCGGGTCGGAGTCCAGGTAGCTGGTGCCGGTGAGCAGGGCGCGGATGCCGATGCCGTAGAGGGAGCCGGTGGTGTCCGTGCGGACCCAGCCCCGGCCGATGAGGGTCTGCAGCAGGGCGTACATCGAGCTGCGCGGGACCTGGAGTTCGTCGGCCAGTTCCTGGAGGCGTGCGGGGCGGTCGCCGCGCGCGGCCAGCAGTTCCAGCAGGTCGACCGTGCGCGCCGCCGACTTCACCTCGCGGACGCCCCCGGCGCCGTCTGTCTCCGACATGTGCCGATCGTAAGCGGGGCGGCGACGGCCCTCTTGACGCCCACTGTTCACCTATCTAATCTCTGTCTTCATATATAGATAGCCTTTCAGGCGGCGACAGCCTCTTCGGTCGCTCTTCGGTCGCTCTTCGATCTCTCTTCGGTCTCTTCACAGGAAGACGGTGCGCGTGGCCCTCGACACGGACCCGGCAACTGGCCCGGCAGCGGATCCCGGCGCGGACACGGTCCGGCGGCTGCGGCACGGCATGGCGAACGGCGTCCTGTCGTTCCCCCTCACCAGCTTCCACGCCGACGGCTCCCTCGACCTCGACGGCTTCCGCGCGCACCTCGACGCACAGGTGGCCACCGCTCCCGGCGCCGTCTTCCCCGCCTGCGGCACCGGCGAGTTCTTCTCGCTCGACGAGGACGAGTACCGGCAGGTCGTGACCGCCGCCGTGGAGGTCGCGGCGGGCCGGGTGCCCGTCGTCGCGGGCATCGGCTACGGGTGGGCGCAGGCCGTACGGTTCGCGCGGATCGCCGAGGAGGCGGGCGCCGACGCACTGCTTGTGCTGCCGCACTATCTGGTCGCCGCCCCGCAGGAGGGGCTGGTCCGGCAGCTGGAGGAGATCGCCTCCCGCACCCGGCTGCCCCTCATCGCCTATCAGCGCGGCCAGGTCGCCTTCACCGCCGCCTCGCTCCGCCGGATCGCCCGCATCCCGAACGTCATCGGGCTCAAGGACGGCCACAGCGACCTCGACCGGCTCCAGCGTCTCACCCTCGCCGCACCCGAGGGCTTCCTCTTCTTCAACGGCGCCGCCACTGCCGAGATGCAGGCCCGCGCGTACGCCGCCGTGGGAGTCCCCGCCTACTCCTCCGCCGTGCACGCCTTCGCACCCGAGATCGCCGGCGCCTTCTTCGGGGCGCTGCGGCATGGCGACGACCGGGCGGTGGAGAGGCTGCTCCGCGAGTTCTACGTCCCGCTCGTCGAGCTGCGCGACCGTCGGCCCGGGTACGCGGTATCACTGGTCAAGGCGGCGGCCCGGCTGCGCGGTCGCCCCGTCGGCCCCGTACGCGCCCCGCTCACCGACCCCTCGTCCGCCGACCTCGCCGACCTGGAGAAGCTCCTGGCCGACGGCCTGGCCCTCGTCTGCGATCTCACCCCCGCGCAGTCCGCCGTCCCGACCGTATCCGCCGTCCCGACCGTAGGAGTCGCCCTGTGACCGCGCCCCGCGACCTGACCGTCACCGAGGTCCGGCTGACCCCGGTCCTGGTCGCCGACCCGCCGCTGCTGAACACACAGGGCGTGCACCAGCCGTACACCCCGCGGCTCATCGTGGAGGTCGTGACCGCCGACGGGACCACCGGCGTCGGCGAGACGTACGGCGACACCAAGTACCTGGAGCTGGCCCGGCCGTTCGCGCAGAAGCTGGTGGGCCGCCGGGTCAGCGATCTGAACGGGCTGTTCGCCCTCGCCGACGAGGTGGCGGTCGAAGGATCACGGGTCTCCGGGCAGGTCGACGTGGGCGGGCTGCGCGGTGTCCAGACCGCCGACAAGCTGCGGCTGTCGGTCGTGTCGGGGTTCGAGGTCGCCTGTCTCGACGCGCTCGGCAAGGCGCTGGGGCTGCCCGTGCACGCGCTGCTCGGCGGCAAGGTGCGGGACACCGTGGCGTACAGCGCGTACCTCTTCTACAAGTGGGCGGACCACCCCGACGGCGTCGCCTGCGAGAAGGACGACTGGGGGGCGGCCGTGGACCCGGCCGGGGTCGTGGAGCAGGCCCGGAAGTTCAAGGAGCGGTACGGGTTCACGTCGTTCAAGCTGAAGGGGGGCGTGTTCCCGCCGGAGGAGGAGATCGCCGCGATCCGTGCCCTGGCCGAGGCGTTCCCCGGGCATCCGCTGCGGCTGGACCCGAACGGGGCCTGGTCCGTGGAGACTTCGCTGAAGGTCGCGGACGAGCTGGCGGACGTACTCGAGTACCTGGAGGACCCGGCGCTCGGGACGTCCGCGATGGCCGAGGTCGCGGCGCGGACGGATGTGCCCCTGGCCACCAACATGTGCGTGACCACCTTCGCGGAGATCGAGGAGGCGTTCACGAAGGGCGCCGTGCAGGTCGTCCTCTCCGACCACCACTATTGGGGCGGGCTGCGCAACACCCGCGAACTGGCCGCCGTCTGCCGTACGTTCGGCGTCGGTGTGTCCATGCACTCCAACACCCATCTGGGCATCAGCCTGGCCGCGATGACGCATGTGGCGTCCACGGTGCCCGACCTCCACCATGCCTGCGACTCGCACTATCCGTGGCAGTCGGAGGATGTCCTCACCTCGCGACTCACGTTCGAGGACGGGGCGGTACGGGTGTCGGACGCGCCGGGGCTCGGGGTCGAACTCGACCGGGAGAAGCTGGCGTTCCTGCATCGGCGGTGGCTGGGCGATGACGGGGCGTTGAAGGACCGGGACGACGCGGCGGCGATGCGGGTCGCCGATCCGGGGTGGGTGACGCCGACGGTACCGCGCTGGTAGCGCCGCGCGTTTGTCGGCGGGTGCGGGTCCGGTGGCGGCTGGTCGCGCAGTTCCCCGCGCCCCTGAAAGACCAGGCCCTGCGGGCCTGAGAGGCGACGGTCCCGGGGGCCTGAGAGGCAACCGGTCCTGGGGGCCTCAAGGGCAACGAGCTTGCGGGCCTCAAAGGCGACGGCCTTGCGGGCCTGAGAGCCAAGGGTTTTGCGGGCCCGAAGGGCGACGGGCCTGAGGGCCTGAGGGCCTGAGGGCCTGAGGGCCTGAGGGCCTGAGGGCCTGAGGGCCTGAGGGCCTGAGGGCCTGAGGGCCTGAGGGCCTGAGGGCCTGAGGGCCTGAGGGCCTGAGGGCCTGAGGGCCTGAGGGCCTGAGGGCCTGAGGGCCTGAGGGCCTGTGGGCCGAAAAGCACGGGGCGCAGCCCCTGCTTTTCAGGGGCGCGGGGAACTGCGCGACCAGCCCCCACCGGACCCGCACCCGCCAGAATCCCTCTGGAACCGAGCTGGAAGGCGAAACCAGCGGGGTCAAAGGGGCGGCAGCCCCTGGAGACGGGCCCCACACCCACACAACGCACCGGGGCACACCCCGGCGTGACCCGCACCCCCCGCGGAGCGTTTGGTGCAGACTGGCTGGATCCGCACCACGCCAGGGAGCACATCGTGACCGTGTTCAAGGGAGAGCGACCGCACCGGCCCCAGGTCGACCCGCTGAGGTCCCTGAGAGCACCGGACGACCCGCCCTGGGACGTCTATCTGACAGGCACCGTCTTCCTCGACATCATCTTCACCGGGCTCGACTCCGCCCCGGTGCGCGGGACCGAGTCCTGGGCACGCGGGATGGGGTCGAGCCCCGGCGGTGTGGCGAACATGGCCACGGCCCTGGCCCGGCTGGGCCTGAAGACCTCCCTCGCGGCGGCCTTCGGCGACGACCACTACGGCGAGTACTGCTGGGACGCCCTGGAGCAGGGCGAGGGCATCGACCTCTCCACCTCCCGTACGGTCCCCGGCTGGCACTCCCCGGTCACGGTCTCCATGGCGTACGAGGGCGAACGCACGATGGTCTCGCACGGCCACGCGGCGCCCCCGGAGCAGTCCGAGGCGGAGAACCCGCCCCACGCGCGCGCCGCCGTCGCCTCCCTCACGCCCGGCGTACGCGCTCCCTGGATCGAGCGGGCCGCCGACGAGGGCACCCGGATCTTCGCGGACGTCGGCTGGGACGAGACCGGCGCCTGGGACCTGGCGGGTCTCGCGGATCTCGCCCATTGCGAGGCGTTCCTGCCCAACGCGCAGGAGGCGATGCGGTACACCGGCGCCGAGTGCCCCCGGGCCGCCGCCCGCGCCCTCACCGACCACGTGCCGGTGGCCGTGGTGACGCTGGGCGCGGAAGGCGCGTACGCGGTGGACGGCAGGACCGGCGAGACGGCGGAGGTGCCGGCGATCGCCGTGGAGGCCATGGACCCCACGGGCGCGGGTGACGTGTTCGTCGCCGGATTCGTCACCGGCACCCTGGCGGACTGGCCCCTGGCGGACCGGCTGGCCTTCGCGGGCCTGACCGCCGCGCTGTCGGTGCAGGAGTTCGGGGGGTCGTTGTCCGCTCCCGGCTGGGCCGAGCTCGCCGCGTGGTGGCGCCGGGTGCAGTCCCTGGACGGCCAGGACCCCGCGGCCCTGCGCCGGTACGCCTTCCTCGCGGACCTCCTCCCGAAGGACCACGTCAGCCCTTGGCCGCTGCGCCGGGCAGTCCCCACGATCGGCTTCCGCCGTTCTGCCTGACGGCCCGGCGCCTCATGGCTCGGGGCTGCGTGCAGTCGGGCGAGTGCGGGTGAGTGGGGGCTGGTCGCGCAGTTCCCCGCGCCCCTGAAGGATTCAGGCCCCCGCGCCCCTGAAAACCCGGGCGCGACCCATGCCGTCAAGGGGCGCGAGGACTAGGCGAGAAGCCCCACCCGCCCGCAGCCGAAGTACCCACCCAGCACCCCGAAAGCCCTCACTACTACCCAGCAATTCCCGCCCCAAACGCGACGTGATACTAATTCTCCGCGCGTCCCTGTCCGTCGACAGCCAGCCGCCCAACCCCCTCATCGAGCTCATCGAGCCGCACCTTCGCACGTCCAGGAACGCCCGTGTCCCCCCGCACCACCACCCCGCCCTGGCCCCTCGTCGCCCTTTTCACGGCCGGGTACCTCGCCGCGTACCTCCTGCCCACCACCGTGGGCAGACTCGACGCGGCCCTCCCCCTCACCACCACCGAGGCGGGCGCCGTCGGCAGTGCCCTGCTGCTGGGTTCGGCCACGGCGGGCTTCACGCTCGCCGCCCACGTGGCACGGCTCGGCCCCCGCCGCCTC
>NZ_LRTR01000392.1 GCF_001550375.1 Streptomyces europaeiscabiei | reverse complement strand
GTCCTCGGCGGCCTCGGCTCCGGTACGGCGACCGCCGTGGCCGCGACCGGTATCGCCGCGCAGAGCGACCCGCACCGGGTGTCGACGCAGGGCCTGCTGAGCGTCTCGGCGCTGGCGGGCACGCTGTATCTGACGATCCCCCGGCTGGGCCCCGGTCACGGCATCCCGCTCGCCGCCCTCGCCCTCGCGGCCCTGCTCACCCTCCCGGCGACGGCCCGTCTCGCGGCCCCGGTGGCAACGACCCACGTCGCCCGGGAGCGGGGCCCACTGCCCCACCTCCGCCACGGCATCACCCTCGCCGTCACGCTCGTCCTGTGGTCCCTGGCGCAGAACTCCCTCTGGGGTGTCAGCGGCCGGATCGGCACCACCCAGGCCGGGCTCACCGAGGTCACCGTCGGCGCGGTCTTCGCGACGGCGCTCGGCGCGGGCCTGCTCGGGGTGATCGGGGCGAGTGCGCTGGGCGCGCGCTTCGGCCGCGCGCTCCCCATCGGCGTCGGCACGGCGCTCATCGCCGGCTGTATCGCGCTCAGCGCCACCGCGCGGGACCTGCCGACGTTCGCGACGGGCGAGATCGCCTGGAACGCCCTGTACCCGGTCGTCCTGTCGTACCTCATCGGCCTCGCCGCCTCCCTCGACCCGCGCGGCCGCTGGGCGGTCCTCGTCGGCTCCGCGTCCTCGCTCGGCACGGCCGCCGGCCCCCTCGTCGGCAGCCTGCTCGCCACCCATGTCGGCTACCCGGCGATGGGCGCGATCCTGGCCGTGGGCCTCCTCCTCATCACGGGCCCCATGACCCGGGTGGCCCTGCGCACGACCACACCCACGACGGAGCACGCCCGCTACCGGGAACAGACGACCGCCGAGCAGCCGCAGTACCGCCCGGCGGCCTGAGGCACCGCCCTCACCCGAAGTCGTACGCGTCCACCTCGGCGAGGTACCGGGCCCGCCGCTCCTCGTCGTGTTCCAGGAAGGACGCGGTGAAGGAGTTGCGGGCCAGTTCGCGCAGCCGGTCCTCGCTCAGGCCGAGCCGCTGCCGGACGGCGTCGAAGTTGTCCCCGGCGTACCCGCCGAAGTAGGCCGGGTCGTCGGAGTTGACCGTGCAGAGCAGGCCCGCGTCGAGCATCGCGGGCAGGGGGTGGTCGGCGAGGGTGTCGACGGTCCGCAGCCGGACGTTCGACAACGGGCACAGCGTCAGCGGGACGCGGTCCCGTACCAGGCGCTCGACGAGGGCGGGGTCCTCCATGCACCTCAGTCCGTGGTCGACACGTTCGACACCGAGGACGTCGAGGGCCTCGGTGATGTACTCCGGCGGCCCTTCCTCCCCCGCGTGCGCGACGCGCCGCAGGCCCAGCGCGGCGGCCGCCTCGTACACCTCACGGAACTTGGCCGGCGGATGCCCGACCTCGGCCGAGTCCAGCCCGATCCCGACGATCCGGTCGAGATACGGCTTCGCGGCCTCCAGGGTGTCGAGGGCCGACGCCGCGGACTCGTCCCGCAGAAAGCACATGATCAGCTGAGTGGAGACCCCGTGCGTCTCCTCACTCCTCCCCAGCGCCCGCCACAGCCCCTCGACGACCGTCCCCATCCCGACGCCCCGCGCGACATGGGCCTGCGGATCGAAGAAGATCTCCGCGTGCCGTACGCCCTGGGCGGCGGCGCGGGCCAGATAGGCGTCGGCGAGGTCCGCGAAGTCCTGTTCGGTGCGGAGCACGGCCATCAGCTCGTAGTACAGGTTCAGAAAGGACTGCAGATCCTCGAACTCGTACGCCTTGCGGAGCGCCTCCGTGTCCGCGTACGGCAGCGCGACCCCGTTCCGGGCGGCCAGCGCGAACGCCAGCTCCGGCTCCAGGGTTCCTTCGATGTGCAGGTGCAGTTCAGCTTTGGGGAGGGACATCAAAGCATCGTACGACCGCTCTACCGCCGTTTCGGAAGCGCCACCCGCATCAGGTCGTGCGCCACGGTCAGCTCCCCCTCGAACCCGGCGGCCCGCGCCTGCCGTTCGAACTCGGCGGGCTCGGAGTACCGCTGGCTGAAGTGGGTGAGCACCAGATGCCGTACGCCGCACTCCCGGGCCACCGAAGCGGCCTGACCGGCCGTCAGATGCCCGTGATCCACGGCGAGTTGGACGTCCTCGTCGAGAAACGTGGACTCGATGACGAGCATGTCGGCCGCGTCGGCGAGGGCGTAGACCCCGTCGCACAGCCGGGTGTCCATGACGAACGCGAACCGCTGTCCGCGCCGCACCTCGCTGACGTCGTCGAGACGGACGCCGTCGATCGCGCCCTCCCGCTGGATCCGCCCGATGTCCGGCCCCTTGATCCCGCGCTCGGCGAGCCGCTCGGGCAGCATGCGGCGCCCGTCGGGCTCGACGAGCCGGTACCCGTACGACTCGACGGGGTGCGAGAGCTTCCGCGCGTCGAGCGAGTACGACGGCCCGGCGGCCAGCGCCCCGCCCTCGCCGTCGACCGGCGCCTCGATCAGCGGGACCGTCTCCCGGTACGCGGTGGCGTACCGCAGCCGGTCGAAGAAGCGCTGCCCGGAGCGCGGGTAGTGGGCGGTGACGTCGTGGGGCACACGGTCGAGGTTGATCCGCTGGATCACCCCGGCCAGCCCCAGCGAGTGGTCCCCGTGGAAATGGGTGACACATATGCGGTTCAGGTCGTGCGCGGCGACCCCGGCGCGCAGCATCTGCCGCTGGGTGCCCTCGCCCGGGTCGAAGAGCAGTCCTTCCGCGTCCCAGCGCAGCAGATAGCCGTTGTGGTTGCGGTGCCGGGTCGGGACCTGGCTGGCGGTGCCGAGGACCACCAGTTCGCGTACGGACACGGCCCGTTATCCGGGGGGCCACTGCAGGCCACGACCACCGACGACGTGGGCGTGCGCGTGGAACACGGTCTGGCCCGCGCCGCCACCGGTGTTGAAGACGACCCGGTAGCTCTCCAGCTTGTCCTCGTCGGCGACGGCCCGCGTCTCGCGGAGGACGTCCGCGGCGAGTTCCGGGGCGGCGGCGGCGAGTGTCGCGGCGTCCGCGTAGTGCGCCTTCGGAATGACCAGGACGTGCGTCGGTGCCTGTGGGTTGATGTCCCTGAACGCGACCGTCGTGTCCGTCTCCCTCACGATCGTCGCCGGTACGTGCCCTGCCACGATCTTGCAGAACAGGCAGTCGTCCTGCGGCTCCCCAGCCATGTGTCGCCTCCCAGCCACCGGTGATCGCTACCCGGGCATGCTATCGCCAGGGTGCGTTGTCGGGTGCGGGTCCGGTGGGGGCTTCTCGCGCGGTTCCCCGCGCCCCCTGAAAAGCAGGGGGCGCGGTGGCGAGGAGAGGGCTACGTCTCCGGCAGCGGAGGTGCCGTCTTCGCCGGCGTCGATTCGAGCCCCTCCAGCGCGATCCGGATCGCCTCGTCCAGCTGCGGGTCACGGCCCGCCGCGTAGTCCTGCGGCGCCTGCACGACCTCCACGTCCGGATCGACCCCGTGGTTCTCGACCCCCCACCCGTACCCCTCCAGCCAGAAGGCGTACTTCGGCTGCGTCACGAGCGTCCCGTCCACCAGCCGATACCGGCTGTCGATCCCGACGACACCGCCCCACGTCCGCGTACCGACCACCGGTCCGATCCCCAGCGCCTTGATCGCCGCGTTGACGATGTCCCCGTCGGACCCGGAGAACTCGTTGGCGACGGCGACGACGGGCCCCCGGGGCGCGTCGTCGGGATAGCTGGTCGGCCGCATCCCGCGCGGCAGGTCCCATCCGACGATCCGCCGCGCGAGCTTCTCCACGACGAGCTGCGACGTGTGCCCGCCCCGGTTCTCCCGGACGTCCACGACGAGCCCCTCCCGGGCCACCTCGATGCGCAGGTCGCGGTGGAGCTGGGCCCAGCCGGAACCGACCATGTCGGGCACGTGCAGATACCCGAGCCGGCCACCGGACCTCTCGTGGACGTAGGCCCGCCGGTCCGCCACCCACGCGTGGTACCGCAACGGCTCCTCGTCGGAGATGGGCACCACGACGGGATGCCGGAGATCCCCGCCGCCGGACGGCAGGACGGTCAGCTCGACCGCCTTGCCCGCCGTGCCGACGAGCAGCGGTCCGGGCCCGGCCACCGGGTCGACCGGCTGCCCGCCCACGGCGACGATCGCGTCCCCGGCCCGCACGGCCACACCCGGCGCGGCGAGCGGCGAGTGCGCGTCGGGGTCGGAGGTCTCCGAGGGCAGCACCCGGTCGATACGCCACAGCACGGACCCCTGCGGGCCGTCCTCGTGCCGGGAGACGTCCGCCCCGAGCAGCCCCTGCCGCCGGTCGCCGGAACCGCCCCGGCCGCGCGGGGTGACGTAGGCGTGCGAGGTGCCCAACTCGCCCTGCACCTCCCACAGCAGGTCGACCAGGTCGTCGTGCGTGGCCAGCCGGTCGAGGACCGGACGGTACCGGTCCAGGACGCCGTCCCAGTCCACCCCGCCCAGGTCCGGGCGCCAGAAGTTGTCCCGCATGAGACGGCCGGTCTCGTCGAACATCTGCCGCCACTCGGCGGCCGGGTCGACGGTCCGGCGTACGCGCGAGAGGTCGACCGTGATGTTCGTGTCGCTCTCGTCGTCGTTCGAGGCGCGCCGGTCGCTGGGGACGACCTTGAGCTTGCCGTCGGTCCACAGCAGGACCCGCTTGCCGTCGCCGCTGACGGTGAAGTGGTCGGCGTCGGAAGCGAGGTACTCGAGGCGCCGCTGCGCGAGGTCGTAGCGCTCCAGGGAGGACTTCGGGTCGGGGTCGTCGGGCGTGGCCCGGGAGTGGCCGAGGACTCCGGTGACGGGGTGGTGCAGCCACAGGACGCCGTCCTTGGCGGCGCGGAGCGTCGAGTAGCGGGCGGCCTCGACCGGGAAGGGGACGATCCGGTCGGCGAGCCCTTCGAGGTCGATCCGGGTCGCGGGGGCGCCCTCGCTGTCCGGTGTCTCGTCCTTGTCGGGCGCCTCGAACGGCCTGCCGTGGCGCTGCGGCCCGAAGGGGGACGGGGTGGTCGCGGCGAGCGTGATGAGGTGCGGGCGGGCCCCACTGACGAAGTGGAGGTCGAAGACGTGCTCGTCGTAGACGGGGTCGAAGGCGCGGGCGGAGAGGAAGGCGAGGTGCTTGCCGTCGAGCGTGAACGCCGGTGAGAAGTCCTGGAAGCGGAGCGGCGTCGCCTCGGTGACGGACAGGTCGGCCGTGTTGGCGAGCTTCAGCTGACGCAGCGGGCGCGGGCCGGGGTGCGACCAGGCGAGCCAGGCCGAGTCGGGCGAGAAGACCAGGCCGGTCACTTCGCCGTCCTCGCTGCGGTCGACCTCGCGGACCTCTCCGGACTCCCGTTCGACGAGCAGGACCCGGCCGTCGTGCGTGGCGACGGCGACCCGGCTGCCGTCGGGCGCGACGGCGAGCCCGAGGACGCGGCCCAGCTGCGCGGC
>NZ_LRTR01000391.1 GCF_001550375.1 Streptomyces europaeiscabiei | reverse complement strand
GGCCGACGCCGGTCGCCGGGGCGAACTCCAGCGCGTCGTCGCCCTCGGCGTCCGTCACCCACACCACCCACTCCTCGCCCTCCACCCGGAAGGTGCGCGGCAGCCGGGCCCGTACGCCCTGCTCGGCGGCGAGCGCGCGGGCGGGGCCGGAGCGGTGGGTGATCCAGTGGACGGAGCCGCGTACGGAGACGGCGCTGCCCCGGGCCGTGTGGTCGGGCGAGGCGGAGCCGAACCAGCGGGAGGCGTTCGCCGGGAACGGCTGGAGGTCGACGCGCTGTCCACCGAGCCGGATGTCCAGCCTGCGCGGCTCGGCCCCGTCCAGGTCGTCCAGCAGCCACAGTTCACCGGCGGACGTGTACACGACGCGGGTGCCGTCGGTGGCCGCGTGCCGGGCGTAGAAGCCGTCGACGGGTGTGTGCCGCCGCAGGTCCGATCCGTCGGCGAGGGAGGAGTACAGCGCTCCGACGCCCTCGTGGTCGGACAGGAACGCGATCCGGTCCCCGACCCACAGCGGGTACTCGATGTTTCCGTCCAACTCGGCGTGCAGCCGTACGAATTCACCGGCCGGCCCGGTGCCCTCGGTGTCCTTGCCGTCCTCGGCCGCGCGGTCGATCCACAGCTTGCCCGCCGTGCCGCCCCGGTACCGCTTCCACCAGGCGGCCTCGCGGCCCATCGGCGCGGACAGCAGCACGGTGGCGGGGCCGTGGGCGACATCGCCGACCGGCCCGTACGGGAGGGTGGTGGCCGGGCCCCCGTCGAGCGGGACGGCTCGCGCCCAGCTCCGGCGGAGGCTGGCCTGACCCTGGGTGCTGAGCGCCAGGACCTGGCCGTCGGGCGTCCAGCCGCGCACCTGGGTGCGCCAACTCCCCCAGTACGTCAGGCGCTTGGCCGACCCGCCGTCGACGGGCGCGACATGCACCTCGGGAGCGCCGTCCCGCGTGGAGGTCCACGCGACGGTGGTGCCGTCCGGGGAGATCCGCGGATGGTTCACGGGCACGTTGTCCGCGCTGACCCGCCAGGCACGGCCGCCGTCCAGAGGCGCGACCCACACGTCGTCCTCGGCGGTGAAGGCGACCAGGTCGCCGTGCAGGTGCGGATACCGGAAATACGCGAGCTGAGTCACCCGGTCACTGTAAGCAGCGTTCGGACGGATTGGGAGAGGTTTGGATCATGTCCATCGCGCCGGGCCTCACTTGCCCTCGGGCAGGCACGCCGGGTCCTTCTGGCACCAGATGGTCTGGGTGACGGTGACCGTCACGGTCGGTCCCGGCCGGTCCGGGTCGGGCGACCCGGGTGTCGGGTCGGGGGCGTCGCAGTTGCCCAGCACGTCGACGTGGAACCACTCCTTGCCGCCGACCTTCGCTCTGAGGTCCCCGCGGACGCACCTGCCGTCGACCTCTTTCGTCACCTTCCCGGTGAGGGTGATGTCCCGGCCTTCCTTGTCCTCGCCCGTACAGTCGACGTTCGCGACCGTGTTGACGGACGCGGACGGCGACTTGGACTTCTTGCCGTCACCCTGCTTGCCGTCGCCCTGCCGGTCACCGTCGCCGTCGTAGGACGCCGTGCAGGTGAGCCACTGGACGTCGAGACCCTGCCGCTCCAGTTCCTTGGTGCCCAGTTGGTCCGTGGTGAACGCGACCGCGCCGGTGTTGAGCCCGCCGCCCTCGCAGGCGACCAGGCCCAGGACCGCGCCGATGCCGAGCCCGGCTCCCAGCAGGAGCCGGCGCCCGCCCGTGCGGTATGCCCTGACCCGCCTCCATGGCCCCATGCACGGCAGCCTGCCACCGCCCGCCGCACGACGGAAGACCGCGTGCGGCCCTGCTGCCGGAAGGAGTGAACGGGTGCGGAGGTCGTCAGCCGCGCAGCAGCAGCCATTCCTGCAGCTCCACCAAGTTCCCCTCGGGGTCCTTGAGATGGGCCACGCGCATCCGGTCGGTCATGGGTGCGGGGCCGTGGAGGAGCCGCGCGCCGCGCGCGGTGATCTGCTCGCAGTACGTGTCGAGATCGTCGACCCGCAGGACGACCAGCGACCGGTGCCCGTTCGCCGCGTCGGCCAGCTCCCCCAGCACCTGCGCCATCATGGCCCGGTCCTGCAGGGCGATGCCCGCGGACCCGACCGCCGGACTGAACTTCTCGTACGGCCCCTCGACCGCCCCGGACTGCGGCTTCAGCCCGAGGACATCGGCGTAGAAGCGGTAGCAGGCGGCGAAATCGGAGACGAGCAGCCTTACTTGTGCGAGTTCCACGATGCTCCCAGGGGTTGCGGGGACGGCGGTCGGGACCGGGACGGTCAGGACCAGCGTCCGGTTCTGCCCAGCAGCAGCGCCCCGGCCGCCGTACCGGCGGTCGATGTGCGCAGCACACTGGGTCCGAGTCGATACGCCCCCGCGCCCGCCTCGCCGAAGAGCGCCAGCTCCTCGGGCGACACGCCCCCCTCGGGCCCCACGACGAGCACGATCTCCCCGGCCGTCGGCAACTCGGCCGTGGCCAGTGTCTCGTCGCCGCTCTCGTGCAGTACGGCGGCGAAGTCGGCCTTCGCCAGCAGCGCCGCGACCTGCTTGCTCGTGGCCGCGTCCGCGATCTCGGGGAACCACACCCGGCGGGACTGCTTGCCCGCCTCCCGCGCGGTGGACCGCCACTTGGCGAGGGCCTTCAGCCCCCGCTCGCCCTTCCACTGCGTGATGCAGCGGGAGGCGGCCCAGGGCACGATCGCGTCGATGCCGACCTCGGTCATGGTCTCCACGGCCACTTCGCCCCGGTCACCCTTGGGCAGCGCCTGGACGACGGTGACACGGGGCTGCGCCGGGGGCTCCTCGAGGATGCGTCCCACGTCCATGACGACCAGCCGGTCCTTGCCCTCGGCGGCCTTCACCGAGCCCTCCAGCCACCGGCCCCGCCCGTCGGTGAGGATCACGTCCTCGCCGGGCCGCAGCCGCTTCACCGAGACGGCGTGCCGCCCTTCGGGGCCGTCGAGCACGATCTCCGATCCCCGGCCGTCGAACCGCTCCACCACGAACACCGGCGCGGTCATCGGCCCTCGCTCCCGGTCCGGCCGCCCTGCCCGCCGACCTGTGCGGAGGCCTGTTCGGCCTGCGCGGCGGCGATCTCGGCGGCCAGCACCTCGACCAGTTCCCCGGCCGGCAGGTCCCGGGTCATCCGGTGCCCCTGCCCGGCCCACAGCGCCATGCCCTGCGCGTCCCCGGCCTTGGCGGCGGCCTTGCGCAGCGGCGAGGTGAGGTGGTGGACCTCGGGGTAGGCGGCGGGTGCGTACGGGCCGTGCTCGCGCATGAACCGGTTGACCAGACCGCGCGCCGGGCGCCCGGAGAAGGCGCGGGTCAGCTCCGTGCGGACGAAGAGGGGATCGGTCAGCGCCTGCTTGTGCACGGCGTGCGCGCCGGACTCGGTGGTGGCGAGGAACGCCGTGCCGAGCTGGGCCGCGGTCGCGCCCGCCGTGAGGAGGGCGGCGATCTGGCCGCCGCGCATGATGCCGCCGGCCGCGACCACCGGCAGCGCCACGGCCTCGCGGACCTGGGCGACCAGGGAGAGCAGGCCGATGCCGGCGCAGTCCCGCTCGGGGTCGTCGCGGTGGGTGCCCTGGTGGCCGCCCGCCTCGACGCCCTGCACGATCACGGCGTGGGCCCCGGACCGTTCCACGGCCTGTGCCTCCTCCGCCGAGGTCGCGGTGACCAGGGTGAGCGTGCCCTTGCGGGCGAGGGACTCGATGACCTCGGGGGTCGGGCAACCGAAATGGAACGACACCGCCGGCACGGGGTTGTCGAGCAGCACCGCGAGCTTGGCCTCGTAGCCGTCGTCGCGCCCGCTGTCGGGGTCGCCCAGCTCGGCGTCGTACCAGGTGGCCTCACCGGCCAGCTGCTCCGCGTACACCTCGACGGCGGCCGGCTCGGCATACTCCGGCTGCGGCATGAAGAGGTTCACGCCGAAGGGGCGCGAGGTGAGCGCCCTGAGCGCCTTGATCTCCTGGTACATCCCGTCGGCCGTCTTGTACCCGGCGGCGAGGAACCCCAGCCCGCCCGCCTCGGACACGGCGGCGGCCAGCCGCGGCACGGACACACCGCCCGCCATCGGGGCCTGCACGATCGGCAGCGGGACGAGATCGGTCAGTGCGGAGGACATGACGGCATGTTGCCATGTCCACCGGACTTCGCCGAATCGGGGAAGGGTGCGGGCCCCGGCCCCGTAGGGGGCGCGGGGCCGTAAGGGGCGCGGGGCCGACATGTGCGGCCCCCCGCGGCGTGGGCGCGAGGGGCCACGCGTCACCCGCGCCCGGCGGACAACCGGTCAGCGCCCGTTGAACGCGTCCTTCAGCCGCGAGAACAGGCCCTGCTGCCCGGGCTGGAACTGCCCCGTGGGCCGTTCCTCCCCGCGCAGCACCGCAAGCTGCCGCAGCAGCGCCTCCTGCTCGGGATCGAGCTTCGACGGCGTCTGGACCTCGACGTGGACGATCAGATCGCCTCGGCCGCCGCCCCGCAGATGCGTGACGCCCCGCCCGTGCAACGGGATCGACTGCCCGGACTGCGTCCCGGGCCGGATGTCGACCTCCTCAAGGCCGTCCAGCGTCTCCAGCGGCACCTTCGTGCCGAGGGACGCCGCCGTCATCGGAATCGTCACCGTGCAGTGCAGATCGTCGCCGCGCCGCTGGAACGTCGAGTGCGGCAGCTCGTGGATCTCGACGTAGAGGTCACCGGCGGGACCGCCACCGGGCCCGACCTCGCCCTCGCCGGCGAGCTGGATCCGTGTGCCGTTGTCGACACCGGCCGGGATCTTGACCGTGAGCGTCCGCCGCGACCGCACCCGCCCGTCGCCCGCGCACTCGGGGCACGGGTTGGGGACGATCGTGCCGAACCCCTGGCACTGCGGGCAGGGCCGGGAGGTCATGACCTGACCGAGGAAGGACCGCGTGACCTGCGAGACCTCACCACGACCGCGACACATGTCACAGGTCTGGGCGGTGGTTCCCGGGGCCGCGCCCTCGCCGCTGCAGGTCGTGCACACGACGGCCGTGTCGACCTGGATGTCCTTCGTCGTGCCGAAGGCCGCCTCGTCGAGGTCGATCTCCAGCCGGATCATCGCGTCCTGGCCCCGGCGCGTACGCGACCGAGGACCGCGCTGCGACGCCGTACCGAAGAAGGCGTCCATGATGTCCGAGAAGTTCCCGAAGCCGCCGGCGCCGAAGCCGCCCGCGCCGCCGCCCGCCTGGGACAGCGGGTCGCCGCCGAGGTCGTAGACCTGCTTCTTCTGCGGGTCCGAGAGCACCTCGTAGGCGGCGTTGATCTCCTTGAACCGCTCCTGGGTCTTCGGATCGGGGTTGACGTCCGGGTGCAGCTCGCGCGCGAGCCTCCGGAACGCCTTCTTGATCTCGTCCTGGGAAGCGTCGCGGCGCACGCCGAGCACGGCGTAATAGTCCGTGGCCACTCAGGACTCCGCCAGGATCTGTCCGACGTACCGTGCCACCGCTCGTACCGCTCCCATCGTTCCCGGATAGTCCATGCGCGTAGGTCCGACCACGCCCAGTTTCGCTACTGCCTCGCCGCCCGAACCGTAACCGACGGAGACGACGGACGTGGAGTTGAGTCCCTCATAGGCGTTCTCATGACCGATCCGTACGGTCATGCCCGAATCCCCGGCCTCGCCAAGCAACTTGAGGAGGACGACCTGCTCCTCCAATGCTTCCAGAACGGGCCGGATGGTGAGGGGGAAGTCATGTCCGAAGCGGGTGAGATTGGCGGTACCGCCGATCATCAGCCGCTCCTCACTCTCCTCGACGAGTGCTTCCAGCAGGGTGGAGAGCACCGTCGTGACCGTGCCCCGGTCCTCGACGTCGAACGCCTCCGGCAGGTCCTCGACCAGCCTCGGCACGTCGGTGAACCGGCGGCCCGCGACCTTGCTGTTGAGCCGGGCGCGCAGATCCGCGAGTGACGTTTCTCCGAACGGCGCCGGGCAGTCGACCAGCCGCTGCTCCACCCGTCCCGTGTCCGTGATCAGCACGAGCATCAGCCGGGCGGGGGCCAGCGACAACAGCTCCACGTGCCGCACCGTCGACCGCGTGAGCGACGGATACTGCACGACGGCGACCTGCCGGGTGAGCTGCGCGAGCAGCCGTACGGTCCTGGCCACCACGTCGTCGAGATCGACGGCGCCGTCCAGGAAGTTCTGGATGGCGCGCCGCTCGGGCGGGGTCATCGGTTTGACGCCGGCCAGCTTGTCGACGAAGAGCCGGTACCCCTTGTCGGTGGGGATGCGGCCCGCGCTGGTGTGGGGCTGGGCGATGAAGCCCTCGTCCTCCAGCGCCGCCATGTCGTTGCGGACGGTCGCCGGGGAGACCCCCAGGTTGTGCCGCTCCGTGAGCGCCTTGGAACCGACCGGCTCCTCGGTGCCCACGTAGTCCTGGACGATGGCGCGCAGCACCTGGAGCCTGCGTTCACTGAGCACCGCGCACACCTCCAGCTCGCTCTCCTGTGGCTCTCCCTTGGCACTCGCCCCGGGCGAGTGCCAACACTTGCCGCCCAGTGTACGGCGGTGGGGTACGCCCCCGGCAAGGCCGGTCCAGCCATGTCGTGCCGACGTGTACCGACCTGTCCGTCGATGTCGGGCCACTTCCTACCGACTGGTACGTACGATGTCGACGCCACCCGGGCCGCCGGCCGACGGCCCCTCGGTGGCCACGGCACCGTTCGGCCTGCCCGCGGCCGACCCGAACCCTGCCCGTCGGCCTCCTCCGACACCCTCCCTCACCCGGCACGCGGGGAGCTACAGCTAGCGTCGGCGCATGACGGTGACTTGGGAAGAGTGCGGATGGCAGGGATTGACGCCCCGGGTCGGACGGTGCCGCCTTCCCGGCTGGGACTGCACGGTCGGGCTGGTGGTCGGGGACGGTTCGGCCCTCATGATCGACGCGGGTTCGAGCCTGCCGGAGGGCGCGCGGTTGCGCACCGAGGCGCGGCGACTGCTCGGGGGCGCCCGTGTGACACATCTCGCGCTCACCCACCCCCATTTCGACCACGTCTTCGGGGCGGCGGCGTTCTCCGGGGTGGAGGTCTTCGGCGCGGTGGGCGTGGACGGCGTCCTGACCCGTGACGGCGAAGCCCTCCGCGCCGACGCCGTGCACCACGGCCTCCCCCCGGCGGACGCCACCGAGGCCGCCGACCTCCTCGTACGCCCCCGCCACCACGTCTCCGGCGAGTGGACGCTCGACCTGGGCGGCGACGTCCGGGTGCTCCTGGCGAACGTGGGGCCGGGGCACACGGGCCACGACCTGGTGGTCCTGGTCCCGGGCCGGTCGGCCACCGAGGGCTCCGCGGGGTCTCCGGGGGTCGTGTTCTGCGGGGACCTGGTCGAGGAGTCCGGCGAGCCCCAGGCCGGCCCCGACGCGATCCCCTCCCGCTGGCCGGCCGCCCTGGACCGGCTCCTGGATCTGGGCGGCGAGGACGCGCTGTACGTGCCCGGCCACGGGGCGGTGGTGGACGCGGCGTTCGTGCGGGCCCAACGGGACGCGCTGGCACGGCGCTTCGGCGTGTCGGGCTGAGCACCGGGACATCCGGGCGCGGGTTCTCCTATCGTCATCCGAATGCGCCAGTACTCACCCGACCTGACCCCTCCCTGGAAGAAGCCCAAGCCGGCCCCCGAGGTCCCGGCCGACCCCGGTCTGGTCGTCGAGGAGCCCACCACCGGCTTCTGCGGCGCGGTCGTCCGCTGCGAGGCGGGCACGGTGACGCTGGAGGACCGTTTCGGCAAACACCGCGTGTTCCCGCTGGAACCCCGGGGATTCCTCCTGGAGGGCCGGGTGGTCACCCTGGTCCGCCCCTCGTCGGCGGCCCCCGTCCGCCCCTCCCGCACGGCCTCCGGCTCGGTCGCCGTCCCCGGCGCCCGCGCCCGCGTGGCCCGCGCCGGCCGCATCTACGTCGAGGGCCGCCACGACGCGGAACTCGTCGAGCGGGTCTGGGGCGACGACCTGCGCATCGAGGGCGTGGTGGTGGAGTACCTGGAGGGCGTGGACGACCTCCCCGCGATCGTCGCCGAGTTCGCCCCCGGCCCGGACGCCCGCCTCGGGGTCCTGGTCGACCACCTGGTCCCCGGCAGCAAGGAGTCCCGTATCGCCGAGTCCGTGACCAGCGATCACGCGCTCGTCGTGGGCCACCCGTACATCGACGTCTGGGAGGCCGTGAAGCCGTCGTCGGTGGGCATCACGGCGTGGCCCCGCGTGCCGCGCGGCCAGGACTGGAAGACGGGGGTGTGCCGGGCGCTGGGGTGGCCGGAGAACACCGGTGAGGTGTGGCAGCGGCGGATTCTGTCGCGGGTGCGCTCCTACCGGGACCTGGAACCCGAACTGCTGGGCCGGGTCGAGGAGTTGATCGACTTCGTCACGGCCGGCGAGGGTGCGTGACGTCGGCGGGGTGACTTCGGGGGGTGCGTGACGTCAGCGGTGCGTGACGTCGGCGGTCAGCCCGCTCCGCGCCTCGCCATCCGCTCCCGGTGTCCTTCCCGGTCGGGCTGCCCCGCGTACGACAGCGGCTGCGCCACCAGCCCGAACCACAGTTCGGGCGCCCACTGGCGCAGGGCCTTCTCGTAGGGGTTGGGGGAGTGGGGGATGCCGATGCGGTAGCGCAACCGTGGCAGGCCGGGCCGGAGTGGTTCCGTGTCACGGACGAACCCCCACAGCAGCGGGTCGTCGCGGTCGATCTCGTCCCGGGGGCACAGTTCGATGGTGGAATGGCGCGCATAGTAGATACCCACCCCGGCGAGCGAGTCCCAGGGGATCAGGGCGATCTCCTTGCCCCGGATCCACCAGAATCCCGTCGCGTCGAAGGCCATCACCCACCGGCGGGTCCGCCAACTGGAGACAACCGGGACGGCGAAGGCCACCGCGACCAGCATCAACAGCACGCCGACCCAACCGGTGCCGAGGATCCCGTCGCGGCGCAGACCACTGACCACCCCCATCACGCCGAACCCACCGGCAGTGAGCGTGATGAGACCGAGCGGCAGGAGCGACAGAAACCGCCGCAGGCCGTACCGCAATATCGCCGCGTCCGCAGCCGGCGCTCCCCCAGAGATCATGGGGCGGGACCTTAGCCGAGGGACTCCGCCCCCACCAGGGCCGCAGCGTCTCAGTCCGCCAGCCGTTCTCGGCTCGCCAGATGTTCTCGGCTCGCCAGCCGTTCTCAGTCCGCCAGACGTCTCAGCCCGCCAGCAGCCTCAGTCCACCAGGTCCCGCACCACCGCGTCCGCCAGCAACCGCCCCCGCAGCGTGAGCACCGCGCGCCCCTCCTCGTACGGTCCCGCCTCCAGCAGCCCGTCGGACAGGGCGCGTCCGGCCGCCGCCAGGCCTTCCTCCCGCAGCAAGGACAACGGGCAGCCCTCCCGGAGCCTCAGCTCCAGCAGGATCCGTTCGACCCGGCGGTCCTCGTCCGCCAGCAGCTCACGCCCGGCTCCCGGTGAGCGCCCGGCGGCCAGCGCGCCCGCGTACGCGCCCGGGTGCTTGACGTTCCACCAGCGCACGCCGCCGACGTGGCTGTGGGCGCCCGGCCCGGCGCCCCACCAGTCGGCGCCGCGCCAGTACAGCTCGTTGTGGAGGCAACGGCCGGCGGTGGAGGTGGCCCAGTTGGAGACCTCGTACCAGTCGAAGCCGGCGGCCGAGAGCATCTCCTCGGCGATCAGGTAGCGGTCGGCGTGGACGTCGTCGTCCGTCATCGGGACCTCGCCCCGCCGGATGCGCCGGGCGAGCTGCGTGCCCTCCTCGACGATCAGCGCGTACGCCGAGACGTGGTCCGGTCCGGCGCCGAGCGCGGCGTCCAGGGAGGCCCGCCAGTCGTCGTCGGACTCCCCCGGTGTGCCGTAGATCAGGTCGAGGTTGACGTGGTCGAACCCCGCCGCACGGGCCTCCGCGACACACGCCTCCGGGCGCCCCGGCGTGTGCGTACGGTCGAGGATCTTCAGGACGTGCTGCCGGGCGCTCTGCATCCCGAAGGAGAGGCGGTTGAAGCCGCCCGCGCGGAGGGTCTCCAGATAGGCAGGGTCGACCGACTCCGGGTTCGCCTCCGTCGTCACCTCCGCGTCGTCCGCGAGCCCGAACTCCTCCCGGACCGCCGCCAGCATCCGTACGAGGTCGTCGGCGGCCAGCAGCGTGGGTGTGCCGCCGCCGACGAAGACCGTACGGACGGGACGCGGGTCGTCGCCGAGGACCTTGCGGGCGAGGCGGATCTCGTCGACGACCGTGTCCGCGTAGTTGTCGCGGGAGGCGAGGACACCGCCGGTGCCGCGCAGCTCGGTCGCGGTGTAGGTGTTGAAGTCGCAGTAGCCGCAGCGGGTCGCGCAGTACGGGACGTGCAGATAGAACCCGAGGGGGCGCTCGGCCGCGCCGGCCAGGGCGTGCGCGGGCAGCGCCCCGTCGTCGGGGACGGGCTCACCGTCGGGGAGTGCGGAAGGCATGCCCTCCATTGTCCAGCACCGGCCGGCCCACGATGTCCGTCACCTTCCGTCACCTTCCATCACTCCGACGTTCGGTACTCCGCTCTCGTCATTCCGATTCCGCTACGTCACTCCGCCTGCAACACCAGCAACGCCAGATCGTCGTCCGGCGGGCCTTCCCCGAACTCGTGCACGAGTCGTCGGATCCGTTCGGCGATCAGCTGGGCGTCGAGCCCGGCACAGTCGGAGAGCACTGCGGCGAGACCGTCCCCGTCGTCGAACATGTGCGGGCCGTTGCGCCGCTCGGTGACCCCGTCGGTCACGCAGAGCAGCGTGTCCCCGCAGCGCAGCTCGAACGTCTCGGAGACGTACTCGGTGTCCTCGATCACCCCGAGCAGCGTCTGCGGTTCGGCCACGGCCCGTACGTCGCCGTCGGGGCCCAGGAGCAGCGGCAGCGGGTGCCCGGCGGAGGCCAGGGTGCAGCGGACCCCGCCCTTCACGGGGACGAGTTCGCCGTAGAGGAGGGAGAGGAAGCGTGTCTGCGGGCCCTCGGGGTCGACGAGGCCGGGGTCGCCGGCCGTGACCAGGGCGCGGGCGGCTGCGTCCGCCGCCTCGGTCGCGTCGTCGAGGAGGAGCTGGTTGAGGCGGTCGAGCACGTCGGCGACGCCGTATCCCTCGCGGGCGAGCAGCCGCAGCCAGGGCCGGGCGAGGCCGATGACCACCGCCGCCTCGGGGCCCTTGCCCTGCACGTCGCCGATCGCGAAGCCCCAGCGGCCCCGGCCCGCCGGGAACAGGTCGTAGAAGTCGCCGCTGGGCCCGCCCTTGTCGCACGGCTCGTACACGAGCGCGCTCGACACACCGGGGATCTCTGCGACCGCGCCCGGCAGCAGTCCGCGCTGCAGGACGCGGCTGATGGTGGCCTGGCGGGCGTACTGGCGGGCCGCGCCGATGGACAGCGCGATCCGTCGGCTGAGGTCCTCGACCAGCCCGGTCACCTCGTCCGGGAAGCGGAGCAGTCCGGCCCGGCCGATGACGAGCGTGCCGAGCGGCCGCCCTCCGGCGATCAGCCGGTAGGCGAGCGCGGCCCCGCCTTCACCCGCCTCGCTTCCACCCGCCTCCACCGGCCCGCCTTCGCCCGCCTCCACCGGCCCGCCTTCGCCCTCCTTCACCGGCCCGCCTCGGCCCCTTGGCGCGCCGCTCCCGGAAGCCGTTCCGGTCCCCGAAACCGATTCCGTCCCCTCATCCGTCCCCTCGGTCCCCGACCCCGTTTGCGGCCACGGCACAGGTACCGCCCGCGACCTGACCGACTCGGGCAGCCTCGGTGGGTCCTTCTCCAGGGCCCGGCGCAGTTCCTCGATGCGGTTCTCGCTGCCGTGCCAGACGCGGGCGAGCCGTGGCGCCGGGCCGAGCGAACCGTCACCGCCGCGCCAGCCCAAGCCCTCCTCCTCCAGCCACACCGCGCACCAGTCGGCCAGCCTCGGCACCAGCAGTTGTCCGGCGAGCGCGGCGACCAGATCCTCGTCCAACTGCCCGGCGAGCAGATCGGACGCCTCGGCGAGGAAGGAAAGCGCACCCCGGTTCAGCCACTCCCGGTCGTGCTCCATGCCCCGCCGGGGCACGGGGGCGACCAGATCGACCGGGCCGACGCCGAGTCCGGGGCCTGCCTCACCGGCGTAGCCGGAGTAATCGGCGTACGCCCGCGCGCCTTCGAGATCCGGCGCTTCATCAGCACCGGCGTACGCCCGCGCGTCCCAGCTCTCGCCCCCTTGAACGCCTTGGACCCCTTGGACCCCTTGGACCCTTTGGCTCCCCTGGACCTCCTCGGTCCCCTCACTCCCCGCAGCCCCCGAGCCGCCTTCGCCCCCCGCGCCCCCCTCATCGCCGCCGTACGCCTCGAACGCGCCCTCCACCGCCATCGCCCCGTCGACCGACAGCCGCGCCCAGACCGTCTTCACGCCGGTCCGGTAGGTGATCCCCCAGGCTTCGGAGAGCGCGGCGACCAGGCGCAGGCCACGGCCGTACTCGGCGGCCCCGTAAGGCCGTTCGACGAGGTAGGGGCGTTCGGCGCCCTCGTCCCGCACCGCCCTGGAGGGGTGGTGGTCAGAGACCTCGACGAGCAGCCACCCGGCGGCGGCAGGGACGTCGCGGCCGAGACGGCACAGCAGTTCGACGTCCGTGCCCGCGTGGACGACCGCGTTGGTGACCAGTTCGCTGACCACCACGAGCACGTCCTCGACGAGGCGGGCGGAGAGGGCGGCGGCACCCGGCAGGTCGAGCTCGGCCCACTCCGCGAGCGCGGCGCCGACGAAGCGCCGGGCGGCTCCCGGCGCGAGCGGACCGCTGGGAAGCGACAGGTGCGCCACCGCGCGCCGGTCGAGCCCCGCGTACGCGGGCGCGTCGTACAGGGACTCGGACCCGACGCGCGCCGGCGTATCAGAAGCGCAGGACACGATGTCCCGTTGCGTCGGAATGGCCCCCACTGAGCGGCTCCCTGAGAAAGTTCGGACGAATAGGCCTCAGGCGGCACGGCCAGAGTGACAGACTGACCACGCCCATAAGCGCCGAGTTACCGAAGTGGGCCACCATGAGTGAGAACAGTGCTACGCGGGTGCTCGAAAACGGCCAGAAAGACAGCCGAACGGACGGACTGATCCGGGCATCCGATCTCCGCGCGCTGATCGCGGCCATGACCGCCGCCCGCGACGGCAGCTTCACCAAAGTCCCGGAGGCGGGCCCCGCCCCGGTGGCGGAGCTGTGCGCCCTCTTCAACCAGATCATCGACCGCAGCACCCACTTCGGCACCGAAGTACAGCGCGTGCGGCGGGAGTTGGTCCGCCACGGCCGCCTCGACGAGCGGCTCTCCGCCAGTCCGGGCCAGGGCGCCTGGGCGACCCGTGTCGACGACGTGAACCAGACGCTCGACGCCCTGGTCGCCCCCGCCGCGAACGCCACGCGCGTGCTGGACGCGGTGGCCGGCGGCGATCTGACCCAGCGCGTCGACCTGCACGACGGCAACCGCCAACTCCGGGGCGATCTGCGGCGGTTGGGCCGCGCCGTGAACAAGATGGTCGACCAGCTGTCGCTGTTCACCGGCGAGGTGACCCGGGTCGCCCGCGAGGTCGGCACGGAGGGGCGGCTCGGCGGCCGGGCCAAGGTCCGTGGCCTGTCCGGGAGTTGGCGGGACGTGACGGAGGCGGTCAACACCATGGCCGCCCGGCTGACCGCGCAGGTACGTGACATCGCCCTGGTGACCACCTCGGTGGCGCGCGGCGACCTCACCCGCACGGTGACCGTCGAAGCGACCGGCGAGCTGCTGGAGCTGAAGCTCACCGTGAACACGATGGTGGACCAGCTCTCCGCCTTCGCGGACGAGGTGACCAGGGTCGCCCGCGAGGTCGGCACCGAGGGTCAGCTCGGTGGCCGGGCGCAGGTCCGGGGCGTCTCCGGGGTCTGGAAGGACCTCACCGACAACGTCAACTTCATGGCCTCGAACCTGACTTCACAGGTCCGCAACATCGCCCAGGTGACCACGGCCGTCGCCAACGGCGACCTGAGCCAGAAGATCACCGTCGACGCGCAGGGCGAGATCCTGGAGCTGAAGTCCACCATCAACACGATGGTCGACCAGCTCTCCGCCTTCGCCGACGAGGTCACCCGCGTCGCCCGCGAGGTCGGCACCGAGGGCAACCTCGGCGGCCGGGCCCAGGTCCGGGGCGTCTCCGGCGTCTGGAAGGACCTCACCGACAACGTCAACTTCATGGCGGACAACCTGACGTCCCAGGTCAGGAACATCGCCCTCGTCTCCACGGCCGTCGCTCAAGGCGATCTCGGCAAGAAGATCACGGTCGAGGCGAAGGGCGAGATCCTCGAACTCAAGTCGACGATCAACACGATGGTCGACCAGCTCTCCGCCTTCGCCGACGAGGTCACCCGCGTCGCCCGCGAGGTCGGCACCGAGGGCAACCTCGGCGGCCAGGCGCAGGTCCGGGGCGTCTCCGGCGTCTGGAAGGACCTCACCGACAACGTCAACTTCATGGCCCTGAACCTGACTTCACAGGTCCGCAACATCGCCCAGGTGACCACCGCCGTCGCCAACGGCGACCTCTCCAAGAAGATCACCGTCGACGCGCGCGGCGAGATCCTGGAGCTGAAGGACACCGTCAACACGATGGTGGAGCAGTTGCGTGCCTTCGCCGACGAGGTGACCAGGGTCGCCCGCGAGGTCGGGACCGACGGCGCGCTCGGCGGGCGGGCCCAGGTGCTGGGCGTGTCGGGGGTCTGGCGGGACCTCACCGACAACGTCAACTACATGGCGGACAACCTGACCTCACAGGTCAGGAACATCGCCCAGGTGACGACGGCCGTGGCGAACGGCGACCTCTCCAAGAAGATCGACGTGGACGCGCGCGGCGAGATCCTGGAGCTGAAGACCACCATCAACACGATGGTCGACACCCTCTCCTCCTTCTCCTCCGAGGTCACCCGGGTCGCCCGCGAGGTCGGTTCCGAGGGCCGGCTCGGCGGCCAGGCGAGGGTCGAGGGCGTGTACGGCACCTGGAAGCGCCTGACGACGAACGTGAACGAACTCGCGTCGAACCTGACCACCCAGGTCCGCGCGATCGCCGAGGTCGCCTCCGCCGTGGCGCAGGGCGACATGTCCCGCTCGATCACCGTGGAGACGCAGGGCGAGGTCGCCGAGCTGAAGGACAACATCAACCTGATGGTGGCCAACCTCCGCGAGACCACCCGCGCGAAGGACTGGCTGGAGTCCAACCTCGCCCGCCTCGCCGCCCTGATGCAGGGCCACCGCGACCTGATGGAGGTCGCCGACCTGATCCTGCGCGAGCTGACGCCGCTGGTGAACGCCCAGTACGGCGCCTTCTACCTGGCCGACCCCGACGAGGACGGCGCGGCCCCGCTCCCGGTGGCGCCGACCAAGGGTCTCGCCTTCATCGCGGGCTACGGCGCGGCGCAGGGCGCGACCGTCGAGACCGGCGGCCTTCCCGTACACGGCCTCGTCGCGCAGGCGGCCCGCGAGAAGAAGCGGATCCTGGTGGAGGAGGCCCCGCCGGGCTACATCAAGATCAACAGTGGCCTCGGCGAGGCCTCCCCGTCCAGCGTCGTCATCATCCCGATCCTCTTCGAGGACAAGCTCCTCGGCGTCATCGAGCTTGCCTCCTTCTCGCGCTTCTCCGATGTCCACCTGGCGTTCTTCGACCAGTTCGTGAACACCATCGGCGTCGCCATCAACACCATCATCGCCAACTCCCGTACGGAGTCCCTCCTCGGCGAGTCCCAGCGCCTCGCCATGCAGCTCCAGGAACGCTCCGACGAACTCCAGAAACAGCAGGCTGAGTTGCAGCGCTCCAACGCCGAACTGGAGGAGAAGGCCGCGCTGCTGGCCACCTCCTCGCAGTACAAGTCGGAGTTCCTGGCGAACATGTCCCATGAACTCCGGACCCCGCTGAACTCGCTCCTGATCCTGGCGCGGCTGCTATCCGACAACCCGGACGGCCATCTCACCGACCAGGAGGTGCAGTTCGCCAGCACGATCCACCGCTCCGGCTCCGACCTCCTCCAGCTGATCAACGACATCCTGGACCTGTCGAAGATCGAGGCGGGCCGGATGGACGTACGCCCGAAGCGCCTGCCGCTCATCAAGCTCCTGGACTACGTCCACGCCACGTTCCGCCCCCTCACCCTGGACCGGGGCCTGGCCTTCGAGGTCGCGGTCGGCGAGAGCGTGCCGCGTGAGATGTACTCGGACGAGCAGCGCCTCCAGCAGATCCTGCGCAACCTCCTCTCCAACGCGATCAAGTTCACCGCGTCCGGCCGGGTCGAGCTGACCGTCAACCGCGTCAAGGACCCCGACCACCCCTTCACCCGCGAGGACCACGACGAGGTCATCGCCTTCGCGGTCTCCGACACCGGTATCGGCATCGCGGCCGAGAAACTTCCGGTGATCTTCGAGGCGTTCCAGCAGGCCGACGGCACCACCAACCGCAAGTACGGCGGCACCGGCCTCGGCCTGTCCATCAGCCGCGAGATCGCCGGCCTGCTGGGCGGCCGCATCATCGCCGAGAGCGTTCCCGGCCAGGGCTCCACCTTCACCCTGTACGTCCCCGTCTTCAGCCCCGGCCACGGAGTGACGGGCCCCGCCGCCGAGGAGCCCGGCAGCCTCGTACCCGAGCAGCTGACCATCGAGCCGTACCCGGCCGCCCACGACAGCGACGACACCTGGCCCGCGCCCACCAAGCTGGAGGCGTGGAAGGCGGGACGCGCCGGTCAGGTCCTGCCCGGGCGCCGGGTACTGATCGTCGACGACGACATCCGCAACGTCTTCGCGCTCACCCATGTCCTGGGCCGCGTCGGTATGACCGTCCTGTACGCGGAGAACGGGCGCGAGGGCATCGAGACCCTGGAGCGCAACCCGGACGTCGAACTCGTCCTGATGGACATCATGATGCCGGAGATGGACGGCTACGAGACGATCTCCGCCATCCGCCGCACCCCGCGCTGGGCCGGCCTGCCCATCGTCGCCCTCACCGCCAAGGCGATGCCCGGCGACCGCGAGAAGTCCATCGCCCGCGGCGCCAACGACTACGTACCGAAGCCCGTGGACGTCGACCGACTGCTCACGGTCGTCTGCGCGGTCCTGGACCCGGAGGGCACGGCGGACCCGGCGGACACCGCGGCCCCGGCGAGCACCGCGGCCCTGGCGGACACGACACCCGAGAAACGCACCGACGAGAACGAGGCACCTTCACCATGACCACTCAGGACCGGACCGACGGACGCGCGGGCATCCTCCTCGTCGACGACATGGAGGACAACCTGATCGCCCTGGAGGCCGTCCTGGGATCCCTCAACGAGCCGCTGGTACGCGCCCGTTCGGGCGAGGAGGCCATGAAGGCCCTCCTCCGGCAACGCTTCGCCGTCGTCCTGCTGGACATCCGCATGCCCGGCATGGACGGCTTCGAGACCGCCGCCAACATCAAGCGCCTCGACCAGACCAAGGACGTCCCGATCATCTTCCTCACCGGCACCGACGCGGACGCGGGCTACACCTTCCGCGGCTACGCCACGGGCGCGGCGGACTACGTGACCAAGCCCTTCGACCCCTGGGTGCTGCGGGCGAAGGTGAGCGTCTTCCTGGACCTGCACCGCAAGACCCGGCAACTGGAGAGCGTGCTGGCGGGTCAACAGGAGCTCACGGAACAGGTCGACTCGAAACTGGCCGCCCTGCAGAAACAACTGTCTGAATCCACTCCGGACTTGCCGGAGGTCCGAATACAGCTACAAGACCTCCGAGCCCTGGTGACGAGGGACCACGGCAGCCGCCCCTGAGGGGCGCGGGGAACTGCGCGACAAGCCACGACGATCCCGCAGCCGCCAAGCAGTCCCCGCCACCCCCGCAGAAGGCGCTACGCCTCCCGGGCCCCCGCGTACATGTCCTCGATAAGGTGCTGGTACTCCTTCTCCACCACCGGCCGCTTCAACTTCAGGCTCGGCGTCAGCTCACCGTGCTCGACATCGAGATCCCGCGGCAGCAGCCGGAACTTCTTGATCGTCTGCCACTTCTGCAGGCCCTCGTTGAGCTGCCTGACGTACCCCTCGACCATCTCGACCGTGGCCGGAGCGGCGATGATCTCCTCGTACGACTTGCCCTCCAGCCCGTTCTCCGCGGCCCAGCCCCGGATGGACAGTTCGTCGAGGGCGATGAGGGTGGTGCAGAAGTTGCGGTCGGCGCCGATCACCATGACGTTGGACGTGAACGGGCACAGCGCCTTGAACTGCCCCTCGATCTCGGTCGGCGCGATGTACTTGCCACCGGACGTCTTGAACAGGTCCTTCTTGCGGTCGGTGATCCGCAGATACCCGTCGGGCGACAGCTCCCCGATGTCACCGGTGTGGAACCACCCGTCGGCCTCCAGGACCTCCGCGGTCTTCTCCGGCAGCCCGTGGTAGCCCTCCATGATGCCGGGGCCGCGCAGCAGGATCTCGCCGTCGTCCGCGATGCGCACCTCCGTGCCGGGCAGCGGCTTGCCCACCGTGCCCGTGCGGTAGGCCTCGCCCGGATTGAGGAAGGAGGCGGCGGAGGACTCGGTCAGGCCGTAGCCCTCCAGGATGGGGATGCCCGCGCCGGCGAAGAAGAAGCCGATCTCGGGCGCCAGCGCGACCGAGCCGGAGACACAGGCGCGCAGCCGACCGCCGAACGCCTCGCGCAGCTTCTTGTAGACCAGCGCGTCGGCGACCTTGTGCTTGGCCTCCAGCCCGAACGGGACGGACGCGGTGCCGGTGCGCCGGAAGTTGTCCTGGCTGACCTTGGCGTACTCGCGGGCGACCCCCGCCGCCCACTGGAAGATCTTGTACTTGGCCGGGCCGCCCGCACGCGCCTTGCCGACGACGCCGTTGTAGACCTTCTCGAAGATGCGCGGCACGGCGGCCATGTACGTCGGCTGCACGACCGGCAGATTCTCGATGATCTTGTCGACCCGGCCGTCGACGGCGGTGATGTGCCCGACCTCGATGTGTCCCGAGAGGAGCACCTTGCCCATGACGTGCGCGAGCGGCAGCCACAGGTACTGCACGTCCTCCGGTACGAGCAGACCGGTCGCGCCGATGGCCTTCGCCATGTACGCCCAGTTGTCGTGCGGCAGGCGGACACCCTTGGGGCGGCCCGTGGTGCCCGAGGTGTAGATGAGGGTGGCGAGCTGGTCCTTGGTGATCGCGCCGACCTTCTCCTTGATCAGGTCGGGCTTCTTCTCCAGGTACGCGGCGCCGCGCTTCTCCAGCTCGGCGAGGGAGAGCACCCAGTCCTCCGAGAGGTCCGCGCCCTCGGGGTCGATGACGATGACATGCGTCAGCTCGGGCAGCTCGGCCTTCTTCTCACGGGCCTTGGCGAGCTGCGCGGCGTCCTCGGCGATGAGGATCCGGCTGCCGGAGTCGGACAGGATGTACGCGGATTCCTCGGCGTTCGTCTGCGGGTAGACCGTGGTGTTGGCCGCGCCCGCGCACATGATGCCGAGGTCGCAGAGGATCCACTCGATCCTGGTGGCGGAGGACAGGGCGATGCGCTGTTCCGGCTGTACACCCAGCTCGACGAGCCCGGCCGCGATGGCGTTCACCCGTTCGGCCGCCTGCGTCCAGTTCAGCGACTTCCACTCCGAGGGACCCTGGCCGGAGGCGGGCGGCACGGGATAGCGGAAGGCCTCGGCGTCCGGCGTGGCCTCCACGCGCTCCAGGAAGAGGGCCGCCATGGACGGCGGACGGTTCTCGATCAGGGTCTGTGTGTCGCTCACGACATCCTCCGGGGCACGCGACAGTGCGGCTGGCTCATGGACTGTGCGGCTGGCTCAAAGCGGCTGTTGTTTAACTCGCGAGTAACCATCGAGTGGTGATCAGGGTAGAGCGCGGTTGGCCGGTTCGTAAGGGGCGGCGGGTAGTCACTTTCCACCGAGAACGACCCTACGAACACGCAGCGACATCCCCCGGACGACCTGCGGGCCCGTCGCGCCGAAACGCGACAGGCCCGCATCATGCCCGAGTTTCCGGGGGTAACAGCTCTCACCCCGCGGTCGTCCGGCGGTCGCCGCCGGTGGCTACTTCTTGCCCTTGCCGCCGCCGGCGCTGTCGTCGCTGGACAGGACGGCGATGAAGGCCTCCTGCGGAACCTCCACAGAGCCCACCATCTTCATCCGCTTCTTGCCTTCCTTCTGCTTCTCCAGCAGCTTCCGCTTACGGGAGATGTCACCGCCGTAGCACTTGGCGAGGACGTCCTTGCGGATGGCGCGGATGGTCTCGCGGGCGATGACGCGCGACCCGATGGCGGCCTGGATGGGCACCTCGAAGGCCTGCCGCGGGATCAGCTCGCGCAGCTTGGCGACGAGCCGCACCCCGTACGCGTACGCCGCGTCCTTGTGCGTGACCGCCGAGAAGGCGTCCACCTTGTCGCCGTGCAGCAGGATGTCGACCTTGACCAGGCTGGAACTCTGCTCACCGGTGGGCTCGTAGTCCAGCGACGCGTAGCCGCGCGTCTTCGACTTCAGCTGGTCGAAGAAGTCGAAGACGATCTCCGCGAGCGGGAGCGTGTAGCGGATCTCGACCCGGTCCTCGGAGAGGTAGTCCATGCCGAGCAGGGTGCCGCGCCGGGTCTGGCACAGCTCCATGATCGACCCGATGAACTCGGAGGGCGCGAGGATCGTGGCGCGTACGACAGGCTCGTACACGGCGTCGATCTTCCCCTCGGGGAACTCGCTCGGGTTGGTGACCGTGTGCTCGGCGCCGTCCTCCATGACCACGCGGTAGACCACGTTGGGCGCGGTGGCGATCAGATCGAGCCCGAACTCGCGCTCCAGCCGCTCGCGGATGACGTCGAGGTGGAGCAGGCCCAGGAAGCCGACGCGGAAACCGAAGCCGAGGGCGGCGGACGTCTCCGGCTCGTACACCAGTGCGGCGTCGTTGAGCTGGAGCTTGTCGAGGGCGTCGCGCAGCTCGGGGTAGTCGGAGCCGTCCAGCGGATACAGGCCCGAGAAGACCATCGGCTTCGGGTCCTTGTAGCCGCCGAGCGCCTCGGTGGCCCCCTTGTGCAGGGTGGTGATCGTGTCACCCACCTTGGACTGGCGGACGTCCTTCACACCGGTGATCAGATAGCCGACCTCACCGACACCGAGGCCGTCGGCCGCCTTCATCTCGGGGGCCGAGACGCCGATCTCCAGCAGCTCGTGGGTCGCGCCGGTGGACATCATGCGGATTCGCTCGCGCTTGTTGAGCTGACCGTCGATGACACGCACATAGGTGACGACACCGCGGTAGGAGTCGTACACCGAGTCGAAGATCATGGCGCGCGCGGGAGCGTCCTGGACGCCGACCGGGGCGGGCACCTCGGCGACGACCCGGTCCAGCAGCGCCTCGACACCCAGACCGGTCTTGGCGGAGACCCTGAGCACGTCCTCGGGGTCGCAGCCGATGAGGTTGGCGAGCTCCTCGCTGAACTTCTCCGGCTGGGCGGCCGGCAGGTCGATCTTGTTCAGTACGGGGATGATCTTGAGGTCGTTCTCCATCGCCAGGTAGAGGTTGGCGAGGGTCTGGGCCTCGATGCCCTGAGCCGCGTCGACGAGGAGGACCGTCCCCTCACAGGCCGCCAGCGACCGGGACACCTCGTACGTGAAGTCCACGTGCCCGGGGGTGTCGATCATGTTGAGGATGTGGGTCTTGCCCGGTTCCTCGGTCGGGGCCCAGGGCAGTCGGACCGCCTGGGACTTGATCGTGATGCCGCGCTCGCGCTCGATGTCCATGCGGTCGAGGTACTGAGCACGCATCTGCCGCTGATCGACCACTCCGGTCAGCTGGAGCATGCGATCGGCGAGCGTGGACTTGCCGTGGTCGATGTGCGCGATGATGCAGAAGTTGCGGATCAGAGCCGGGTCGGTTCGGCTCGGCTCGGGCACATGGCTAGGGATCGCGGGCACGCAGGGTCCTGATTCTTGAGGCGTCCGCAGCCGTCTGCGGTCTCGGGTCGGATCGGATCTAGCGGGTCTATACGTAGGCACCATGGTCCCACGGGCGGAGAGCGGCGACCGGTTTGGGCCGACCGGCGGGCTGCTGGTAGCGTGGGCGGCTGTGTCTCGTGCCCTCTCAGCAGGAGACACACCCCAAGAAAATCAAACGGTGTCCGAGCCATGCGCGGCATGTCCTGCATGACCTCCATGTCTTCGTACACCTGTAGCTGAAAAGGCTCATTCGTGGCGAACATCAAGTCCCAGATCAAGCGGAACAAGACCAACGAGAAGGCGCGCCTTCGCAACAAGGCCGTCAAGTCGTCGCTCAAGACCGCGATCCGCAAGGCCCGCGAGGCCGCTGCCGCGGGTGACACCGTGAAGGCCACCGAGTACCAGCGCGCTGCCGCGCGTCAGCTCGACAAGGCCGTCTCGAAGGGTGTCATCCACAAGAACCAGGCCGCCAACAAGAAGTCGGCGCTTGCTTCCAAGGTCGCCGCCCTCAAGGGCTGAGCTCCACCATTGATCTGATCGTCGGCTGGACCAGAGCGGGCCCTCTCTCATCCGCTCCCACCCGGCACCCCGGACCCGTACGCGGCCTGCGTTCGCCACGCGGGTATGGGTCCACCGTCTTGACCCGAGGCCCCGCCTCCGCCCCTTCCCCGGGGTGGGGGCGGGGCTTCCGGCATGGCGGCCGGCCGCACGCTCCTCAAAGCCGAGGGGAACCGTGGGGCTCCTGAGGGCTGGGGGAATCCCGTGTCTTTGAGGGGCGCGGGGAACTGCGCGACAAGCCACGACGCTCCCGCACATACCCACTCACCGCTACTCCCCCCGCTTTCCGGGGTCGAAGGGGCAGCACCCCTGGAGGATGGGACGGGTAGGGGCGTCGGGGGCGAAAACCTCACCCCCGACGAGACCGCGCCGCCCGCGCGATCGTCACGACCGCCTTCTCCAACGCGTACTCGGGATCGTCCCCCCCACCCTTCACCCCCGCATCCGCCTCAGCCACCGCCCGCAACGCCACGGCCACCCCATCCGGTGTCCACCCCCGCATCTGCTGCCGCACCCGATCGATCTTCCACGGCGGCATCCCCAGCTCCCGCGCGAGATCTCCCGGCCGCCCACCGCGCGCCGACGACAACTTCCCGATCGCCCGCACCCCCTGAGCCAACGCACTGGTGATCAGCACCGGCGCCACCCCCGTCGCCAACGACCACCTCAGCGCCTCCAGCGCCTCCGCCGCCCGCCCCTCGACGGCCCGATCGGCCACCTCGAAGCTCGACGCCTCGGCCCGCCCCGTGTAGTACCGCCCGACCACGGCTTCGTCGATCGTCCCCTCGACATCCGCGACCAACTGCGACGCCGCGGCCGCCAGCTCCCGCAGATCACTCCCGATCGCGTCGACGAGCGCCTGGCACGCCTCAGGCGTGGCGGACCGCCCGAGCGTCCGGAACTCCCCCCGCACGAACGCCAGCCGATCCGCCGGCTTCGTCATCTTGGGGCACGCCACCTCCCGCGCCCCCACCTTGCGCGCCGCGTCCAGCAACGCCTTCCCCTTGGCGCCGCCCGCGTGCAGCAGCACCAGGGTGATCTCCTCGGCGGGAGCCCCCAGATACGCCTTCACGTCCTTGACCATGTCGGCCGACAGATCCTGCGCATTGCGCACGACCACGACCTTCCGCTCCGCGAAGAGCGACGGGCTCGTCAGCTCGGCGAGCGTGCCGGGCTGCAACTGGTCCGAGGACAGGTCACGTACGTCCGTATCGGCGTCGGAGGCCCGGGCAGCGGCCACCACCTCACGCACGGCACGGTCGAGCAGCAGATCCTCCTGGCCCACGGCGAGCGTCACGGGAGCGAGGGGATCGTCATTCACACTCTTCTTGGCCATCCCGAACAGCATCCCACGGCCCACTGACAACCCGACCCGCGCGGCAGCCGCGCCCCGCAAGGGGACGTGGGGAACTACGCGAGCACCCCCACCGACCGACCCGCAGCCGACGAACGACCGGACGATTACCCGGCGGCCCCGGCGGCCCCGGCGGCCCCGGCGGCCCCGGCGGAGCGCTACGGCTCCTCCCGCCACCCCTCCCACTCCCCCACGAACTCGTCCAACGCCACCGGATCAAGCCGCCCCCGCTCGTCCCGCAGCACCAACAACCACTGCGCGTCCTCGGCGTCGTCCTCCCCGGCCAGCGCGTCCCGCACCAGCTGCGGCTCCTCGTCCAGCCCGAACCGCTCCCCGAGCGCCTCCGCCGCCTCCTCGGCCGCGTCACGATCGGGCAGTACCAGCACATGTCTCACATCGCTCACGCCTCCATTTTCCGCCACGCGCGCCCCGCTCCCGCCCCCTCACCCCGTCCCGCTGCCCTGTCTCCCCCCCCCCCCCGCCCCCCCG
>NZ_LRTR01000390.1 GCF_001550375.1 Streptomyces europaeiscabiei | reverse complement strand
ACCCCTCCTAACGCCCCCCGCTCCCCTCCCTCACCGCCGGCACCCGTCCCAACTCCATCCCGAACCGGTCCCGGTACACCGCCAGCACTTCCCTGTCCGTCGCCAGCTCGGTCACCTCCCGGCCGCCCTCCGCCGAGGTGACCGTGAGCGTGCGGCCGCTGAGGGTGATGCGTCCGCCGTCCTCGGCGACCCGGGAACAGACCGGGGACCGGGTGAAATGGGAGGCCGGTGAGGTGCTGTGCCACCAGGCCCCGGCCACGAAGTCCCCGAGCACTCTCGGCCGCACCTCCAGCCGGTACTGGGGCTTACCGTCCCGGAACACGTCCAGGTCCCCGAACTCCCGCCCCCCGCTCTCCCGGTCCGCCTCGGCCACCCGGAACGTGCCGCCCGGATCCGCCTGCTCCCCCCGCCCACCGAACTCCAGCGGATAGTGGCTGTGCGTCCCGAACCCGACATCGGCCAGCCAGTCGCCCCCGTCCACCGTCCGCACCCGCAGCGCGAGATGGTCGTAAGGGATACCGAGCCGCTCCTCGTCGCCGTACACCCGCGCCGCGAGCAGCGTCACATCGAACCCGAGCGCCGCGAGCAGCGCCCCGAACAACCCGTTCAGTTCGAAGCAGAAACCGCCCCTGCGCTCCCCGACCACCTTGTCCAGCAGCCGCTTCTCCTCCAGGACGATCTCCTCTCCGAGGTGGATCGACAGGTTCTCGAACGGCACCGTCCGCAGATGGCGCAGGTGCAGTTCACGCAGCACGTCGACGGTGGGCCAGGCCGGCTGCTCGGCTCCGAGACGGCGAAGGTAGGCGTCAAGCTCTGCGGTGTCCATGCCGTCAGTCTCTCGCCACGAGCAACTCCTTCGCCGTACCCGCGACGGCGATCGCACCGTCCTCGTCCGTACGCAGCACCATGGCGCCCCCGGCCCGCAGCGCCGCGACCGTACTGGGTGCCGGGTGACCGTACGGGTTGTCCGCGCCCACCGAGATGAGGGCCAGCCGGGGGGCCATCGCGCGTATCAGGCCCGGATCCTGGTAGGACGAACCATGGTGGGCGACCTTCACCACGTCCACGGCTCCCAGTGCCGCGGCCTCCTGGGATCTCGCCAGCTCCCGCTGGCCGGGCGGCTCCAGGTCACCGAGAAGCAGCAGGGTCAGCCCGGCCGAGCGGACGAGCATGGTCACGCTGGCGTCGTTCGGCCCGTCCGGTGCGGCGGCGTCGCCCGGCGGCCACAGCACCCGCCAGGTGAGGCTCCCCGTGCGCCGTTCCTCCCCGGCCACGGCGCGCGTCAGCGGGATCCGCCGGGCCGCCGCCTCCCTGCGCACGAACTCGGCCTGGTCCGCGGGCTCCTCGAACCCCGTCGCCGCGATCGCCCCCACCGAACGTCCCCTCAGCACTCCCGGTAACCCCACCACATGGTCGGCATGGAAGTGGGTGAGCACGACCAGCGGGATCCGGCTGATGCCGAGGGCCGTCAGGCAGCGGTCGATCAGGACCGGATCGGGACCGGCGTCCACGACCACCCCGGCACCGTCGCCCGTCGCGAGGACGGTGGCATCTCCTTGCCCCACATCGCACATCACCAAGCGCCAGCCCGGCGGCGGCCACCCCGTGATCACCCTGGTCAGCGGCGGTGGTTGCACCACGACCAGCAGAAACGCCACCAGGCAGGCTCCCACCAGCCACGGATGGCTGATGAGCCGCCGCCCGACGAGAACGACGACCACGGTGACGAGGACGAGCAGCAACGCACCGGTCCAGCTGCCCGGCCAGTCCACTCCCGCGCCGGGCAGCGACGCCCCGGTGCGGGCGATGTCCGCGATCCAGCCTGCGGGCCAACTCGCGCACCAGGCAAGGAACTCGGCCACGGGCATCGCCACCGGGGCCGTCGCCAGTGTGGCGAACCCCAGCACCGTGGCCGGGGCCACCGCGAACTCCGCCAGCAGGTTGCACGGCACCGCCACCAGACTTACCTTGGCCGACAGCACGGCGACGACCGGCGCGCACACCGCCTGTGCGGCTCCCGCCGCCGCCAGCGCCTCGGCCGGACGCGGTGGCACCCGGCGCCGCTGGAGCGCGGCACTCCAGCGCGGGGCGAGGGTGAGCAGGGCGCCGGTCGCGAGAACGGACAGCAGGAAGCCGTAACTGCGTGCCAGCCACGGGTCGTACAGCACCAGCAGCAGGACCGCCGTCGCCAGCGCGGGGATGAGGGACCTGCGACGCCCCGTCGCGATGGCCAGCAGCGCGATCGAACCGCAGGCCGCGGCCCGCACCACGCTCGGGTCCGGCCGGCACACGATCACGAAGCCGAGCGTCAGTACACCGCCGGCCAGTGCGGTCGCCCGCAGTGGAATCCCGAGCCGGGGCGCGAGCCCCCGTCGCTCGGCCCGCTGCGCCAATCCCGGCGGTCCGATGAACAGGGCCAACAGGATCGTGAAGTTGGCGCCGCTGACGGCGAGCAGGTGCGTGAGGTCGGTCGCCTTGAACGCCTCGTCCAACTCGGCCGGGACCCGCGAGGTGTCCCCGACGACGAATCCCGGCAGCAACGCCCTCGCGTCCGCGTCCAGCCCGTCGGTCGCCTCCCGCAGCCCCGCACGCAATCGCCCCGCGAGCCGCTGCACCGCGCTCGCCTCCGCCGGCACCACCGGTGCCCCACCGCCCCGCACCCGCAGCACGGCCGCCACCCGGTCTCCCCCGACCATGGCCGGCACGACCTGCGCCACCACCCGCACGCGGGTGGACGGCAGAAGCGAGAGCCAGGACGCCCGACCGGACCGCCCCGCCACGTCCACCATGACCAACACAGGTGTCCGCGTGTCCACGACCGTCCCGTCCGGGCTCTGTACACGCCGTACCTCGGCCTGGAGGAGCACGGCGGCAGGGGCCGCGTGGTTGCCCTTGATCCGGGGGCGGGTGAGCCGTGGGTCGGACGTCAGCTCGACATCGGCGGTCACACGGGCGTACTGCTCGGCCAGTGCGGGGACGGGCCCCCGCCTCAGATCAGCCCCGTGCAGCCCGGCCGAAGCGGCAGCCGCTCCGGCACACAGCAGCACAGCGGCGACGGACACCTTCGTCCAAGCCCCGGCCCCGGCCCCACGCCGTACCCACCCTCGCCCCTGCTCGTGCCCGTGCCGTCGCTCCTGCTCCTGCTCCTGCCTCTGCCTCTGCCTCTGCCTCTGCCAAGGGACCAGCAGGGCCAGGCCCACGAGCAGACAGACCACAACCACCCCCGTGACCCACCCGGGCGAGGCGTGCACCATCAGCGCCGCCGTCCCCCAGGCGGCCAGCGCCGGAGGCACCAGACGCAGATCCGTGGGTCCCTCCTGCCTGGGGTGGGCGTCGCCGAGCCGGGCACCGGAGGCCGCGTGCACGGCGGCCCGCGGCGGAGCGACCCGCACACCGGCCGCCGCCGACACCCCCTCGTCCGTCGCTGTCATGGCCGTACGAGATTTCGCAGGTCGGCGAAGCGGCGGTCGCCGATGCCGGTCACCTCGCGCAGTTCGTCGACCGAGCGGAAGCCGCCGTGCCGGGTGCGGTAGTCGATGATGTGCTGGGCGAGGACGGGGCCGACGCCAGGCAGTGTGTCCAGCTGGTCGGCGGTGGCCGCGTTGAGGGAGACGGGGGCTGTGGGCGCAGCCCCCGTCACGGCTCCCCCGGTCACGGCCGCACCACCCCCGCCCGCCCCTGCCCCGGGCGCCGCGCCCGGCCCGGGCACCGGCGCCGGACTGTCGACCAGGACCTGTTCCCCGTCCACGAGGAGTCGGGCGCGGTTGAGGCCGTCGGTGTTCGCACCCCGCCGCACGCCTCCCGCCGCCCGCAGCGCGTCGGCGACCCGGGAACCCGCCGGCAACCGTTGGATCCCTGGTCTGCGTACCTTCCCGCCGACGTCCACAACGATCGAGGGCCCGGCTGTGGAAGCGACCGCCCCGGCCGAGTCGCCCGACGCCGCCGCCCGGCCGTTCCCGGGCTCACCCAACGAGGCCGCCGGCCCCCCAGAGGCCCTCGAATCCCCCGGGGCGCCCGCTCGCACCACCTCGGGCGCACTCACCGGCTGGGTCCGGCCCGCCCAGAAGTGCTGTGCCGCGAACACCGCCGCGACGACCAGCACCACACTCAGCGCGACCACGCTCTTCCGCTCAATGCCGCACCGCACCTGCAACCACAACGGCAACCGCTCCCGCACAGCCGGCCCCACCCGCTCCCGCCACGCACCGCTCGCTTCACGAGCGACGGAGCTGTCGTCAGCACCACTCCCGCCGTGGCCTCGCCCAGCCGCGACGCCCCCGCACAGGACGTCACCGGCACCGTCGGCCCGCCCCTCGAGCTCGTCCACATCACCGTCCACGGCAGGAGCACCGGAGCCGGCAGCCCCCTCCGCAGCGAGCGTGCGAGAGCCACGAGCGCTGACGGCCCCCTCCTGGACAGGAGCCCCCGGCCCCGCGGCGCCCTCCCGGGCCACGCCGTCCCCGACCCCCGTCCTGCCCCTGGGCGCCCCCGGCGGCCCATGCCCCGACTCCCGAGGCTCCCTGGCCCTCTCGGGGAACAGTGCCTCCGCGCGCAGGCGGAGTGTCTCCGCCGATGCCCGGCGGCGGGCGGCCCTGCCCCTCGACCGCCGAGGGCGGTGCCGGGCGCGCCCGTCGGAGGACGGGCCCCGGCCCGGACCGCTGGTGACCGTCGCAGTACGTGAACGTGATCGAAGTGCCATGCGACGAGGATCGGGGAACCTCACCGACTCGCGATGATCTTGCTCGATTCCCGTGGATTACTGCCCAGTTGTGGATAACTCCGTCACCCGCACGAGCGACGGAACCCGCGTGAGCCGACTCACCGAGGTGAGACGACGACCCCCAACAACCCAGGCCCCGTATGCGCCCCGATCACCGCCCCGACCTCGCTCACATGCAGATCGGCCAGCCCGGGCACCCGGTCCCGCAGCCGCTCCGCGAGCGCCGAGGCCCGTTCGGGCGCGGCGAGGTGATGGACGGCGATGTCGACCGGCGCGCCACCCGCCCGCTCGGCGACGATCTCCTCCAGTCGGGCGATCGCCTTGGACGCCGTGCGGACCTTCTCCAGCATCTCGATGCGGCCGCCGTCCAACTGCAGCAGCGGCTTGACGGCCAGCGCGGAACCGAACAGTGCCTGTGCCGCGCCGATCCGCCCGCCCCGGCGGAGATAGTCCAGGGTGTCGACGTAGAAGAAGGCGGACGTTCCCGCGGCCCGCTTCTCGGCGGCCATGACGGCCTCGTCCACGGTGCCGCCCGCCTCCGCGGACTCGGCGGCTGCCAGGGCGCAGAACCCGAGGGCCATCGCGACCATCCCGGTGTCCACCACCCGCACGGGCACGGGTGCCTCGCGCGCCGCGAGCACGGCCGCGTCGTACGTGCCCGAGAACTCGGCGGAGAGATGGAGGGAGACGATGCCCGTGGCGCCCGACTCCGCGACCCTGCGATAGGTCTTGGCGAACAGTTCGGGGCTGGGGCGGGAGGTGGTGACGGACCGTCGCTTCTGCAGCGCCTGGGCCAGGGACCGCGCCGAGATCTCGGTGCCCTCGTCGAGCGCCTGGTCGCCGAGGACCACGGTCAGGGGCACCGCGATGATGCTGTGCCGCTCCATCGTCGGCGGCGGCAGGTAGGCCGTTGAATCGGTGACGATCGCGACATGGCGGGACATGAGCTGGAGGTTACCCGCCGAGCCCCGCCGACGGCAGCCCGGCCCCTCTCACCTGCGACCGTACGGAGCGAGCCGACCGAGCCGACCTGATCAAGTCGTGCTCTCCGGACGGTGCTTCTTCTGCCACGGGTACGTCGGCCGCGCACTCGGCGGGGCGATCGCGGGCTTCGGCGGCTGCTTGCCACCACGGGACTCGGCGGGGCGCGACCCGGCGGCCCGCGACTCGGGAGTCTCCTGCCAGGTCTGCCCCGTGGAGGCGGTGGCCTCGGGCTTCGGCGCCTCGGGCCACACCGAGGCCGGTTCCGTCGTCCAGTGCCGCAGCGCGCCCGCCTCGACGTCGATCTGCGCGCTGAGCGTGTCCAGGTCGTCCTCCGCGAACTTGCGGGCCCGGTCGTGCGCCGCCCAGCGAAGCGAGTCCGCGGACTTGACGACCCGCTCCGTACGCTCGCGCAGCGCGGGCAGCCGCTGGGCCAGCTTGCTCCGGTCCGGCTCCGGCTCCAGGCGCCGCAGCTCGTCGTCCAGCTCCCGACCGTGCTTGCTGAGCTGCTCGAAGAGGGCCAGCGACTCCTTCAGGGACTCGTCCTCGCCCACCCCCGCCTGCAACGCCTCCTGGGTGGCCCGCATCGACGTGCGCAACTTCAGCCGCAGGTCGGCCAGTTGCCCGGCCGGTCCCGGCTGGGCCAGGCTTCTGGCGCGCAGGGTGGTGTCCTCGACGGTCCGCTTGGCCTGCGTGATCGTACGGTCCACGCCGCGCTTTGCCGCGCCGACCGCCTTCACCGTGGCGTATGCGCCCAGCACCACGAACAGCACGAAGAACAAGGCGACGACTGCGATGACGGATTCCACGACGCGCTCCTTCTCCGACCGGCACGGCATGTGCTGCGGCGCTCTTCAACGGTAAACGCAACAGGCAGGTCCCTAGTTCCATCGGAACCCGGAACCTGCCCGTAGGGGACGACCCTGAACCACTACCCGACGGCGGCCGTACGACTACCCACAGCCACCACCCGGACGACCCGCGGCTCCGCCTCGCTCACGTGACGATGTTCACCAGCTTCGGCGCCCGCACGATCACCTTCCGGATCGGCGCCCCGGCCAGCGCCGCGACCACCTTCTCGTCGCCCAGGGCCACCTTCTCCAGTTCCTCCTCGGAGATGGCCGGCGACACCTCCAGGCGGGCCTTGACCTTGCCCTTGATCTGGACGACACACGTGACGGCCTCGTCGACGACGTACGCGGGGTCGGCGACGGGGAAGTCCCGGTGCACCACCGACTCCGCGTGCCCCAGCTTGCGCCACAGCTCCTCGGCGATGTGCGGGGCCAGCGGCGCGACCAGCAGGACCAGGGCCTCGGCGACGGAGCGGGACACCGGGCCGCCCACCTTGGTCAGGTGGTTGTTCAGCTCGGTGACCTTGGCGATCGCGGTGTTGAACCGCATGCCCTCCAGGTCCTGCCGTACGCCGTCGATGGCCTTGTGCAGCGCGCGCAGGGTGTCCTCGCCGGGCTCGGCGTCCACCACGGTCACCTCGCCGGTGGCCTCGTCGACGACGTTGCGCCACAGCCGCTGCAGCAGCCGGTACTGGCCCACCACCGCGCGCGTGTCCCACGGCCGGGAGACGTCCAGCGGGCCCATCGCCATCTCGTACAGCCGCAGCGTGTCCGCGCCGTACTCCGCGCAGATCGACTCCGGAGTGACCGCGTTCTTCAGGGACTTGCCCATCTTGCCCAGCACGCGGCTGACCTTCTCGCCCTCGTGGTAGAAGGCGCCGTCGCGCTCCTCCACCTCGGCGGCCGGCACCGCGAAACCACGGCTGTCGCGGTAGACGAAGGCCTGGATCATGCCCTGGTTGAACAGCCTGTGGAACGGCTCGGCCGAGGAGACGTGCCCCAGGTCGAACAGGACCTTGGACCAGAAGCGCGCGTACAGCAGGTGCAGCACGGCGTGCTCGGCGCCGCCGACGTACAGGTCGACACCACCGTGCGGCTGCCCCTCGCGCGGGCCCATCCAGTAGCGCTCGATCTCCGGGTCGACCAGCTTCTCGGAGTTGTGCGGGTCCAGGTAGCGCAGCTCGTACCAGCAGGAACCGGCCCAGTTGGGCATGGTGTTGGTCTCACGGCGGTAGGGGCGCGGGCCGCGGCCGTCGCCCAGGTCCAGCGTGACGTTCACCCAGTCCTCGTTGCGCGACAGCGGCGTCTCGGGCCGGGTGTCGGCGTCGTCGGGCTCGAAGGTGCGCGGCGAGTAGTCCTCGACCTCGGGCAGCTCCAGCGGCAGCATCGACTCGGGCAGCGGGTGGGCGACGCCGTCCTCGTCGTAGACGATCGGGAAGGGCTCGCCCCAGTAGCGCTGGCGGCTGAACAGCCAGTCGCGCAGGCGGAAGTTGACGGTGCCCCGACCGATACCGGACCGCTCCAGCCACTCGGTGATGCGCGCCTTGGCCTCGACGACACCCAGGCCGTCCAGGGACACACCCTCACCGGTGGAGTTGATGATCTTCGCGTCGTACGACCCGAAGGCGTCCTCCCACGTGGAGGTGTCCGTGCCGCGGCCGTCCGTGGGCTCGACGATGCAGGTGATCGGCAGTTCGAAGGCGCGCGCGAACTCGAAGTCGCGCTGGTCGCCCGCCGGGACGGCCATGATCGCGCCGGTGCCGTAGCCCATCAGGACGTAGTCGGCGATGAAGACCGGGATCTTCTCGCCGTTGACCGGGTTGGTCGCGTACGAGCCGATGAAGACACCGGTCTTGTCCTTGGCCTCGGCCTGCCGCTCGACGTCGGACTTCGAGGCGGCCTGCGCGCGGTAGGCGGTGACGGCCTCGGCCGGGGTCGCGTGGCCGCCGGTCCACACGTCGCGGGTGCCCTCGGGCCAGGCGTCCGGGGTGAACTTGTCGACCAGCGGGTGCTCGGGGGCCAGGACCATGTAGGTCGCGCCGAACAGGGTGTCGGGGCGGGTGGTGAAGACCGTGATGTTCTCGCCGTCGATGGGGAAGTCGACGCGGGCGCCCTCGGAACGGCCGATCCAGTTGCGCTGCTGCAGCTTGATGGCCTCGGGCCAGTCCAGCTCGTTCAGGTCGTCCAGCAGACGGTCGGCGTACGCGGTGATGCGCATGTTCCACTGACGCAGCTTGGCCTTGAAGACCGGGAAGTTGCCACGCTCGGAGCGGCCGTCGGCGGTGACCTCCTCGTTGGCCAGCACGGTGCCCAGTCCGGGACACCAGTTGACCGGCGCGTCGGAGGCGTACGCCAGGCGGTACTCGCCCAGCACGTCGGCGCGTTCGCCGGCGCTCAGCGCGCTCCAGGAGCCGCCGTCGGGCAGCGCGCGCTCACCGGACTCGAACTGCGCGACCAGCTCGGCGATCGGGCGGGCCCTCCTCGCCTCGTCGTCGTACCAGGAGTTGAAGATCTGCAGGAAGATCCACTGGGTCCACTTGTAGTAGTCCGGGTCGATCGTGGCGAACGACCGGCGCTTGTCGTGGCCCAGGCCCAGCCGGCGCAGCTGGGACTTCATGTTGTTGATGGCCGCTTCGGTGGTGATCCGGGGGTGCTCACCGGTCTGTACGGCGTGCTGCTCGGCGGGCAGGCCGAAGGCGTCGAAGCCCAGGGTGTGCAGGACGTTGTGGCCGGTCATCCGCTGGAAGCGGGCGAAGACGTCGGTGGCGATGTAGCCCAGGGGGTGGCCGACGTGCAGACCCGCACCGGAGGGGTACGGGAACATGTCCATGATGAACTTCTTGGGCTTGGCGGCCAGCTCGGCGTCGCCCGCCAGGTCGCCGCTCGGGTTCGGCGCGGCGTAGGTGCCCTCGACGTCCCAGAAGTCCTGCCAGCGTGCCTCGATCTCGGCCGCGACGACGGCCGTGTAGCGGTGCGGCGCGGCCACCTCGGCGGCAGCGGGGTTCGTCTCGCTCATGATCCTCAAAGCTCCATCGATCGTCTCTGCCAGCGGCTGTGTCGTCAGGAAACGAAAAAACCCCTCGCACAGGAGGGGACGCCGCGCTGATTCCGACCACGCCGTTCATCGGCGGTCGGGACTGATCAGCGCGGCTCGCTAAGCAGAAGGCGTACGGCACGCATGGGCTCAGGGTACCGCAGCCCCCACAGCCGCCGCGACGAGGTTCAGGCCCGCCGGCAGCCCCCGACGAGCGCCCCGCAGCACCGTCGGTGGACAGGGACCAGTGGCGTGTCAGCCACGCGATCCGGCCAAAAAAGTTGAACTTTATTCAAAACTTACTCCGCGTAACAACCACTAACGGGCATCACGGGTGTGAGATTGGTCCTTGATAACGACGCAATAACTGAAACCTCGTACCGCCCGGTATTGGCACCACTTACAGTTCGACGACGGGACCGCTTTCCCGAACTGTTCGGAGTTGCCCCCATGAACCCTCGTCGCAGTAACAGCTCGCTGCCCCAGACCGGCCGGTCGGCCTACGGGATAGCCACGGCTGCCGCTCTGCTGCTGATACCCGTAAGCGTGCTGGTCGGAGGTGACGCGTACCGGGAGTTCCTCGACTTCGGAGCGGGCGTTCTCTCGCTCGTCTCGCTGACCTGCTCGGTGCTCTGGGGGCTCGTCGCCCAGGACCGGACCCTGCTCACCGTGCGCCAGCGGATCATCGGCCAGGCCGTCCACCGAACGACCGCCATCGCGTCGGTCGCCTTCCTGGTGCTGCATGTCACGGTCAAGCTGGCGCTGAACCACGTCTCCGCGATCGCCCTGTTCCCCTTCGCCCTCGGTGTGACGGGCACGGGCGCACTCATCGGTTTCGGCGCGACCGCCGGATCCATGATGGTCTTCGTCGCCATCACCGGCGCGCTGCGCAGCAACTTCGCGTCCCCGGCGCCGGTCGCGGCACGCTGGCGCGCGATGCACATGATGGCCTACCCGGCCTGGTGTTTCGCGCTCGTGCACGGACTCTACGCGGGTCGCGAAGCGAAGCCGGTCTTCGTGATCCTCTACTCGGCCGGCCTGGTCGCCGTCGCCGCCGCCCTGCTGCTGCGCGCCGCTCCGCGCCAGGTCAAGCGCCAGGTGGTCGATCGCATCGCCGCCATCCTGGGCACCGACGGCCAGCGGCCCCCCGAGGTCGACGAACTCATGAAGTCCCGCTCCGCCCTGCAGGGCTTCGACGAGCCGGGTGGCCGGCGCGAGGGCGGCCGGCGCGAAGGCGGACAGCGCGACCAGATGCGCGACACCGGCCAGTTCCCGCTGCCCGGCTTCGGCGGCGGGCAGGGCGCGAACCCCGCGCTCGGCGACCCGCTGGTGC
>NZ_LRTR01000039.1 GCF_001550375.1 Streptomyces europaeiscabiei | reverse complement strand
GCCCTCGCCCCTGCGCCCCGCCGTCCCCGCCCTGCTCGCCGCGCACGCCGGCCGCCGAATCGCGGTACTGGCCAGCGGGGACCCCATGTTCTACGGCATCGGCCGCGCCCTCGCCGAGGAGGCCGGTGACCGGCTGCGCGTCCTGCCGCACCCCTCGTCCGTCTCCTACGCGGCCGCCCGCCTCGGCTGGCCGCTGGAGGACGTCGAGGTCGTCACGCTCGTCGGCAGACCCGCCGCCCGCCTGGCCGCCGCCCTGCACGAGGGCCGTCGGCTCCTTGTGCTCAGCGCGGACGCCGGCACGCCCGCCGAGGTCGCCGCCCTGCTGCGGGACCGGGGCTTCGGGCCGAGCCGGATGCGCGTCCTGGAACAGCTCGGCGGGGAGCGGGAACGGACGGGTACCGGGACCACCGCCGACGACTGGGCGCGGACACACCCGCCCGGCGACCCCCTCAACATCGTCGCCGTCGAGTGCCGGCGGGCCCCGGACACCCTGCGGCTCGGCGCCGCCCCCGGCCTTCCCGACGAGGCCTACGAGCACGACGGACAGCTCACCAAGCGGTATGTGCGCGCCGCCACGCTGGCCGCGCTCGCCCCGGCACCCGGCGAACTGCTGTGGGACGTCGGCGGCGGGTCCGGCTCGATCGCCATCGAGTGGATGCGTACGCACCCCTCCTGCCGGGCGGTCACCGTCGAACGCGACCCGGTGCGGGCCGAACGCATCACCCGCAACGCCGACCGGCTCGGCGTGCCCGGCCTGCGGGTCGTCACCGGTGGAGCGCCCGGCGCGCTGGCCGAACTGCCACAGCCGGACGCCGTGTTCATCGGTGGCGGCCTCACCGTGCCGGGCCTCCTCGACGCCTGCCTCCAGGCGCTTCCCCTCGGCGGGCGGCTGGTCGCCAACACCGTGACGCTGGAGTCCGAGGCGCTGCTCGCCGCCGCACACCGCCGCCACGGCGGCGAGCTGGTACGGCTCGCGGTGGCGCACACCGTGCCCGTGGGCGGCTTCACCGGGTGGCGGCAGGCGATGCCGGTGACCCAGTGGGCCGTGGAGAAGACCCTCGACACCCTTCCAGGAGCAGACAGATGACCGTGTACTTCATCGGGGCCGGCCCCGGTGCCGCCGACCTGATCACGGTCCGCGGCGCCCGTACGCTCGCCGCCTGCCGGGTCTGCCTGTACGCGGGCAGCCTCGTCCCGCGCGAACTGCTGGCCGAATGCCCGCCGGACGCACGGCTGGTGGACACCGCCCAGCTCGACCTGGACCAGATCACCGCCGAGGTGCTGCGTGCCCACGAGGAGGGCCACGACGTGGCCCGGCTGCACTCCGGGGACCCGTCCGTGTTCAGCGCGGTCGCCGAGCAGATGCGACGGCTGGACGCGGCCGGAGTGCCGTACGAGGTGGTGCCGGGCGTGCCCGCCTTCGCCGCGGCGGCGGCTGCCCTGAAGCGGGAGCTGACCGTGCCGACGGTCGGCCAGACCGTCATCCTCACCCGCATCGCCCAGCGCGCCACCGCCATGCCGGAGGGCGAGGACCTGGCCACCCTCGGCCGCAGCGGTGCGCTGATCGTGCTGCACCTGGCCGCCCGGTACGTGGACCGCGTCGTCGAGGAACTCCTCCCGCACTACGGCGCGGACTGTCCCGTCGCGGTCGTCGCGTACGCGTCCCGGCCCGACGAGCTGATCCTCCGGGGCACGCTCGTGGACATCGCCGGGCAGGTGAAGGGGGCGGGTGTGCTGCGTACGGCTGTGATCATGGTCGGCCGGACGCTGGGTGCGCAGCAGTTCAGGGACAGCCACCTGTACTCGCCGGGACGGGACCGGCACAGCTGTTGAGCGGGCCGGTTGGGTTCGTTGTCGGACGCGGGTCCGGTGGGGCTTCTCGCGCAGTTCCCCGCGCCCCTAAAAGATTCAGGCCCCGGTGGGCCTGAAGGCGAAAGCCGGTGGGCCTGAAGGTGACGGGCTGGTGGGTCTGAAGGTGACGGGCTGGTGGGTCTGAAGGTGACGGGCTGGTGGGCTTGAAGGTGACGGGCTGGTGGGTCTGAAGGTGACGGGCTGGTGGGTCTGAAGGTGACGGCCCGGTGGGTCTGAAGGTGACGGCCCGGTGGGTCTGAAGGCGACGGCCGGTGGGCTTGAAGGTGACGGCTGGCGGGTCTGAAAAGCATGGGGCGTAGCCCCGGCTTTTCAGGGGCGCGGGGAACTGCGCGAGAAGCCCCACCGGACCCGTAGTCGCCAACGAACCCGAGCCACCCGAGCCCGAGGGCGCCCCGGCACCCGGTGCTAGGCTCACCATGCCTCCCGCGGGGGAAGTCCGGTGAGAACCCGGCGCTGACCCGCAACGGTGTGCGCGACGGTCGAACAGACCGTCGTGCGAGCCCGATCGCCCGTGGGTGGTGCGACCCGTTGAACGCTCGCCGTGGACTGCGAGAGGGGACCGAACGGCCGGCGTGCCGTACGGGCTGCTCCTGACCGACGTCCCACCAGGCGGCCCAAGGCGAAGGACCGCCCCGACCGTGCGCCGCAGCCCCACCCCCAGCCGCATACCCCTGCCCCCGCTGATCCTCGGCCTCGCACTCCTGCTGCTGCTGTCGCTCGTCGGCGGCACCGGCCTGGGCGCCGCCGGCATCGGATGGACGGACGTCCTCCGGTTCCTGTGGGCCGGGCTCACCGGCGGGACCGTGCACGCCGGGGACGCCGCCTCGTACACCATCGTCTGGGAGATCCGGCTGCCGCGCGTCGTGCTCGGTGCCGTCGTCGGCGCCGGACTCGCGTCCGTCGGGGTGGCCGTCCAGGCGATCGTGCGCAACGCGCTCGGCGACCCGTTCGTGCTCGGCATCTCCTCCGGCGCGGCGGTGGGCGCCAACGCGGTCATCCTGCTCGGCGCGTTCGCCGGGCTCGGGATCTGGGCGCTGTCCGCGTCGGCGTTCCTCTCGGCGCTCGGCGCGATGGCGTTGGTGTACGCCGTGGCCCGCTCGCCGCACGGGCTGACCCCGCTGCGGCTGGTCCTGACCGGTACGGCACTGGCGTACGGCTTCGAAGCGGTCACCACGGTCATGGTGTTCGGCGCGGCCCGCGGCGAGGCTGCGCGGTCGGCGCTGATGTGGCTGCTGGGCAGTCTCGGCGGGGCGACCTGGGCGCAGGTGCCGCTCGTCGCCGTGACCGTGGCGGCGGGGTGGGCCTGGCTGCGTCGGCGGGCCGAATCGCTCAACGCCCTCGCCATGGGCGACGAGACCTCGGCCGCACTCGGTGTCCGACCGGAGCGGCTGCGCAGGGAGCTGTTCCTCGTCACCGCCGCCGTGACCGGGACCGTGGTCGCGGTCAGCGGGGCCATCGGCTTCGTCGGGCTGATGGTGCCGCACGTCGTGCGGATGCTGGTCGGCGCCGACCACCGGCGGGTGCTGGCGGTGGCCCCGCTCGTCGGCGCCGTGCTCCTGGTGTGGGCGGACGTACTGTCCCGGCTGCTGCTCGCCCCCGCCGAACTGCCCGTCGGAGTGATCACCGCCGTGGTCGGGGTGCCCGCCTTCCTGGTGCTGATGCGGCGCGGCGGCTACGCGTTCGGAGGCCGCTGACCATGCGACTCGACATCGACGGCGTGAGCGTCGAGGCCGCCGGGGCCCGACTGGTCGACGACATCCGGCTCACCGCCGACAGCGGGGCGTTCGTCGGCCTCGTCGGCCCCAACGGCAGCGGTAAGTCGACGCTGTTGCGCTGTGTGTACCGGGCCCTGCGCCCGGCCGCCGGCGGGGTGCGGCTGGACGGCGAGGACGTGCACGCGATGCCGCCCCGGGCCGCGGCCCGGGTGCTGGCCGCGCTGCCGCAGGAGTCGTCCGCCGAGTTCGACTTCACAGTCGCCGAGGTGGTCGCCATGGGACGGCTGCCGCACCGGGACCGCACGGCCGCCTCCGACGCGGAGATCTGCGTGCGGGCCATGGGCCGCACCGGCGTGGACCACCTCGCCGACCGGGGGTTCCTGGCTCTGTCCGGCGGCGAGAAACAGCGCGTCCTGCTCGCCCGCGCCCTCGCCCAGCAGCCCCGGGTGCTCGTCCTCGACGAACCCACCAACCACCTCGACATCGCCCACCAGTTGGACGTCCTGTCCCTGGTGCGCGACAGCGGCGTCACCGTGCTCGCCGCCCTGCACGACCTCAACCTGGCCGCCGCGCACTGCGACGTCCTGTACGTGATCGCGGACGGCCGGATCGTCACGTCGGGCCCGCCCCACGACGTCCTGCGACCGGACCTGCTCGCCGAGGTGTTCGGGGTCCGCGCGCATCCCGTACGGCACCCGGCGACCGGCGCCGTGCAACTCCTGTTCGACCTGCTCCCCTCCACGACCTGAGGACCCCCATGCGCAAGCTGCTCGCCGCCGCCCTCTGTCTCGCCGCGACCGCCACCGGATGCGGCGCGACCGTCGAATCGTCGGCGGACGCCAAGTCCCCGTCCGCCCAGAAGGCGGTCACCCTCACCAACTGCGGTCAAAGGGTCACCTTCGACAAGGTCCCCGAGCGCGTGGTCACCAACGACGTCGGGATCACCGAGCTGATGTTCGCCCTCGGTCTGGAGGACCGCATGGCCGGGTTCGCCATGCCCGACGACAAGGGTGACCTGAGCGGTGTGCCCTGGAAGGACGGCTACGACAAGGTGACGTGGCTGTCGAAGGACCAGCTCACCAAGGAGAACGTCCTCGACGCCAAGGCCGACCTCGTCTTCGCCGGCTGGAACTACGGCTTCCGCGAGGACGCCGGCTTCACCCCCGACACCCTGAAGAAGCTCGGCGTCCCCTCCTACATCCTCACCGAGTCCTGCCGCAACGGCCGGACCGAGACCTCGCGCGGCATCATGCCGCCCCTGGACGCCCTCTACACCGACCTCACCAACCTCGGAAAGCTGTTCGGCGTCGAGAAGCGGGCAGCCACCCTCATCGCCGACTTCAAGAAGCAGATCGCGGGTGTGCGCGCCGAGGCGCCCGCGAAGAAGCCCAAGGTCTTCCTGTACGACAGCGGCCAGGACCAGCCCTTCACCTCCGGCCGCTACGCCGCCCCCGAGCAGATCATCACCGAGGCCGGCGGGGTCAACGTCATGCACGACGTCGAGGACTCCTGGACCACCGTCGGCTGGGAGAGCGTCGTCCAGCGGGACCCCGACACCATCGTCATCTGCGACTACGGGGACGTCAGCGCCGAGCAGAAGAAGAAGTTCCTGCTCTCCTACGCCCCGCTGCGCAACGTCTCCGCGATCAAGCACAGGCGGATCTTCGTCCTCGACTACGTCGACCTGGTGGAGAGCCCCCGCAACCCGTCGGCCGTCGCCCGCCTCGGCGCCTACCTCCGGACTGTCTCGGGGAGTTAGCGGACCGAGCTGCGGCCCACGACCGTGCCCGCCCGGTCGATGCAGATGACGTCGACCGCGACGGGTGCGCCCCGCAGCACGGCCAGGGCCTCGTCGCGGGCCGTCGTCGCGACCAGGTCGCCGAGCGGCACCCCGGCCGCCATGCACAGCTGGAGCGCGGCGAGCCCGGTGTTGGCGTCGGCCACCTCGGCGGCCAGTGCCTCGTCCGCGCCGCCGCGCCGGGCCAGCTCGGCGAGGAAGCCCTTGTCGACCTGGGAGCGGGCCGAGTGCAGGTCGAGATGGCCGGCGGCGAGCTTGGAGAGCTTGGCGAAGCCGCCGCAGATGGTCAACCGGTCGACGGGATGCCGGCGCACGTACTTGAGCACCGCGCCCGCGAAGTCGCCCATGTCGAGCAGCGCGTCGTCGGGCAGCTCGTACTCGGCGACGACCGTCTTCTCCGACGTCGACCCCGTGCACCCGGCGACATGCGTGCGCCCGGCCGCGCGCGCCACGTCCACGCCCCGCCGGATGGAGTCGATCCACGCCGAGCAGGAGTACGGGACGACGATCCCGGTCGTCCCCAGGATGGACAGGCCGCCGAGGATGCCGAGGCGGGGGTTCCAGGTGGAGCGGGCGATCTCCTCACCGTGGTCGACGGAGAGGGTGATCTCGACATCGCCGGTGCCGCCGTGGCGGGCGGCGACCTCGGCGACGTGGTCCCGCATCATCTGCCGGGGGACCGGGTTCACGGCCGGTTCGCCGACGGCCAGGGGCAGGCCCGGACGAGTGATCGTGCCGACGCCGGGGCCGGCCCGGAAGACCACCCCGGCCCCGGCGGGCAGCCGCCGTACGGTGGCCCGGACCAGCGCGCCGTGCGTGACGTCCGGATCGTCGCCCGCGTCCTTCACGATCCCCGCCATCGCGCTCCCGCCGGTCAGCTCCTCGACGGCGAGCGCGAACGACGGGGTCTGGCCCTTCGGCAGGGTGATGGTCACCGGGTCGGGGAACTCGCCGGTCAGCAGCGCGGTGTACGCGGCCGTCGTGGCGGCGGTCGCACAGGCACCGGTGGTCCAGCCGTGCCGCAGACCGGTGTGCTTGAGTTGGGCCGCACGACCACCCTTGGCCTCGCCGACGTCGTTCGTCGCACCGGCGTCTTTCGCCACACCGACGTCTTTCGCTTCACCGCTCATGAACGGACCCGGACTTCCATGCACGTACTGATACTCGGCGGAACCACGGAGGCCCGCCGCCTGGCCGAACTGCTGCACGGCGCACCTGGCCTCAGGCTGACCAGCTCCCTCGCCGGACGGGTCGCCAGCCCCCGGCTGCCTCCGGGCGAGGTCCGCGTCGGCGGCTTCGGCGGGGCCGAGGGGCTGGCCGCCTGGCTGCGCGAGCACGGGGTGGACGCGCTCATCGACGCCACCCATCCTTTCGCCGGGACCATGAGTTTCCACGCGGCACGGGCGGCCGCCACCACCCATGTTCCCCTGCTCGCGCTGCGCCGGCCCGGCTGGGTCCCGGCCGACGGCGACGACTGGCACGACGTCGGCTCCCTGGAGGAGGCCGCGGGCCTGCTGCCCACGCTCGGCCGACGCGTGTTCCTCACCACCGGGCGCATGGGCCTGGCCGCGTTCGCCGCCCTGGACGACCTGTGGTTCCTCGTACGGTCCGTAGACCCGCCCGAGACCCCGCACCCGGCCCGGACGGAGGTGCTGCTCGACCGGGGCCCCTTCACCCTCGACGGGGAGCGGGAACTGCTGCGCCGCCACCGCGTCGACGTCGTCGTGACGAAGGACAGCGGGGGAGCCGCCACCGCGCCGAAGCTGACCGCGGCCCGTGAGGCCGGGGTGCCCGTCGTCGTGGTGCGCAGGCCGCCCGTGCCCGAGGGCGTCACCGCGGTGGCGGACCCGGAGGCGGCGGCCCGCTGGGTCC
>NZ_LRTR01000389.1 GCF_001550375.1 Streptomyces europaeiscabiei | reverse complement strand
GGCGGCCGCCTCCGCCGACAACGGCCCCGGCTTCGCGGCCGCGTACCGCGCGGTGTCGATGACCCCGCGCGCCCAGGAGCCCACGGCGCCCTATCTGACCCAGCAGCAGCCGCCGTTGGACATGCAGCCCACGCAGGCCATGCCCCGCATGGACGACGGCGCCGGCACGGGCACACGCTGGCCGGCCCCGTCCCCGCCGCCGGTCGGTGAGGCTCCCCCGTCGTCGTACGACCCGATGCAGGACACCTTCGCCGGACAGCCGTTGGGTGGGCAGACGTACCAGGGCCAGGCCTACCCGGGCCAGACCTACCAGGGCGAGACGTACAACACGGGCACTTCCGAAACTTCCTACGGAACGGCTGAGACGAACGCCCCCTACGGCACGTACAACCCGAACGACACGTACAACAGCGGTCCCGCCACTGAAACGCTGCCCGGCTACGAGGATTACAACCAGCCGGGCTCAGGCGAACCCTGGAACGCGCCTTCCGGAGGATATAAGTGAACGAGGCCCTTCCCGACGTCCCCGAAGTCCGAGTGGTGGGGCTCCCCCAGCTCACCTCGGGCTTCGACCTCGTCGAGAGACTCGACCTCCCCATGCACCTGAAGGTGCACGGTCCGCTCGAACCGATGGGCGGCGAGGCTCTGGCCCAGTTGTCCGAGCGGATCAACCTGAAGGGCAGGGGCGGCGCGGGCTTCCCGTTCCACAAGAAACTGCGGTCGGTCGCCGAGTCGGCGATCAAGCGCGGCATCCGGCCCGTCGTGGTCGTCAACGGCAGTGAGGACGAACCCGCCTGCCGCAAGGACACGGTGCTGATCAACCGTGCCCCGCACCTCATCCTGGACGGCGCCCTGCTGGTCGCCGAGGCCCTGGGCGCCCGTCAGCTCGTCATCGGGGTGACACGTGAATCCACCGAGCGATCGATGGAGGCGGCCCTCGCCGAGCGTGGGCTGAGCAACCGGCGCGGCGCGGCGATCCGCGCGAGCGTGCAGCGCAACCCGGTCCGCATGGTCACCGGCGCCGCCGGTTCGCTGATCCGCTCCATCGACGGCGGCCCGCCCATCCCGCCGGGCCGCAAGACCAGCGCGTCCAAGAGCGGTGTCGGCGGCGCGCCGACCCTGCTCTCCAACGCCGAGACCTTCGCCCAGCTCGCCATCGGCGCCCGCATCGGCTCCGAGCGGTACGGCAACACCGGCCTGTACGACGAGCCGGGCACCGTCATGCTCACCGTGTCCGGTGCGGTCGCCCGCCCCATGGTGATCGAGGCGCCCACCGGCGTGCCGCTGCGCTACATCCTGCAGCTCGCCGGCGCGCCGCCGGTCCCGCAGGGCGTGCTGACCGGCGGCTACCACGGCAAGTGGATCGACGCGGCGACGGTCAACGAGGCGGTCGTCTCGCGCAACTCGCTGGACGCGGTGGGCGGTGCGCTCGGCGCGGGCGCGATCCTGCCGATCAGCCAGGACACCTGCCCGCTCGGCGAGTCGCTCCAGGTCGCCAAGTGGCTCGCCGAGGAGAGCGCGGGACAGTGCGGTCCCTGCTACCTCGGTCTGCCGGCCGCCGCGCGCGGCATGGAGGACATCCTCAACGGCGGCGGTCCGGCCGCTCTGGAGGCCCTCAAGCAGGTCGCGAAGAACGTCAAGCGGCGCGGCGCGTGCTCGCACCCGGACGGCTCCGCGATGTTCCTGGAATCGACCGTCAAGGCGTTCACGGACGACCTCGCCGCGCACGTCCTCGGCAACGGCTGCGGGCGCCCCGTGGAAGGTGTGCTGCCGCTCTTCGAGGGCGGCAGGATGCCGACGGGCATCGCGGGCGGCGCACCCGAGGATGAGACCGGCAGCCGTCAGAAGATCTTCGTCGACTGGACCCTGTGCCGGGGCCACGGCCTGTGCGCCGACATCCTCCCCGAGGTCTTCCAGCTCGGCGCCGACGGCTTCCCCACCGTCGCCCAGGCGAAGGTCCCCCAGTACGCCGAGGCCAAGGCCCTCCGCGCGGTGCGCCGCTGCCCCGCGCTCGCCCTGCGCCTGGAGGAGGACAACCGCGCCTCCGCCCCGTCCCGCAACCTCCCGGTCCTCTCCCAGGGCCGCGGCCGCCGGGCCCTGGGCAGCGGTCGCTGAAGCACGCCGAAGGGCGGGGCACCCTGCAGTGGGGTGCCCCGCCCTCCTTGTTCCGTTCTCTCGTCTCTTCTCCGGAACCGTCGTTCGCATCGCCAACAACGCGAAGACCCCGTCCACTTGGACGGGGTCTTTTCTGTGGAGCTAAGGAGAATTGAACTCCTGACCTCCTGCATGCCATGCAGGCGCTCTACCAACTGAGCTATAGCCCCTTGCCGTGCTGTCCACCGGGTCTCCCTGGCGACGACGCCAACATTACCGGTCCCCCACGCACACCACCAAATCGATTCCGCCGGGTACGAATTACAGGTTGTTTTGGGATGAATGTCGGATACCGAAGCACCCACCACGCATCCACCGTCACACCCCTGCCCACGACCGCCGCCACGAGGGCACTGTGGCACCCGTGGCGGCCCTGCGGCAGACGGCTGGCGGGCAGGGGCGCCGAGTTGGCGCTCAGGCCGTCACGAACGAGTAGAAGCGTTTGAGTGTGCAGTGCTCTTCGAGGAGCCGGCCGTAGATCGGCTCACCCTCCAGTTCGCGGTACGTCTCGATGGGGTCGCCTTTTATGATCAGCGCCCGTGCGCATTCCTCGCACCAGTACTGGTAGTCGGCGTTGACGGGCTCCATGTCGCGGACGATGGGCGTGCCGCTGCCGCACCAGTCGCACTTTCTCCTGTGTGCACCCATCGATCAGCTCCAGCTGTGGCCGCAGGCCGTGCACACGTAGGAGATCCCTCCGTTGTCACCGAGGACTTGGGCCACGTGGAGCGAGCCGCAGGTAGGGCAGAGGAGGGTGGTCCTACTCCGCATCACCACCGCTACGGAAAGGTCGTGGACCCTCCCGCGGATGCTCGCAGGCATCGCTTCTCCCTCCCGTCGGGCCGCGCCCCCTTCCGGCCGTTTGATTCTGCCACGGCCGGACCAATACGGTCAGCGACGCCTTCGTACCAGTCCGGGCAAGCAGCGGGAAAGAAGGTCGTCCGCAGAGGTATACGCCTCCGGGGCGGTGCGTGCTCAAGAAGGGACGCAGGTCACACACGAAAAATCCCGCCCCCTTGCGGGAACGGGATCTTCTGTACCGATCTGTGGAGCTAAGGAGAATTGAACTCCTGACCTCCTGCATGCCATGCAGGCGCTCTACCAACTGAGCTATAGCCCCTTGAGCCACGCGGTCAAGCCGCGTGTTGTTCCGGCCCCGCTCGGCGGGGCGAACAAGAAGAACTTTAGCCTGCGACCAGCCGGAAAGTGAAATCCGGGCCGCGGCCCCGGTACGAGGCCGCGAACGGGACTCAGTCGTCGTCGCCGAGCACCGGCTCGGGCAGCGTGCCGGCGTTGTGCTCCAGGAGCCGCCAGCCTCGGGCGCCCTCGCCGAGGACGGACCAGCAGCAGTTGGAGAGGCCGCCGAGGCTTTCCCAGTGGTGGGGTTCCAGGCCGAGGAGGCGCCCGATGGTGGTGCGGATGGTGCCGCCGTGGCTGACCACCAGGAGAGTCCCGTTCTCCGGGAGCTTGTCGGCGTGCCGGAGCACCACGGGGGCGGCGCGGTCGGCGACCTCGGTCTCCAGCTCGCCGCCGCCGCGCCGGATGGGCTCGCCGCGCTTCCACGCGGCGTACTCCTCGCCGTGCCGGGCGATGATCTCGTCGTGGGTGAGCCCCTGCCAGACGCCCGCGTAGGTCTCGCGCAGGCCCTCGTCGTGGCTGACCTCCAGGCCCGTGAGCGCGGCCAGCTCGGCGGCCGTGTCGGCGGCCCGCCGAAGGTCGGAGGCGACGATCGCGTCGGGCTTGAGGGAGGCGAGCAGCCGGGCGGCGCGGCGGGCCTGACCGAGACCGGTCTCGGTCAGCTCGACGTCCGTGGTGCCCTGGAAGCGGCGCTCCACGTTCCACGAGGTCTGGCCGTGCCGCCAGAGGATGAGGCGGCGGCCCCTCCCCTTGCGGACGGCCGTGTCGCCGCCCGCGGTCACCGCAGCTCCCCGTCCAGCTCGGCCTCCTCCTCGGCGGCGCGCAGCTTGGCGTGCTCCGCGCCCTTGCCCCGGGTGGCCTTGGCGTCGGCGGGCAGCTCCAGCTCGGGGCAGTCCTTCCAGAGCCGCTCCAGGGCGTAGAAGCCCCGCTCCTCGCTGTGCTGGACGTGGACGACGATGTCGACGTAGTCCAGCAGCACCCAGCGGGCCTCGCGGTCGCCCTCGCGGCGGACCGGCTTGGCGCCGAGCTCCTTGTTCAAGCGCTCCTCGATCTCGTCGACGATCGACTTGACCTGGCGGTCGTTGGGCGCGGAGGCGAGCAGGAAGGCGTCCGTGATGGACAGCACATCGCTGACGTCGTACGCGATGACGTCGTGCGCGAGCTTGTCGGCGGCCGCTTGCGCGGCGGTGGTGATGAGCTCGAGAGAGCGGTCGGTGGCGGTCACTTCACGGCTTTCGGTCGTCGGTCAGGAACCCTCACGGGCTACCCCAAGGGTCTCACGGCCCACCGACACCGCCCCACGTGTTAATCGATCAGGCCCCCGAGCGGCGCCGATGCGGCGGCTCAGGGGCCTGATCGCTGATCATGCCGGTCCGATCAGCCCGTGGTTCCCGTCGTCCCGGTCTCCCCCGTCGTGCTCGTCGTCTCGTAGTTCTGGCCGAGTACGACGGAGACGTCGGCGTTGGAGGTGGTCTCGCCCTTCTTCACGGCGCCGGCCGGGAGGCCGAGGGTCTTGGCGACCTCGACGGCGTCCTGTTTGCGGGCCGCGTCGGAGTAGGTGACCTCGGAGGTCGCCCGGGCGGTGGCGGTGGCGCCGGCGTCGAGGAAGGTGTAGCCGCCGTTGAGGACGACCACGCGGGCCTGTTCGGTGGCGTCCTTCACACCGGTGGCGTTGCGGATGCCGACCCGGACGGCGTCCCCGGCGTCGGGGCTCTTCGCGGCGCCGCCGAGCAGGTCCTTGACCACGCTGTCGGAGTCCTCCGCGCTGAGCGTGCCGTCCTGCTGCACGGGCAGCGACTCGGTCCTGTAGTCACCGCCCTTGGCGTGGTCGGCGAGCTTGGCGAGGAAGGTGCCGAGGTCCTTGTCGCTGAGCGAGGGGTCGAGGATCTGGGCGAGCGTCTGCACCGTGACCGTGGCGGCCTGCTCGTCGGAGGACAGCTTGCGCAGCACGCCCTGCATGACCTGCCCGAACCGCTTCAGCTGCGCGTCCTGCGACTCGCCGGACGCCCGGTAGGTGGCGTAGGCGACGGCCATCTTGCCGCTGAGGGTCTGTGCCTTGCCCTTGGTGACGAGGGGGGCCTCGGTCTTCTTCTTCGCCTCGGGGTCGGGCACGTTCGCGTTCGTGTCGATGTCGATGTTGCCGACGAGCCCGACGAGGTTGTTCAGATACGGGGTGTCCAGCCGCCAGGTGCCCTCGATATCGGTGCCGAGGACGGTGTCGAGTGCGTCGCGGGTGCCGGAGGAGCCGTCGTCCTCGACCGACTTGGCGAGAGTCGTCGTGGTGCCGTCGTCGCCGGTCAGGGCGAGGGCGTTGGGGAGCAGGACGGTGGCACCCCGCTCGGTGGTGGCGTTGTCGACGAGCAGCGCCGTGGAGGTGCCGCCGTTCCTGGTGTCGTGCAGATGGACGACGACCACGTCCCGTTTCTGGGCGGCCGCGGAGGTCGTGGTGCCGGTCTGCTCGTCCGAGGAGGCACCGGGCAGCATGCCCGCCCACCACATGTAGCCGACGCCGCCGACCGCGACCAGGGCGAGGACCACGACCAGGGCGACCAGTCGGCTCTTGGCTCGCCGCTTGGCCTCCTCGCGGCGCTCGGTGCGGTTCTCGGTGAAGTTCAGCCAGTCGATGACGTCCTCGGAGTCGCCGTCGGGCTCCTCGACGAAGGCGAACTGCTCGGTGTGGAAGTCCCGTTCGCCGGTATCCCGTTGGGTGGTGTCCCGTTGGGTGGTGTCCCGCTCCGGGAAGGTGTCACCGGTCCGGGGCTCTCCCTTCTCGGCGGTCTCCGGCGGTGCCGCCTGCTGCGGGATGTAGGCGGTCTGCTCCGCGACGGGGGCCTGCGGGCCGGTGGCCGCGGTCTGCCCGTAGGGGTCGTACGGGTCGTAGACGGGCGCCGGTGCCTGCTGGCCCGTGTCGTAGCCCGTGCCGTACCCCTGCGGGTGCTGCTGCTGGACCTGGCCGGTCGCGTACGGGTCGTAGCCGTAGCCGTAACCCTGGCCGTACTCCTGGGGCTGCTGTGTCCCGTAGGGGTCGTACGCCTGTTGCTGAGGCACCTGCTGGGCGGGCGCCTGTCGGTACACCGGCTGCCCGTACTCGTCGTAGCCGACGAGTTCGTAGCTCTGGTCGCCTCCGTAGCCGGCGTCGTATCGGTCGTTCACCGGTGCCCCTCTCGGCTCACTCGCCTCACTCGCCGCGGTACAGCTGCCGCTTGTCGATGTAGCGCACCACACCGTCCGGCACCAGGTACCAGACGGGATCGCCCTTGGCGACTCTCGCACGGCAGTCCGTGGAGGAGATGGCCAGTGCCGGGACCTCGACCAGCGAGACCCCGCCCGCGGGCAGGCCCGGGTCGGTCAGGGTGTGCCCCGGACGGGTGACCCCGATGAAGTGCGCGAGGGAGAAGAGTTCTTCGGCGTCGCGCCAGGTGAGGATCTGGCCGAGCGCGTCGGCGCCGGTGATGAAGAAGAGGTCGGCCTCGGGGTTGAGCTCGTGCAGTTCGCGCAGGGTGTCGATGGTGTAGGTGAGGCCCTTGCGGTCGATGTCGATGCGGCTCACGGAGAAGTGGGGGTTCTCGGCCGTGGCGATGACCGTCATCAGATAGCGGTCCTCGGCCGCCGAGACCGAGCGGTGCGACTTCTGCCACGGCTGACCCGTCGGCACGAACACGACCTCGTCGAGACCGAACTGAGCGGCGACCTCCTGGGCCGCCACGAGGTGCCCGTGGTGGATCGGGTCGAACGTTCCGCCCATGACGCCGAGACGGCGTCGGCCGGGCTCCGACGGACGGTTTCCCGGTGCGCCGGGGGCGCCTTCGGCCTGGCCGTCCGTGGTGTCGTACGCCTGGTCCGCCGCCTTGTCGTGCTCCGGACCGGTAGGCATTTCCTGCTCTCCCATGCGTGGAGAGCCTACCGGCCCGGCCGACGCGTGCCGTTCGAACGTCTTTTTGCGCGGTTTAGCGATCGCGGTTGAAGCGGGTGGTGATCCACAGCAGCAGCATCAGGGCGAAGAAGGCTCCGCCGCCGGTCAGGTAGGGGCTCAGGCTCTCGTGGTTGCCGGCGTGCTCCCCGCCGCCCTCGGCGGCGAAAGTGACCAAGTCGGCAGCGGTGCTGTGGAGGCTCATCGTCGGCGTGACCTATCCGGTGGTGGGAACGGGATGGAGACCCGCCCATCGTAAGCGGGAGCCTCGGCCGCGATCACGTCGACTCCGCCCAGGAGTGAACGCGGGCGCCGCCGGGCGCGTACTTCGCGTACGAGCAACCGTTCGCGTGCCCCGTACGTCCTTCCCGTCGGCGGGCGTCAGTCGTCCCGCTTGTATCCCCGCAGAAGGAACCACGCCATCAGGACGGAGCCCAGGACCATCACGATCAGCACCACACGCAGCAGGTTGCCTGCTCCCTGTTCCTTGGCGGCGAAGTCCGCGGCCTCGGTGAGCCAGGCGGACGCGGGCAGGTGCGGGAGATGCCCCATGAGATCGCTCCTTACGGTTGATGCCCTGCCACGGTAACTCCGCCTAGGCTGGTCCTCGCTTCGGGGGCAACTTGGGCAAACAGACGCATGGGGGAAACATGCCGGACGACAGCCACGAGCAGAACGGGCACGAGAACGTGCCGAGCAGGCAGCGCAGGCGCTTCGAGGGGATCTCCTCGCGGGCGTACGAACACCCCGCGGACCGCTCGGCGCTGGTGGCGCTGCGCAAGCTCAGCGGCTTCGACACCGTGTTCAAGGCGCTCAGCGGTCTGCTGCCGGAACGCAGCCTCAGGCTGCTGTTCCTGTCCGACTCCGTACGGGTCTCGGACCAGCAGTTCACCCACCTCAACGACATGCTGCGGGACGCGTGTTACATCCTGGACCTGGAGAAGGTCCCGCCGATGTACGTGAATCAGGACCCGCAGCCGAACGCGATGTGCATCGGCCTGGACGAGCCGATCATCGTCGTCACCACCGGGCTCGTCGAGCTGCTCGACGAGGAGGAGATGCGGGCCGTCATCGGGCACGAGGTGGGCCACGCGCTCTCCGGCCACTCGGTGTACCGGACGATACTGCTCTTCCTGACGAGCCTCGCCCTGAAGATCGCCTGGATCCCGCTGGGCAACATCGCGATCATGGCGATCGTGACCGCGCTGCGCGAGTGGTTCCGCAAGTCGGAGCTGTCCGCCGACCGTGCGGGCCTGCTGGTCGGCCAGGACGTCCAGGCGTCGATGCGCGGTCTGATGAAGATCGCGGGCGGCAACCACCTGCACGAGATGAACGTGGACGCGTTCCTCGCGCAGGCCGAGGAGTACGAGGCCGGGGGCGACCTGCGCGACTCCGTCCTCAAGATCCTCAACGTGCTGCCCCGCTCGCACCCCTTCACCACCGTGCGCGCGGCCGAGCTGAAGAAGTGGGCCGAGTCCCGCGACTTCCAGCGGGTCATGGACGGGCACTACCCGCGGCGCAGCGAGGACAAGGACACCTCGGTGACCGACTCCTTCCGCGAGTCGGCCACCCACTACACGAGCAGCGTGAAGAACTCCAAGGACCCGCTGATGAAGCTGGTCACCGACATCGCGGGCGGCGCGGGCGACCTCGGCGGCCGGGTCCGGCGCGGCTTCGGCAACGCCACGAAGTCGCGCGGCGGCAGCGAGACGGCCACCGACACCGACTCCGGTCAGGGCGGCGGCACGGACACCGCCCAGGAGGACAGGCCGCGGGACGACGAGTGACGCACGGCGACCGCCGCGCCTGACCACAGGAGCAGCGCGCGGCGCGTGGGTTCTTCGGCTGCGGGTGTGTGGGGGCTGGTCGCGGGGTTCCCCGCGCCCCTGAAAAGCGGGGCTGCGCCCCTGGCTTTTTTCACGGCCCGCAGGGGCCGTGTCCCTCAGGGGCGCGGGGAACCGCGCGAGAAGCCCCGCCACCCGCAGCAGAAGAACACGCAGAAGCGGGGTCAAAGGGGCGCAGCCCCTTGAGGATGGGGCGGGGGCCGCGCCTCACACCTTCGGCTGCGCACTCTCCGCCAGGGTGCCGCACAAGGCCGTGGCGGCGCCCGTGCCGTACGGGTCGGTGCCGGCGGACGGGCCGCCTTCCTTGGCCGTCTGTCCGGCGAGCAGCGGGCGCAGGTGGTTCGTGGCGTCGTCGGCGCAGGCCAGCGGTCCGGCCTGGACGTAGGAGACGACGACCTCGACCTGGTGGGTGCGCAGGTCGTCCTGGTCGAAGCGGAAGTGCAGCTCGCGCCGGACGGTGAACAGCGAGGCCTGCCCCGCGGCCCTGTCGCCCGGCGGCCGCAGCGCGTACACGAGGGTGTGGGCGGCGACGACCTCCAGGGTGCCGGAGTCGAACTCGGCGGCCTGGAGGGTGCCCTGGACACGGATCTTGCGGTCGGCGAGCTGCGCGCGGGACGGGTCGAAGCGGACCAGCCAGCCGGTGGGGGCGTGCCGTCCGTCGGCCGCCGGATGATCGAAACTTTGTTCGAACTGGTCGAGCTGCTCCGAGTCGAGCAGCCGCCGCACGGGCTGGACGGTGGTGCCGCCGAGCACCTCCGGGTCGAGCGCGGAGGCGACCAGGTACTCCTTGGCGATGGTCAGCGCGGAGACGACCTGACTGTCGGTGAAGTGTTCGGTGCGCCGGGTGGCCGGCATCGTGATGCCCTCGGCGCCGACGCGGAACTGGGCGGCCGGGCTGTGCGCGTACAGCGTCTCGGCGTCCTGGGCGCCGGGCACCGCGGACTGCGGGGACAGCGGGATCACCGTCATCCGGAGCGGCTCGGTGGGCTTCGCCGCAGGGGTGTCGTACGGGTGGCGGACGCCCATGTAGATCGCGGTGCCGAAGGCGAGGGCGACCAGGAGGACGAGGACCAGGGCCTGCCGGGAGAGGCCGCGGCGCATGGGCGGGCGGCGGCGGACGGCAGGGGCGTGGTCGGAGAGGCGCTCCTGGGCGGAGAACTCCTGGAGGCGGGCAGCACGGACGAACGATTCGTCGAAGACGACGGATCGGTATTCGTCCTCGCCACCGCCGGGGGCGCCCTCGGGAGTCCCCTCAGGTGGGTTTCCAGGCCCGCCCATACAAGGAGAGTAGGTCTCCTGGGGCCTCGGTAAACGCGCTGCCACACGACAAGTTGTGACAGGTCCTCACCAGGTTCACGCGGAAGCGGCGAACCGCCCCTCAGGGCTCGCCCCAGGCCGCTTCAGGGTGTGCGGGGGTCCGCCGACACCACCGGCCGGGAGTAGTCCGCGGAGGCGGATGGCCCTGTCGGGGTGCCCGGTTCGACGCCGGTGGTGGCGGGAGGCGGGACCTGGTCGCCACGGCCGGAGGAGGCGCCCCGGTAGACCGCGGTGAAGGCGAGCGCGACCATGCCGACACCCATCACGAGGGCGAGGATCCAGGCGACGGGCCGGTGCCAGCGGGTCTGCTTGCCGTACGGCCTGCCGTAGGCCCCGTCGGCGCCGTAGCGGCCCTCCAGGATCTCGGGGTCGTCGAGGTCCTCCAGCTCGTCATCGCGGCCGTGACCGAAATCCGTGCCGAAGCCGTCGTCGTAACGGTCGTCGTCGCCGCGGGCGTTTCTGGAGTGCGCCCGGCGGGCCTCGGCCTCCTGGGCCGCGGCACGGGCCTCCGCCGCTGCGAGCAGGCGCTCGATCGCGGTCGGCTCGTGCACCACGGCCGCCCGTACGAAGTCCTCGTCGAAGACCACGGAGGCGAACTCTTCGTCCATACCCCCGCGGTCGCGGTCGTCGTCGGGCTCCCAGCCGTCCGGGAACGGCGTGCCCCCCACGTCCTCCGGCACGGATCCAGCGTAGACCGGAGTGGTCAATTTGGGCAGACGGTAAGGAAATTCATCCGATTTGCCGGCTGGGCGCCAGGCTGTTCACAGGAACGGACCGGCGCCCCACAAGACCCGCGCCGGCTAGCGGCGGACGTGTCCGTCGCCCGTGACGATGTACTTCGTGCTGGTCAGCTCGGGCAGGCCCATCGGGCCCCGGGCGTGCAGCTTCTGCGTGGAGATGCCGATCTCCGCGCCGAAACCGAACTGACCGCCGTCGGTGAACCGGGTCGAGGCGTTGACGGCGACCGTCGTGGAGTCGACCAGTTGGGTGAAGCGACGGGCGGCCTGCTGGGAGGTCGTCACGATCGCCTCGGTGTGGCCGGAGCTCCACAGCCGGATGTGCTCCACGGCCCGGTCGAGCGAGTCGACGACGGCGGCGGCGATGTCGTACGACAGGTACTCGGTCTCCCAGTCCTCCGTGGTGGCCTCCACGACCGTGGCCCGGCTCTCCTTGGCGAAGGCGAGGACGCGCTCGTCGGCGTGGACCGTGACCCCGGCGTCGGCGAGCGCGTCGAGGGCGCGGGGCAGGAACTCGGGGGCGATGTCCTGGTGGACGAGGAGGGTCTCGGCGGCGTTGCAGACGCTGACGCGGTGGGCCTTGGAGTTGATCAGGATCTCGATCGCCGTGTCGAGGTCGGCGCCCGCGTCGACGTAGACGTGGCAGTTGCCCGTGCCGGTCTCGATCACCGGGACGGTGGACTCCTCGACGACCGTGCGGATCAGGGAGGCGCCGCCGCGCGGGATGAGCACGTCGACCAGGCCGCGGGCACGCATCAGCTCGCGGACGGACTCGCGGCTCTCGCCGGGGACGAGCTGGACGGCGTCGGCGGGCAGGCCCGCGCCGCCGACGGCGTCCCGCAGGACCCGTACGAGGGCGGCGTTGGACTCGTAGGCGGAGGACGAGCCGCGCAGCAGGACCGCGTTGCCGGACTTCAGGCAGAGGGCGGCGGCGTCCACGGTCACGTTCGGGCGGGCCTCGTAGATGATGCCGACCACACCGAGCGGGACGCGGACCTGGCGCAGGTCGATGCCGTTCGGGAGGGTGGAGCCGCGGACGACCTCGCCGACCGGGTCGGGCAGCGCGGCCACGTCGCGGACGTCGGCGGCGATCGCGCGGACCCGCTCCGGGGTCAGCGTCAGCCGGTCGACGATCGCCTCACTGGTGCCTGCCTCGCGGGCCCGCTCGATGTCCTTGGCGTTGGCCTCGACGATCTCGCTCGTACGGACCTCCAGCGCGTCGGCGATGGCGAGCAGCGCGTCGTCCTTGTCGGCGCGCGGGAGCGGCGCGAGGTCGGCGGCGGCGGCCTTGGCACGGTAGGCGGCCCGGGTGACCGGCGTCATGGAGTCGTACGGCGAGAGCGAGGTCATACAGGAAGGGTAGTGCGCCCGGCGGAGGGGTCCATCGCGTGTTCCAAAGCGCGAGACACCGCCGCGGGACACCGATCGAGGGACTCCCGACGGCACGGTCGGGCTCCCGGTCGGACGGTCAGAAGGGATGGACCCCTACGGGTGTGGCCGGGGCCGGCCCGTATCCCTCGGCGATCCGATGGTGGTACGTCTGGCGGTCGATGACCTCCAGGCCGACGATCTCCCAGGGCGGCAGCCCGGCCGTCCGCCGGTGCTCGCCCCACAGGCGCAGGGCGACGGCGGCCGCGTCATGGAGGTCGCGGGCCTCCTCCCAGTAGCGGATCTCGGCGTGGTCGTGGGCATAGCGGCTGGTCAGCAGGAAGGGGTGGTCGTGGGCGAGCTGTTCGAGGCCGCGCCGCACCTCCTTGAGGGGGGCCTCGGCGCCGGAGACGCTCAGCGTGACGTGCCACAGCCGGGGCAGGTCCTGCGGCTTCTCGGCGCTGTCGCTCTCGTACGTGTCCGAGGCGGCGACGCTGGTGAGCGTCCGCTCCTCGCCGGCCACACGGGAGGTACCACCACCACGGGACGTCGCGGCCCCGGGGCGCACTCGTCTCACGACGGCCTCCTTCGCAACGATTTCGTGCTTCGCAATAGGTCGTGCGGAATCTCCCCGAGTCAAAGTTGAGCAGGCTCGGGGGCTTCGCGTGGCGGTTTTACGGAACGTGCACCGCCGGGGCCCCTGCTCCGCCCCCTCCGTGGGGCCGCTGGTCAGGGGCGCAGGAGGACGAGGTCGTCCCTGTGTACGACCTCTCGTTCGTACGCGGGACCCAGCTCGCGCGCCAGTTCCCGGGTCGAGCGGCCGATCAGCTGGGGGATCTCCTTGGCGTCGAAGTTCACGAGCCCGCGCGCGACCGCCCGGCCCTCGCCGTCGCGCAGCTCCACGGGGTCGCCGGCGGTGAAGTCGCCCTCGACGGCCGCGATACCGGCCGGCAGCAGTGACGTGCGGCGCTCGACGACCGCGCGTACGGCCCCGTCGTCGAGGGTGAGTGCGCCCTGCGGGGTGGAGGCGTGCTGGAGCCACAGCAGCCGGTCGGCCGAACGCTTGCCGGTCGGGTGGAAGTACGTCCCCGTGTCACGGCCGCCGAGCGCGTCGGCCGCGTGGACGGCGCTGGTCAGGACCACGGGGATGCCCGCTCCGGTGGCGATCGCGGCCGCCTCGACCTTGGTGACCATGCCGCCGGTGCCGACGCCCGCCTTGCCCGCGCTGCCGATCTCCACGTGCGCGAGGTCCCCGGGCCCCCGCACCTCCGCTATCCGCGACGTGCCGGGCCTGCTGGGGTCCCCGTCGTACACACCGTCCACGTCCGACAGCAGGACCAGCAGATCCGCCCGTACGAGGTGGGCGACGAGGGCGGCCAGGCGGTCGTTGTCGCCGAAGCGGATCTCGTCCGTGGCCACGGTGTCGTTCTCGTTGACGACCGGCAGCGCGCCCATCGCGAGGAGCTTGTCGAGGGTGCGGGAGGCGTTGCGGTGGTGGGCGCGGCGGCTCATGTCGTCGGAGGTGAGGAGCACCTGGCCGACGCGGATGCCGTGCCGGGCGCAGGAGGCCGTGTAGCGGGCCACCAGCAGCCCCTGGCCGACGCTGGCGGCGGCCTGCTGCCGGGCCAGGTCCTTGGGGCGACGGCGCAGACCCAGCGGTGCGAGCCCGGCGGCGATGGCGCCGGACGAGACCAGCACGACCTCCCGCTCTCCCCCGCTGCGGGCCTTGGCGAGGACGTCCACCAGGGCGTCCACCCGGTCCGCGTCAAGGCCGCCGGACGCCGTCGTCAGCGACGAGGAGCCCACCTTGACGACGATCCGGTGCGCTTCCGCCACGCCCTGCCTTGCCGCTGACACGCTATCCCCAATGCTCCGAACAGCCCGGTGTGTGCACTGCGCAATCTACGGGAGCGCGCGGACCGGCCGCGTCCTCATTTCGAGGGGCGGACGGCGGCGGTCCGTCCCTGAACCCCTTCGGGCGGTCCGTCTCCGATCCCTCAGGGCGGTCCGTCCTCCGAGCCCTTTATGAGGAGATGCTGAGACAGCTCTCAAGGTTGCAGGCGTTATGTCCGACTACCAGTGATTGTTCCCACCCAAGATTGCTCCCCGGCCTCGCTAGGTCATACGGTCAGGGATCGGCCTTCCTCAGGCCACCCCCAGACTCACCCTCCCCCTCCGTCCGTCGCACCCTCCGCAGGAGCCCAGCCCGTGCCCTCCGCAGGCCTCGCACCCCGCCGCATCGCGCAGCTGACAGCGCTGCTCACGATGTTCGCGCTCTTCACGGCCCAGATCGTCTCCGCGCTGCTGCCGAACATTCCCGTGTTCGTCGCCGCCGGCGCAGCGGGCCTCGTACTGGACACGTTCCTGCAGTACCGGGACCCCGGACTGCTCGCCACTCTGAGCAAGGTCCGCTTCGACGCGCTGGTGCGTCAGCTGCTGCGCGACATGCTGATCCTGGTGGGGCTGCTGCGCATCGACGGCATCGACCCGCTGCGCGAGCAGGCCCCGCTCCTGGTGGGCCTCCTCGTCTTCTACGCGGTGCACTTCGCCTGCCAGGCCGTCTCGGTACTGGTGCGCCGCACCCGGACCCTGCCGATCGTGACCCGCAACATCGACGCCTCCGAGCTGCGCCTGACCGCCTCCCCACCGCGCATCCTGGCCCGCCGCCAGGCCCACCGGCTGCTGACCTTCTCCCTGCCGATCACGGCCGGCCTGTTGCTCACCGCGGCCACGCAGGACGCCACCTGGGGCGGCGCCGGCCTCGGTGCCGCTCTCGGCCTCCTCGTCACGGGCACCGCGTACCTGGCGACCTGGCTGCTGCCGAAGAAGCGCGCGAAGAACGAGCAGCAGGTCATGGAGTGGCTCGACAAGTGGCTCGCCGAGTACCGGCCGACCACCGCGATGTACTTCTCCGGTGGTACGACGTCGGCGTACCAGGCGAACATGTGGCTCTCCACGCTCTCCCAGCTGGAGAAGCCGCTGATCGTGCTTCGTGAGCGCTTCATGGTCCAGAAGATCGACGCGACGGACGTGCCGGTCATCTGCTTCCCGAAGGTCTCCACGATGTTCTCCCTGGAGACCTCGACGCTGAAGATGATGCTGCACCCGGCCAACGCCGCGAAGACCTCCCAGGTGCTGCGCATCCCCACCGTCAAGCACGCCTTCATCAACCACGGCGAGAGCGACAAGCTGTCCTCCTGCAACCCGTACGCGAAGGCGTACGACGAGGTGTGGGTCGCCGGTCCCGCGGCGCGCGAGCGGTACGCGCTCGCCGACGTCGGCGTCGAGGACAAGGACATCGTCGAGGTCGGCCGCCCGCAGCTGGCGCCGATCCGCCCGTACGCGGGCCCGCCGACCAGCACGTACACGACCGTCCTCTACGCCCCCACCTGGGAGGGCTGGGACGGCAACCCCGGCAACACGTCCGTGGTCCTGGCCGGCGAGAACATCGTCCGGGGGCTCCTCGCCGACGACAAGGTCCGGCTGCTCTACAAGCCGCACCCGATGACCGGATCGGTCGACCCGCGCGCGGGGGCCGCGAACGAGCGCATCAAGGCGATGATCCGCGAGGCCAACACGAAGCGTTCGGGTGCGCGGCCCGGGCCGGAAGCGGTGGCCGAACTCGCCCGCCGTACGGCCGAGTTGGATCAGCTGACCTCCACGTCGTTCCGTGCCAGCGCGGACGAGATGGAGCGGATGCTGCTGCAGGGCACGCCCAGCGGGGACCGTGCGGCGGCGATCTTCGAGGCGACGCTCGCCTGGGAGAAGGCGTACTGGGCGTCGTTCCCCGAGTGGGAGCACAGGATCATCACCGAGGCGCGGCCCGCGATCTTCGCCTGCTTCAACGCGTCGGACCTGCTGATCAGTGATGTCTCGTCGGTGGTCTCCGACTGGCTGTCCAGCGAGAAGCCGTACTCGGTCGCCAACACGTCCGGGCTGCCGGAGGCGGCGTTCCGCGCGGCCTTCCCGACGGTCTCCGCGGGTGTCGTCCTGACGCCCGAGGCGGACGGCGTCCCGGCTCTCCTCGACTCGGTCCGCGACCCGGAGAAGGACCTCTTCACCAAGGCCCGCGCCGACCTCAAGGAACAGCTGCTCGGCCCCTCCGACCCGCCGTCGCAGGTCCGCTTCGACTCCGCGGTGAAGGCGCTCTGCGCCAAGGCCGACGACCGCCGCGTGCGGATGGAGTCCCGTCTCGTCGACGATCTCCCGTCCCCCCGTGAGGCGGGCGACGAACTCACCGAGGGCGAACCGAGCGAGGCGCTCGCCTAGAAACAGCCGAAGGGCCCCGGAGATGTCTCCGGGGCCCTTCGTCGTGTGCGGGGCGTCGAATACCGCTCCTGCCTCTGCTGCGGGCAATGGCGCCGCCGGGGCGGCACGGGTAGCGCAGACGACGCAGGCGGCGCCTCGTGAGCGCCGAGTTGCGCTGCCCACCGCCGCCCGGACCCGGGCGGGGGGGTGGGCAGCGGAAACCCTGGACGCCCGAGGGCCCGGCAGGCCTAGAACGGCTCGAAGTCGTCGTACTCCTTCTGGATCTCGTCCCGCTCCGCCTGGCGGTCGCGGCGGCGCTGGACGGCCGGGCGGGGCTCCTCGAGGCGGTGGTCCTCACCCCGGCGGCCGAGCATCTCCGCACCGGCCATGACGGTCGGCTCCCAGTCGAAGACGACCGCGTTGTCCTCGGGACCGATGGCGACGCCGTCGCCGGAGCGGGCGCCCGCCTTCATCAGCGATTCCTCGACGCCCAGGCGGTTCAGACGGTCGGCGAGGTAGCCCACCGCCTCGTCGTTGCTGAAGTCGGTCTGGCGGACCCAGCGCTCCGGCTTCTCGCCACGGACGCGGAAGAGCCCGTCCGCCTCCTGCACGACCGTGAAGCCCGCGTCGTCGACGGCCTTGGGCCGGATGACGATCCGCGTCGCCTCCTCCTTCGGCTTGGCGGCACGCGCCCCGCCGACGAGGTCCGCGAGCGCGAACGACAGCTCCTTCAGCCCCGTGTGGGCGACCGCGGACACCTCGAAGACCCGGTAACCACGGGCCTCCAGGTCCGGCCGCACCATCTCGGCGAGATCCTTGCCGTCGGGCACGTCGATCTTGTTGAGGACGACGATCCGGGGCCGCTTGTCGAGCCCGCCGTACTGCGTCAGCTCCTCCTCGATGATGTCGAGGTCGGAGACGGGGTCACGGTCCGATTCCAGCGTCGCCGTGTCGAGGACGTGGACGAGGACGCTGCAGCGCTCGACGTGGCGCAGGAACTCCAGGCCGAGGCCCTTGCCCTGGCTGGCGCCGGGGATGAGCCCGGGGACGTCGGCGATCGTGTAGACCGTGTCGCCGGCGGTCACCACGCCCAGGTTCGGGACGAGGGTCGTGAACGGGTAGTCCGCGATCTTCGGCTTGGCGGCGCTCAGCACCGAGATCAGCGAGGACTTGCCCGCGCTCGGGTAGCCGACCAGCGCCACATCGGCGACGGTCTTGAGCTCCAGGACGATGTCGCCCGTGTCCCCGGGCACGCCGAGCAGCGCGAAGCCGGGCGCCTTGCGGCGGGCGGAGGCGAGGGCCGCGTTGCCGAGACCGCCCCGGCCGCCCTGCGCGGCGACGAAGGAGGTGCCGTGGCCGACGAGGTCGGCGAGGACGTTGCCCTGCCTGTCCAGCACCACGGTGCCGTCCGGCACGGGAAGGACCAGGTCCTGCCCGTCCTTGCCCGACCGGTTGCCGCCCTCGCCGGGCCTGCCGTTGGTGGCCTTGCGGTGCGGGGAGTGGTGGTAGTCGAGGAGAGTCGTCACCGACTGGTCGACGGTCAGGATGACGTCGCCGCCCCGGCCGCCGTTGCCGCCGTCGGGGCCGCCGAGCGGCTTGAACTTCTCCCGGTGGACGGAGGCACAGCCGTGGCCTCCGTTACCCGCGGCGACATTCAGTTCGACGCGGTCCACGAAGGTGGTCATGGTGGGTGCCTCCAGATACGCGCTGTGCGTGGTGTTCGGAACTGTCTTACCTGTAACACGTCAAAGGCGGACCCACTTCCCGTACGGAATCCCGTACGAGAAGCGAGGTCCGCCTCGACGAATCGCTCTACGGAAGCCTTGGTCGTCAGACCGGGCGAGTCAGAAGACTCAGGCGGCCGGAACGATGTTGACAACCTTGCGACCACGGCTGGTGCCGAACTCGACCGCACCGGCGTTCAGCGCGAACAGGGTGTCGTCCTTGCCGCGGCCGACACCCGAGCCCGGGTGGAAGTGCGTGCCGCGCTGGCGGACCAGGATCTCACCGGCGTTGACGACCTGACCGCCGAAGCGCTTCACGCCGAGCCGCTGAGCGTTGGAGTCGCGACCGTTCCGGGTGGACGATGCGCCCTTCTTGTGTGCCATGTCTCCTCAGTCCCTTACTTCGCAGCCGCGGGGATCTCAGTGACCTTGATCGCCGTGTACTGCTGGCGGTGGCCCTGACGACGGCGGTAGCCGGTCTTGTTCTTGTAGCGAAGGATGTCGATCTTCACACCCTTGTGGTGGTCCACGATCTCGGCCTGGACCTTGATGCCGGCCAGCACCCACGGGTCGCTGGTCACAGCGTCGCCGTCGACAACGAGCAGGGTCGAGAGCTCGACCGTGTCGCCAACCTTGGCAGTGGAAATCTTGTCAACCTCAACGATGTCGCCGACAGCAACCTTGTGCTGGCGACCACCGCTGCGCACGATGGCGTACACGCGGATCTCACTCTCTCGCTCGGGAACGGCACCCCCGCAGTCCAGCCGCCCGACATGCGAGCAGCCTCTCCCACGGCGCCCGGCGCGCGCGGAAGGAATGAGGTTTACGGGGATGTGACGCGTCTCTACCTACGGACACGCCGACGGTCCAGGTTACGGGGCCATGCCCGAAGGGGTCAAACCGAGCTCCTGCCCCGGACACACCGGTGCCCCCACCCGGTGGTGAAACCACCCGGCAGGGGCACCGGTTGGAACGGACCGAGAGCCCGCCCCGAGGGGCTCAGCTCTCGTCGGTCGAAGCCGTGACCGTGGCCGACGACTGCTCGGCGGCCACCGTGGTCTTCTTCGTGGCCGTCTTCTTCGTCGCCGCCTTCTTGGCCGTGGTCTTCTTCGCGACCGTCTTCTTGGCCACCGCCGCCGTCTTCTTCGTGGCGGCCTTCTTCGCCGTGGCCTTCTTGGCCGTCTTGCGCGCCGCCGCCTTCTTGGCGGGCGCCTCGGCCTCGGTCTCCTCGGCGGCCGGAGCGGCCTCCTCGACCGGAGCCTCGACCGCGGCGTCGGCGGAAGCGGACGGAACCACCGCCACGGCCGCCGCCTCCGCGGACGCGGTGGGTGCCGTCG
>NZ_LRTR01000388.1 GCF_001550375.1 Streptomyces europaeiscabiei | reverse complement strand
CGGGTCGCGCGGCGCCGCGAACGGCCGCGTCCGACCGCCGCCTCCGCCTCGGCGACGCTGCTGTAAAGCTCCTCGTCGGGCTCGTACTCGGGGGCGGGCAGAGCCACGGGCTCGGCGACCTCGGCGGCCACCTCGGCCTCGATCAGCTCGGCCGACTCCACCGGCTCGACGGCCTCGGAGGCGGACCCCTGCTCGTGGTCGTGCTCGACACCGCCACGCCCGCGCTTGCGGCGCTTGCCGCCACCGCCGACAGCCGTCGGCTGGTCCATGTGCACGATCACGCCGCGCCCGTTGCAGTGGACACAGGTCTCGGAGAAGGACTCCAGGAGGCCCTGCCCGACCCGCTTCCGGGTCATCTGGACCAGGCCCAGCGAGGTGACCTCGGCGACCTGGTGCTTCGTACGGTCGCGTCCCAGGCACTCCAGCAGGCGCCGCAGCACCAGGTCCCGGTTGGACTCCAGGACCATGTCGATGAAGTCGATGACGACGATGCCGCCGAGGTCGCGCAGCCGCAGCTGACGCACGATCTCCTCGGCCGCCTCCAGGTTGTTCCTGGTGACCGTCTCCTCCAGGTTGCCGCCCTGGCCGGTGAACTTACCGGTGTTGACGTCGACCACGATCATGGCCTCGGTCTTGTCGATCACCAGCGAACCACCGCTGGGCAGCCACACCTTGCGGTCCAGCGCCTTCATCAGCTGCTCGTCGATGCGGTACGTCGCGAAGACGTCGACCTCGGAGGTCCACTTCTGCAGGCGGTCGGCCAGGTCGGGCGCGACGTGCGCGACGTATCCGTGGATGGTCTCCCACGCGTCCTCGCCGCTGACGATGACCTTGGAGAAGTCCTCGTTGAAGATGTCGCGGACGACGCGGACGGTCATGTCCGGCTCGCCGTACAGCAGCGTCGGCGCGTTCGAGCTGCCGCTGTTCTTGGCCTTCTTCTGGATGTCCCCCCACTGCGCGTGCAGCCGCTCGACGTCACGGCGCAGCTCGTCCTCGCTCGCGCCCTCGGCGGCGGTGCGCACGATGACGCCCGCGTCCTCGGGAACGATCTTCTTGAGGATGGTCTTCAGCCGGGCCCGCTCGGTGTCGGGCAGCTTGCGGCTGATACCGGTCATCGACCCCTCGGGGACGTAGACCAGGTAGCGGCCGGGCAGGGAGACCTGGCTGGTCAGACGGGCGCCCTTGTGTCCGATCGGGTCCTTCGTCACCTGGACGAGGACCGACTGGCCGGACTTCAGGGCGGACTCGATGCGCCGCGGCCCGTTGGCCATGCCCAGCGCCTCGAAGTTGACCTCACCGGCGTACAGGACGGCGTTGCGGCCCTTGCCGATGTCGATGAAGGCGGCCTCCATCGACGGCAGCACGTTCTGCACCTTGCCGAGGTAGACGTTGCCGACGTACGAGGTCGACTGCTCCTTGTTGACGTAGTGCTCGACGAGCACGTTGTCTTCCAGGACACCGATCTGGGTGCGCTCGCCGCTCTGGCGGACGACCATGACGCGCTCGACGGCCTCGCGGCGGGCGAGGAACTCGGCCTCGGTGATGATCGGGACGCGCCGGCGGCCCTGCTCACGGCCTTCGCGGCGGCGCTGCTTCTTGGCCTCCAGACGGGTCGAGCCCTTGATGGACTGCACCTCGTCGGAGAACTCGGTCTCCTTGGCGCGCCGCTCGCGCGGCTCGCGGACCTTGACGACCGTGCGCTCGGGGTCGTCGGTGCCGGCCTCGGTCTCGGCCTCGGTGCCGGAGTCACCGGCGCGACGACGACGGCGCCGGCGTCGACGGCTGCTGCTGGAACCGGAACCGGACTCCTCGCGCTCGTCGGCCTCGTCGTCGTCCTCGTCCACCTGCTCGGCGGTGTCCTCGGCGTCCTGCGTGGCCTGCTCGGCGGCGAGTTCGTCACCCTCGGCGGCGGCGTCGGCGTCGGCCGACTCGCCCCGGCGACGACGGCGGCCACCTCGGCGACGGCGACGGCGCGACCCGGTGGACTCCTCCTCGCCGTACTCGTCGCCCTCGGCGTCCTCGTTGCCCTCCTCGGGCTCCTCGGGCTCCTCCGGCTCGTCGGCCACCACGGCGGCGGCCACGGGCTGCTGCGTCTCGGCGGGCTCGCCCCGACGGCGACGCCGACGACGCGACCCGCCGGTGTTCTCCTCCTCGGCGAAACCGCCGAGGTCGGTGCTCTCGGCGGGCTCCTCGACCTCCACGGTCTCGGGCTCCGACTCGGCGGCGGCCTGCGCGGCGGCCCGCTCCGGCGTCTGGAACATCGGCTCGGTGAACACCGGCGCCTGGAACACGGCCACGGCGGGCCGCGACGGGCGCGAGGGCGAGTCCTCCGCGACCGGCGCGGCAGGCGCCGA
>NZ_LRTR01000387.1 GCF_001550375.1 Streptomyces europaeiscabiei | reverse complement strand
TGGCCCGGCGACGCGTACGACGCGGCGCGGCCTCCTCGGCCGCCTCCTCCACGGACTCCGGAGCCGCGACGGGGGCGGCTTCCGCGACCTCCGCCGGAGCCTGAACGACCTCTGCGGCCACCGGCTCACCGGCGGGCGCGGACACCCGCCGCGTGGCACGACGGCGTGTACGACCGGCGGGCGCGGCCTCCTCGACGGCGGCAGCCTCGACCGGGGCGGCGGCCTCGGGCGTGTCGGCACTCTCCTCGGCGGCCTGGGGCGCGCCGGTGGGGGCCGATGCCCGGCGGGTCGCACGACGGCGCGTACGACCGGCGGGCGCGGCCTCCTCGTCGGCGGCGGACGTCTCGGCAGCGGCGGTCTCGGCCTCGGCGGCTTCCTCGTCGGCCTCGGCATCCACGACAGCCTCGTCCACGACCGTCACCTCATCAGCGGACGCGAGATCCTCGGACTCGGCGACCGGTATGGCCGGCGCGGTGGTCTCCGCGGCCGCTTCGGAGGCGGCGGACGGCGGTCCCGCGGGGCGGGACGCGGCACGGCGACGGCGGCGCGGCGGCAGGGTGTCGCTCGGCGTGTTGTTCTCGGAGCCCTTCGCGGGCTCTGCGGATTCGATCGATTCGGGCATGCGGGCGTTTCTCCCGTCAGGCTCCCGGGCGCCGCACTCGGTCCGGCGTGGCCGGTGACGTCCGCGGCTCGCGTCATGCGCGACTGCCGCCGTCCGGGGCGCGGGCGCCGCACGGGAGCTCTCTGTGTCCTGTCTCGCCGGTTCCGTACGCATGTTGCGTACGGCCTGGCGAAAGTCTTGTGGTCGGTGCGCTGCCCGATCCAGGTGGCTCCCGGATCAGAGGGCGGCGCTACGACGTTCGTCCCTACGCGGGGCCTACCGGCGCCGACGCCTTCGCGGCGGCAGCGGGTTCGGCCGTTGAGAGGGCCGGCGCTGCCTCGCGGTCGGGCGCGAGCGGGTCGGTCACCGTGCCGCTCTCTGCATCGAAAAGCCCCTGCGCCAGCCTGGTCACCGCTGCGGGGACCGGCGGCGCCAGGTCGGCCACGGCGCGGAGACCGGACAGGACGTCGTCGGGTCGTACGGCAGGCGTCACGTGCCGAACAACCAGCCGCAGTATCGCACAGGGCTGGTCCGTCGGCCTATCAGCCTGTGGACCGGACGTCTCAGAACCGTCAGGTCCGTCGCTTCCGTCCCGTCCGTCACGGCTCTCGAGATCGACGACGGCGGCCCTGGCGTCGAAGGTCCGTACGCCGTTCTTGGCCCTGCGCTGGACCTCGACGAGGTCCGCCGCCTTGAAGGCCTCGACCGCGCGCCCGGCGTCCGCCGGGTCCACGCCGTCCAGGCGCAGCTCCCACACGGAGGCCGTGAGCCGGTCGGCGAGCCCGGAGGTCCGGGCCTCGACCGCGTCGACGATGTCGAGCCCGGTGGGCAGCGACTCGTCGAGCAGGATCCTGAGCTTCTCAGGGTCGCGCGCGTCGGTGAGCGCGATCTCCAGGTACTCCGCCTCACTGCCCGTGCCGGTGGGTGCGGCATTGGCGTACGACACCTTCGGATGCGGCGTGAACCCCGCCGAGTACGCCATCGGTACCTCGGCACGGCGCAGCGCACGCTCGAAGGCGCGCTGGAAGTCACGGTGGCTGGTGAACCGGAGGCGGCCGCGCTTGGTGTAGCGCAGTCGGATGCGCTGCACCGCGGGTGCGGGCGGCGGGCCTTCGGGCTGTCGCTTGCCCAGTGTCGCTCAGTCCTTCGTGAGTGCGGTCGTACTGCTATCAAGAGTACGTGTCCCGGCGGCCCCCGGTTCCCGCCGGTGGACAGGCTTCGGCTCCGCCGGCCGCCCGAAGAGCGCCGACCGCACACCGGCACGGGCCTGGCGGACGGACTCGCGGGCGGCGGCCAGGGCCTGCCGGATGGTACGGCCCACCATGCGCCCGACCGCCGCGACCGGCTTCCACACGGCATCCCGTACGAAGTGGCCGGCGGGCGTGAGGACCGTCCGGTACACCCACCGCGTCGGCTCGACGAAGATCCACCGGAAGAGGTTCGCCAGGAACCGGCCGACGGCGAGCGAGATCCGCCCCGCCACGCGCCATGCGTGTCGGAGGGCGTCCCAGATCTCCCGTCCCACGACGGCGAGCATCCGCCCGACCGGTGCGAGCACCCACCGCCACACGGCGAGAGCGGGCAGTACGAGCAGCACGCGCGACGTCCAGTAGATCCCGAGCCAGAGCCCGGCGAGGATCGTCCGTACGAGCCGCACGACGCCTCGTGCCAACCACGCGATCGCGTGTCCCACGGGCGTCAGCACATACCGGTACAGCCACAGGGCCGGGACGACGAGGAGGTACCGCACCAGCCAGGCCGAGGCCGTGAACAGCGCGACCGCGACGGCGGCGATCCCGACCCCGATGCCCCTGGCCAGCCAGGCGATGCCCCGTCCGAGCGGCGCCAACGTCCGCCGGTACAGCCACCCGAGCCCGGCGCAGACCCCGGCGGCCGCCCGGACCGCCCCGCTCCGGATCCCGGCGGCCACCCAGGCGATCGTGTGTCCCACGGGCGTCAGCACGTACCGATACAGCCACACCGCCGGCACGACCAGCAGCCAGTACCCGAGCCGGCCGAGCCCTTTGGCGACCGGCACGACGACGTACCGCCACAGCGCCACCCACGGCCACACGAGGACGGCCCTGGCGACCCACAGCGACACCCGCCCCAGTGGGCGCAACACGGTGTCCGTCAGGAACCGCCCGACCACCACGAGCACGTCCCACACCATCCGCACCGGCACGACCAGCACGAGCACGACGATCCGCACGGGAATCCGGATCGCGACGACGAGGCACCCCTCGGGCGTCTGCTGCCGCTCAGGCGTCCGCCCCGCCGGCCGCTCGGCGGTCGGCGGGGCGAACGGCGGGGCGGACGGTCGGGCAGGCCTCTTCTCCAGGTCCATGACGACGTAGACGCCTCAACGCCCCGTACGGATCCAGCCACACGTCCGCGAATTCCCGCCCGTGCACCCCTGTGGCCCCGCCCGCCCCGGCAACTCGGCCGAGGGCCCTACCGCTTGCGCCCGGAGGCCCTCGCGGACTTGGCCGACTTACCGGCCCGGGAGGCCTTGGGGCGGCGCACCACGGCGGACAGATCCGGTGCGGAGGCGTGCGGTGCGGAGAACTTCCGGTTGATCTCGACCTGACGGCGGATGCGCTCGGGCAGGTCCCGCATGGCCAGCAGACGGTCGCACGCCCGCAGGGCCGCGTCGTGGTCACCCACCCAGTGGGCGGCGATGGAGAACTCGAACAGCAGCCCCCATCGGTAGACCCAGGGCTTGGTGAAGAGCAGGTCGTCCGGTGCGGGCCTGTCGACGACGTCGACGAGAAGGGCGTGTGCCGTGTGGTGGCGGCGCCGGAGACGGAGGCGGGAGGCCAACTCGTAGCAGGCTTCGAGCCTTGCGGGACGGGCCTCCCAGGCCCGGGAGAACGTGTCCATGGCTCCCGGCCAGTCCTCCTCCTTCTCCGCTCTGAGCATCCCGGCTTCGAGCAGCGAGCAATAGACCTCCTCGCCCCAGCCACCCATCGCCGCGCGCCGCTCGTACAGCGCGATCGCCTCCCGCGCGTGACCGAGGTCGCGTTCGGTGTTGGCCAGGTAGAAGACGGTGCGGGGGTTGGCCGGGTCGCGTTCGAGTTCACGCCTGAGCAGACGGGCGTCGCGTTCGAACTTGTCGTCGCGGCAGCCGCCGTCGGCGTGGTCCTCGATGACGATCGCGTCCAGGTTCTCCTGGACATCGGGTGCGTCGGTGCACGGGTACTCGTGGGTCACACCTTCGTAGCGCCAGATCCGGTCCCCCCGCATCAGATGCTTGAAACGGTGCTGGGTGCCCGGGTAGTCGTAGCGCAGCATGTACGAGGTGGCCGTCAGCCGGGGCAGCGGCGCGTCCTGGCGCATGACGTGGTCGGCGTCGATGGTGAGCAGGAAGTCGGCCTTGCCCCGGGCGTGTTGGATGTTCCGCGTCCGGTTGTGCCCGAAGTCGACCCAGGTGTCCTGGTGCAGCTCGCCCGGGATACCGTCCAGCGCCTTGCGGATCAGGTCCTGCGTACCGTCCGTGGAACCGGTGTCGGAAATGACCCAGGTGTCGATCAGGGGGCGGACCGAGGCGAGGCAGCGCTCGATCACCCGCGCCTCGTTCTTGACGATCATGCAGAGACAGATGGTCTGCGATTTCACGGCCTCACCGGTCCCGGAGAAGTTGGAACGCCGCCGGAACGGCCGCGTGACATACCTCCTTCTATCTCACAAATAGGTTCCAAAAGCGTTGAATTAGCCCACCCGTGACACCCGCTTAGGCCGACTTGATGATCTACGCCCCCCGTACGGGCCAGCGCGCTGGTCGGCCCGGTGGACAGGGGTGAGGCTCACGATCGAGTGCGGGGAGAAGCCCCAAACCGGTTGAAACAAGGAGCATCTAGATGAGTCCTGAGCGCAGGACGATCTCGCTGATAGGCCCGCTGGCCCGAGACAGGATCACCAAGGTCAGCACTTTTGCCTCGCTCGCGCTGGTAGTGGCAGCCGGACTGGCCGCCCCCGCCGCCGCGGCCACGCGAAGCATGTCCGAGCACTCCACGACGACGAGGGCCGGCGACGAGGAGTGCCCTCCCTCCGACGAGCAGGGTGAGCACGACGGATCGGCGTCCGACTGGTACGACCAGGAGGACAACGACCGCACCGCGGCACTCGGTGGCAACGACGACCACTGCGAGGAAGGTCCCGGCGGCCCGACCGGCCCTCCGGGAGAGACCGGCGCGACGGGCGCGACGGGTGCCACCGGCGCGACGGGTGCCACCGGCCCCCAGGGCGACATCGGTGAGGACGGCGCCACGGGTCCGGCCGGCCCCACGGGAGCGGACGGCATCGCGGGTCCGACCGGCCCCACCGGACCCACCGGATTGGACGGCATCGCCGGACCCACCGGCCCCACCGGGCCCACCGGATTGGACGGCATCGCCGGACCCACCGGGCCCACCGGAGCGGATGGCGTCGCCGGAGGCACGGGAGCCACCGGAGCGACGGGATCGACCGGGACGACCGGCGCCACGGGCCCTGCCGGCCCCTGCTCCGACATCGACGCGGTACAGGACTCGAAGAAGTCCGAGTTCCGGGTCGTACTGTCCGAGGGACGGGTCTTCGCGGGCATCCGCGACCTCCGGGGCGCAGCCGCCCACCCGTTCCTGTGGACCGACCTCAGCACCCACCCCAACTTCCCCGCAGGCGGCAGTGATTCACAGGGCGCCGATGTCGGCTTCGCCTGCGGCGTCTCCGTCAACACCCACTCCTACGGCAACAGCCATGGACACGGGCCGAAGGAAACAGGCAAGGAGCACAGCCAGGGCACCGGCAAGGAGCACGGTCAGAACACGGGCCAGAGCCAGAGCCACAGCCAAGGCCAGAACACGAGCCAGAGTCACAGCCAGGGCCAGGCCCAGAACACCGGCCAGAGCCAGAGCCAGGGCCAGAACACCAGCCAGGGCCAGGGCCACAGCCAGGGCCAGAGCCACAGCCAGGGCCAAGGCCAAGGCCAGGCCCAGAACACGAGCCAGAGCCAGGGTCACGCCCAGAACACGAGCCAGGGCCACACCCAGAGCGCCGGCCAGGACCACGGTGCCGGCACCGCCAAGGACCACGGCGAGGACAAGGGCCAGAACAAGGGCGACCACACGAGCGCCGACAAGGGCCTCGTCAAGTTCAACGTCGTCACGACCGTCGGCGAGATCTGGGAGACCACCTGCGTGCCGGTCGACACGCAGCCCCACGCGACCCTGAACTGCAACGACGCCCAGGGCAACCCGCGCCCCTGGCTCAGGGTCGAGCTCCAGCCCTCGGACAGCATCATCAACGGCGGCTCAACCGTCACACCCCGCGTCACCGACCGGTAGCACCTGAGAAATAGGGGTGCCCGGAGAACGGCCGACCGGCCCTCCGGACACCCCTCACGACCCAAGTCCTTCATGCCACGACCGTTCCACGCTCACGGCCGCGGACGGTCAGTGGCTGTGCTGCCCACTCCCCACCGGCTGCTTGACCGACAGCGGCAGCAGCTTCTTGCCCGTAGGGCCGATCTGGATGTGGGTGTCCATCTGAGGACACACACCACAGTCGAAGCACGGGGTCCAGCGGCAGTCCTCGACCTCGGTCTCATCGAGGGAGTCCTGCCAGTCCTCCCAGAGCCAGTCCTTGTCGAGGCCGGAGTCCAGGTGGTCCCAGGGGAGGACCTCCTCGTAGGTGCGCTCGCGGGTGGTGTACCAGTCCACGTCGACACCGAAGGCGGGGAGGGTCTTGTCGGCGCAGGCCATCCAGCGGTCGTAGGAGAAGTGCTCGCGCCAGCCGTCGAAGCGGCCGCCGTCCTCGTAGACCGCGCGGATGACGGCACCGATGCGGCGGTCGCCGCGTGACAGCAGGCCCTCGACGATGCCCGGCTTGCCGTCGTGGTAGCGGAAGCCGATGGAACGGCCGTACTTCTTGTCGCCGCGGATCTTGTCGCGGAGCTTTCCGAGCCGCGCGTCCGTCTCCTCGGCGGAGAGCTGCGGGGCCCACTGGAACGGTGTGTGCGGCTTGGGGACGAACCCGCCGATCGACACGGTGCAGCGGATGTCGTTCTGGCCGGAGACCTTGCGGCCCTCTGCGATCACCTTCATCGCCATGTCGGCGATCTGGAGGACGTCCTCGTCGGTCTCCGTCGGCAGGCCGCACATGAAGTACAGCTTCACCTGGCGCCAGCCGTTGCCGTACGCGGTGGAGACGGTCCGGATGAGGTCGTCCTCCGAGACCATCTTGTTGATGACCTTACGCATGCGCTCGGAGCCGCCCTCGGGCGCGAAGGTCAGACCCGAGCGTCGGCCGTTCCTCGTCAGCTCGTTCGCGAGGTCCACGTTGAAGGCGTCCACGCGGGTGGAGGGGAGGGACAGACCGATCTTGTCCTCCTCGTACCGGTCCGCCAGGCCCTTGGCGACTTCGCCGATCTCGCTGTGGTCGGCGGAGGACAGCGACAGCAGGCCCACCTCCTCGAAGCCGGTCGCCTTCAGGCCCTTCTCGACCATCTCACCGATGCCCGTGATGGAACGCTCCCGGACCGGGCGAGTGATCATGCCGGCCTGGCAGAAGCGACAGCCGCGGGTACAGCCGCGGAAGATCTCCACCGACATCCGCTCGTGGACCGTCTCGGCGAGCGGGACCAGGGGCTGCTTGGGGTACGGCCACTCGTCCAGGTCCATGACGGTGTGCTTGGACACCCGCCACGGGACACCCGACCTGTTCGGTACGACGCGGCCGATGCGGCCGTCCGCGAGGTACTCGACGTCGTAGAACGCCGGGACGTAGACCGAGCCGGTCCTCGCGAGGCGGAACAGGACCTCCTCGCGGCCACCAGGCCGGCCCTCCGCCTTCCACGCGCGGATGATGTCGGTCATGTCGAGCACGGCCTGCTCGCCGTCGCCGATGATCGCCGCGTCGATGAAGTCGGCGATCGGCTCGGGGTTGAAGGCCGCGTGGCCGCCGGCCAGCACGATCGGGTCGTCGACCGTGCGGTCCTTGGACTCCAGGGGGATCCCGGCCAGGTCCAGCGCGGTCAGCATGTTGGTGTAGCCCAGCTCCGTGGAGAAGGACAGACCGAACACGTCGAAGGCCTTCACCGGGCGGTGGCTGTCGACGGTGAACTGCGGGACGCCGTGCTCCCGCATCAGCGCCTCCAGGTCCGGCCACACGCTGTACGTGCGCTCGGCCAGCACGCCCTCGCGCTCGTTGAGCACCTCGTAGAGGATCATGACGCCCTGGTTGGGCAGACCGACCTCGTACGCGTCCGGGTACATGAGCGCCCAGCGGACGTCGCTGGACTCCCAGGGCTTGACGGTGGAGTTGAGCTCACCGCCCACGTACTGGATCGGCTTCTGCACATGCGGCAGCAGGGCCTCGAGCTGTGGGAAGACCGACTCGACAGACATCGCGGGGTTACCTTCGTGAGCTGACAGGGGTGACCATCTAGCGTAACGCCCCCGGAGACACCCCTCGCACGCCCAGTCGTCGGCAGAGCGCCGCGCGCCCGACCGTCACCGCCCGGGCTGTCCGGTCGTCGTTGCCGGAGGCCCGACCCTCAGCGCCGACCGCCCGGCCCTCAGAAGGGCATGTCGCCGCTGATCTTCGCCCACGTCCCCGGCAGCGCCGCCTCCGCCAGCTCCGCCCGCCGTTCCTCCCTGCCGTACAGCAGCCCGTACGTGAAGGCGCTCTCCCCCGGCGCCGCATGGGCCTGGTGGGCGAGGTCGCGCAGGGCCTCTCGGGCCATCACGCTGTCCTGGTGGTCGCCGAGGAGGCTCTGCAGGGACTTCATGTCCTTGACGAGCGCCTTGGCCGGCTTGTCCAGCAGAGGACGCGCCGCCTCGGCCGCGTACCGGGTGCGCTTGGTCTTCTTGCGGGCCTCGTGCATGGCGAGGTCGCGGTCGGCGCCGGGCGGCTGCGCCAGAGCCTCCTCGACCAGGGCGGCCACCTTGTCGAAGTCCTTCTTGACCGCCTTGGTGATCACCTTCTCGGGATCACCGCCGGCGGCCTTGAGCAGCGGCGGATCCGCGATCACGGCGTCGAGGGACTCCAGCAGCTCCAGATACCGCCGCCCGTCCAGCGCCTCGATCAGCTCGCTCCGGGGGCCGGTACCGCCGTCCCGCTGCGCCCAGGCGCGCAGCCGCGCATGGACCGGGCCCGTCACCAGGCTCTCGGGAAGATCGTCCAGCGCCCCGGTGAGCCGTTCCGTCAGGACCTCCTGGTCACGGTCGACGCCCAGCTCCCCCGCCAGCCACTTCAGCTCCTCGCCGATCGGGTCCGTGACGGCCCGGTCCAGCACCTTCCCGAACGACTTGAAGGTGCTGCGCAACCGGCGCGTGGCGACCCGCATGCTGTGGACGGAGTCGAAGACGTCCCGGCGTACGGCGGGATCGAGCTCGATGATCGCGTCGCGCTGGACGCGGACGTAGGCGAGGACATGATCACCGGGGGTGACGGGCTCACCGGGCGCCTCCGCCTCGTCCCGCTTCCTGTCCTTCTTCCTGTCCTTCTTCCTGTTCTTCCCGGGTGCCGTCTCCTGCAGTGCCCTGGCCATTTTCGACGGCGAATCCGACGGCCGTACGCCTGCCTTGCGCAGCTTCTTGTCGACCTTGTCGAGGAAGGCCGGGTCGCCGTCGTCGGCGAGTTCCACCTCGATCTCGGACCACTGGGCGGTCCTGCCGTCCTCGGTGAGCCGCTCGGCGACGACGGCGTCCACGCTGACCTCGGCGAGGAGAGCGCCGTCCGCGTCGAGCAGTTCGCTGACATCGCGACTGGAGAGAAGGCGGACCAGCGGGACCAGGTCCGCCCCCCGGACCCGGGAACGCACGAGCCCCGCGAGTTCGTCGGGCAGCGCGTCGGACAACGGGGCCCGGATCTCGTCGCGGACTCCCGAGGAGACGGGGAGCTTCAGATGCCAGCCCGCGTCACTGCCTCCCGTGCGACGGCGCAGGGTGATGGAGGCGGCGGCGAGGCGTTCGTCGGGGGTGTCGTAATAGACGGCGTCCAGCTCCGCCACACCCTTGTCGATGACGGTCGCGACCCCGGCCACACCGGTGAGGTCCGGCAGGCCGCTCTCGTCGGACTCGTACTTCCGCTCGATCTCGCGCTTGATGTCCGCCATGAAATGAATCTAGTCCTACTTCGGGCAAAGGGGCAGACCACCGCGCCCCCGGAGGAGCGTGGAAGCCTGCCCCGGAGCAGCGCGAAGCCCTACGCCGACATCGGGCGCTCCACTCGAATGGACTGCAACAACCCCACCGCCACCCAGACCGCGAACATCGACGATCCGCCGTACGACACGAACGGCAGTGGCAGTCCCGCCACCGGCATGATGCCGAGGGTCATTCCGATGTTCTCGAAGGCCTGAAACGCGAACCAGGCGATGATGCCGCCGGCGACGATCGTGCCGTACAGCTCGGTGGTCTCGCGGGCGATCCGGCACGCCCGCCACAGGACGACCCCGAGCAGCAGGATGATCAGCCCCGCGCCCACGAACCCCAGCTCCTCCCCCGCCACCGTGAAGACGAAGTCGGTCTGCTGCTCGGGCACGAACTGTCCGGTGGTCTGCGAGCCCTTGAACAGTCCGGTGCCGAGGAGTCCGCCGGAGCCGATGGCGATGCGGGCCTGGTTGGTGTTGTAGCCGACGCCGGCCGGGTCGAGCTCGGGGTTGGCGAAGGCCGCGAAGCGGTTGATCTGGTACTCGTCGAGCACCCCGAGCTGCCAGACGGCGATCGCGCCCATCGCGCCCGTGCCGATGAGGCCGAGGACCCATCGGTTGGACGCGCCGGAGGTGAGCAGGACGCCCAGCACGATGACCACCATGACCATGACCGAGCCGAGGTCGGGCATGAGCAGGACGATCAGTATCGGCACGGCGGCGAGGCCGAGGGCCTGGACGACCGTGCGGTGGTCGGGGTGGGCCTTGTCGCCCGCGTCCACCCGGGCCGCCAGCAGCATCGCCATGCCCAGGATGATCGTGATCTTCACGAACTCGGAGGGCTGGAGCGAGAAGCCGCCGCCGATGACGATCCACGCGTGGGCGCCGTTGATCGTCGCGCCCAGCGGGGTCAGCACCAGCAGGATCAGCAGGACCGAGATGCCGTACAGGATCGGTACGGCCGTGCGCAGGGTGCGGTGACCGAGCCAGACCGTGCCGATCATCAGGGCGAAGCCGATGCCGGTGTTGAGCAGGTGCCGGAAGAGGAAGTAGTACGGGTCGCCCTGGTTGAGTTCCGTGCGGTTGCGGGTCGCCGAGTAGACGAGGGCCGCGCCGATCAGGGAGAGCGCGATGGCCGAGAACAGTATCGGCCAGTCGAGCCGACGGGCGAGCGAGTCACGGGCGAACAGCCGGGTCCAGCCGGAGCGTTCAGGCCCGTACCCGGAGACGGAGAAGCTGTTGCCGGTCATACGGACGTCCTCCGCCCCTGGCCGCTCCCGCGGCGGTCTCTGCCACCGCCCGCACCCCGTCGGCCGCACTCCGTTCGTCGGCGTGCGGCACGGTTGCCGCTGCCGCCGCGTGTACTGACGATCGCCGCCGGGACGTCGAAGGACACCGGCTGGGCGCCCGGACCGGCGGCGACGGTCTGTGTGCCGTCCTCCGCGGTCTCCTTCTTGGTCTTCTTCGGCGGGTAGGAATCCAGCTTCGGGCTGTCGATCGAGCCGTCGGACTCGATCTTCGGCAGGCCCTTCTGCGGGGTGGGCAGGAGCGCCTTCCTCTTGTCGATCTTGCCGTCCTCGGAGACGCCGTACAGCGCGTTGTACAGCTTGCGCACGGCGGGGGCCGAGGCACCGGAGCCCGTACCACCCTGGGAGATCGTCATGACGATCGAGTAGTCCTTGGTGTACGTGGCGAACCAGGAGGTCGTCTGCTTGCCGTAGACCTCGGCCGTACCCGTCTTGGCGTGCATCGGGATCTCGTCCTGCGGCCAGCCCTGGAAGCGCCAGGCGGCCGTACCACGGGTCGCGACTCCCTCAAGGGCTTCGTCTATCTCGTCGCGGGTCTTCTTCGTCATCGGCAGCTTGCCGTGCGACTTGGGTGCGATCGCCTGCACGTTCTTGCCGTCGGCGCTGATGACGGCCTTGCCGACGGTGGGGTCGTAGAGGGTGCCGCCGTTGGAGATGGCCGCGTAGATGGTGGCCATCTGGATGGGGGTGACGAGGGTGTCACCCTGGCCGATGGAGTAGTTGACGGAGTCACCGGCGCGCATGCGGTTGCCTTCGAGGCAGTTCTCGTACGCGATCTGCTCGGCGTACGTGCCGCCCTTCTTGCCGTACTTGCACCAGGCGTCCTTGTTGGCCTTCCAGTAGTCCAGCTTCCACTTGCGGTCCGGGATACGGCCGGTGACCTCGTTGGGCAGGTCGATGCCGGTCTCGTCGCCGAGGCCGAACTGGTGGGCGGTCTTGTAGAACCAGTCGTTGGCGCCCTTGTTGGGCTTGATGCCTCCGTCACGCTTCCACTCCTCGTGGGCGAGGCGGTAGAAGACGGTGTCGCAGGAGACCTCCAGCGCCTTGCCGAGGCTGATCCCGCCGTGGCTCTGGGACTCGAAGTTCTTGAAGACCTGGCCGCCGATCGAGTACGAACTGGAGCATTCGTAGGGGCCGTTGAAGGAGTAGCCGGCGTTCACCGCGGCGGCGGTCGGGACCACCTTGAAGATGGAGCCGGGGGCCGACTGACCCTGGATCGCGCGGTTCAGCAGCGGATAGTTGGACTTCTTGCCGGTGAGCTTGGTGTAGTCCTTGGCGGAGATGCCGCCGACCCAGGCGTTCGGGTCGTAGTCCGGGTTGGAGGCCATGGCGACGACGCGGCCGGTCTTGGCCTCCATCACGACGACAGCACCGGAGTCGGCCTTGTAGTTCGTCCCCGTGTTGCGGTCGTTCTGCTTGCGGGCTTCCTTCATCGCCTCGTTCAGTTCGTACTCGGCGATGCGCTGCACGCGGGCGTCGACGCTGGTGACCAGGTTGGCGCCGGGCTCGGCGGGGTCGGCCTCGGCCTCACCGATGACGCGGCCCAGGTTGTCGACCTCGTAGCGGGTGACGCCCGCCTTGCCGCGCAGCTCCTTGTCGTACTGGCGCTCCAGACCGGAACGGCCGACCTGGTCGGAGCGCAGATACGGCGAGTCGGTGTCCTGGGCCTTGGTGATCTCCTCGTCGGTGACCGGCGAGAGATAGCCGAGGACCTGTGAGGTCTTGGAGCCGCCGGGGCTCGCATAGCGGCGGACGGCCTGGGGCTCGGCGGTGATGCCGGGGAAGTCCTCGGAGCGCTCGCGGATCTGCAGGGCCTGCTTGGCGGTGGCCTCGTCGGTGATGGGGATCGGCTGGTAGGGCGAGCCGTTCCAGCAGGGCTGGGGCGTCTCGGAGTCGCAGAGGCGGACCTTGTCCATGACGTCCTCGGACTTCATGTCCAGGACCCCGGCAAGCTTGGTGAGGACGGCCTTGCCGTCGTCGTCCATCTTCAGCAGGTCGGTGCGGGAGGCCGAGACGACCAGCCGGGTCTCGTTGTCGGCGATCGGCACTCCGCGGGCGTCCAGGATCGAGCCGCGCACGGCGGGCTGCACGACCTGCTGGACGTGGTTGCCGGAGGCCTCCTTGGCGTAGGCGTCACCCTCGCGGATCTGGAGGTACCAGAGGCGGCCGCCGAGGGTGCCGAGGAGGGAGAAGACGAGGATCTGGATGATGATGAGCCGGATCTGGACCCGTGGGGTCCGCCCGGTCTCCGGGATGTTGGTCACTGCCTGTCTCCCCCTCTCAGTGCGTGAACGGGTGGTACGTGAACGGGCGCTGCCCGTGCGGGTGGTGCGCATGGTGCTGGTACATGGAGTACACCGCTCGGCCGTGATCGGTTCCCCCGTCCGACCCGCACGGCCTCTGACGTGCCGTCACAGCCGCTTGACCCCCTTGATGCGTCCCGCCTTGGCCATCCGTGATCGCGCGGCCTTGATGCGGAGTCCGCCGCGCTGGTTGCCGATGCGCAGGCCGGTGCCGGAGGAGAGCCAGCCGGAGGAGACGTCGGATGCCTTGGCGGCGCTGTTGGTCTCGGCGAGCGGGTTGTTCTCGGCGCGCCGGGCGAGCGCCATGACGCCGGGGACGACGAAGGGCGCGAGCAGCAGGTCGTAGAGCGCGGCGGTGAACAGCAGGCTGGACAGGCCGACATGGCGGGCCGCGTCGTCACCGACGAGGGCGCCGAGCCCGGCGTAGAGGAGCGTCGCGCCGAGCGCGGCGACGACGACCACGGCCATCGGCCCGGTCGCCGACTTGAGCCGGCCGGTCTCGGGCTTGGCAAGCCCCGCGAGGTAGCCGATGACGCAGAGGACCAGGGCGTACCGTCCTGCCGCGTGGTCGGCGGGTGGCGCGAGGTCGGACAGCAGCCCGGCGCCGAAGCCGACGAGGGCGCCGCCGACATGGCCGTAGACCAGGGCGAGGCCGAGCACGGTGAGGAGCACCAGGTCCGGTACGGCGCCCGGAAGATGGAGTCTGGAGAGGACGCTCACCTGGATCACCAGGGCGACGATCACCAGGGTGGTGGAGAGCAGCATCCGGTTGAAGCGCATGAAGGGGTCAGCTCCTACTGTCCTACGTCTACTGCTCTTGCGGCTGTCCGTCGGTGCCGTCGCCGGGTTCGTCCGCGCCCGGGGTGACCGTCACCGTCACGGTCGGTGTGGGTGTGGCCTTCGGTTTGTTCGGCAGGACGGTGTCGCGCGGGTCCTTGCGGGGCGGCTGGACGACGACGCCGACGATGTCGAGCTGGGTGAAGGCCACGAACGGCTTGACGTAGATCGTGCGGGTGAGGTCGCCGCCGGAGGGGTCGACACGGGAGACGAGGCCGACCGGGACGCCGGGTACGAACGGCTTGTCGGCCTGCGAGCCGAAGGTGACGAGGCGGTCGCCCGCCTTCACCTTGGCCTTGCCGTTGAGGAGTTCGACGCGCAGCGGCCGGTCACCCTGACCGGAGGCGAAGCCGAGCTCGTCGGTGGCCTCCATGCGGGTGCCGACGGTGAAGTCGGGGTCGTTGGCGAGGAGCACGGTCGCGGTGTTCGGTCCGACGGTGGTGACGCGGCCGACGAGTCCGTTGCCGTTGAGGACGGTCATGTCGCGGGTGATGCCGTCGTTGCTGCCGATGTCGATGGTGACGGTCCAGGAGAAGCCCTGGGCCGCTCCTATGGCGATGACCTCGGCGCCCTTGATGCCGTACTGGCCGTTCGCGGCGGTCTTCAGCATCTTGTCGAGCTGCTCGACCCTGCTGTGGTTGCGGTCGTCGCTGCCGAGGGACGCCTTCAGTTCGGCGTTCTCCTTCTCCAGCGCGGCGAGGCGGTCGTGGCGGGAGCCGGAGTCGCGGACGGCGCTTATGGCGTTGCCGATCGGGTCGACGGCGGTCGACACTCCGTCCTCGATCGGGCCGAAGACGGTGGCGGCTCCACGTCGGGCACCGTCGACCGGTGAGTCCTCCCCGCCGCGGATGTCCACCGTGATCAGCGCGAACGCGACGGCGATCAGCAGCACCAGGAGCAGCCGGCTCTCTCGTGTGTCCCTCACGTGCGGCGGCCGTGCCTTCCTCATAGGAATTCGACAGGAATGGGGGAATTCGGGTAGCCCCTGGGAATCCCGAGACGGGAACGACAGGGGCGCTTTGTGGGAGCTTATGCCTCGATATCAACGATCCGCCGCACGAGAGGAGAACGTCCCGTACGGCGGAATCGAAGTGTTACTTCATCTGCGGGGCTGGGCGTCGAGCACCTGCTGCAACGCCTCGAACTCCTCGACACACTTGCCGGAGCCGAGCGCCACGCTGTCCAGCGGGTCCTCGGCGATATGGATCGGCATTCCGGTCTCACGGCGGAGCCGCTCGTCGAGACCGCGGAGCAGGGCGCCGCCGCCGGTCAGGACGATGCCACGGTCCATGATGTCGCCGGAGAGTTCCGGCGGGCACTTGTCCAGGGTCGTCTTGACGGCATCGACGATGGCGTTGACGGGTTCCTCGATCGCCTTCCGCACTTCCGCGGCGGAGATGACGACGGTCTTGGGCAGCCCGGACACCAGGTCCCGGCCGCGGATTTCGGTGTGCTCGTCAGCGTCGAGGTCGTACGCCGAACCGATCGTGATCTTGATCTGCTCGGCCGTCCGCTCACCGAGAAGGAGCGAGTACTCCTTCTTGATGTGCTGGATGATCGCGTTGTCCAACTCGTCGCCCGCGACGCGGATGGACTGGGCGGTGACGATGCCGCCGAGGGAGATGACCGCGACCTCCGTGGTGCCGCCGCCGATGTCCACCACCATGTTGCCCGTGGCCTCGTGGACCGGCAGGCCGGAGCCGATGGCCGCTGCCATGGGCTCCTCGATGATGTGCACCTGACGGGCGCCGGCCTGGGAGGACGCCTCGATGACGGCGCGACGCTCGACACCGGTGATGCCGGACGGCACGCAGACGACGACGCGAGGACGGGCGAGATACCGCCGCTTGTGGATCTTCAGGATGAAGTAGCGGAGCATCCGCTCGGTGATCTCGAAGTCGGCGATGACACCGTCCTTCAGCGGACGTACGGCAACGATGTTGCCCGGGGTCCGCCCGATCATCTTCTTCGCCTCCGCGCCGACCGCGAGAATTCCACCGGTGTTGGTGTTGATCGCGACGACGGACGGCTCGTTCAGTACGATCCCACGACCCCTGACGTACACCAGCGTGTTGGCGGTCCCGAGGTCGACAGCCATGTCACGGCCGATGAACGACATTGAGTTCCCCATCAGGATTCGTCTGGCCTTCCCAAGCGGAGCGCTGACGGCTTTTGAGAGCCTTTCAGGGCTTTTCGGGTCGGCGAAGTGGGTGCTGTGACGTGAAGGCTTACATCGTAGTCTCGCCCGCACGAACACTGCGCGAGGGTCTTCGCCATTGTGGGCATGCGATGCGCCGCCTCGCCTCTGCAGACGGTCCATCGGGGGTGCACGTTCCCTCGATCGCCGCGCATATGCCGTTGTACGGCCGGATTTTCGGCGGGTTGGCTGGTCAGCCGGGGGTAGGCCGTGTGGGTGGTGGCCGTGTGTTGCCAGAAGAGGCCGTGTGTTGCCAGAAGAGTAAGGGTGGCGGGGGCAGGACCGATCACCGGCCCCCGCCGTAGCGAAAGCGCTGACGCCGCTACGCGCGCCCGGGGAAGAAGATCTTCACCTCGCGCTCGGCCGACTCCTCGGAGTCCGACGCGTGGATCAGGTTCTCCCGCACGATCACGCCGTAGTCACCACGGATGGAACCGGGCTGCGCGGCGATCGGGTCGGTCGGGCCGGCCAGCGCCCGCACTCCCTCGATGACGCGCTCGCCCTCGACGATCAGCGCGACGACCGGGCCGGAGGCCATGAACTGGACGAGCGGCTCGTAGAACGGCTTGCCCTTGTGCTCGCCGTAGTGCTGCTCCAGCGTGTCCTGGTCCAGGGTCCGCAGCTCCAGCGCGGTGATCTGCCAGCCGGCCTTCCGCTCGATACGGCTGATGATCTCGCCGGTCAGGCCACGCCGGACGGCGTCGGGCTTGAGCAGGACGAGGGTGCGCTGGCTCACAGTGGTGACTCCTTCATCACAAGGGTGCGGAGCTCAGAGGCTACAGGGCGCGCCCGACCGGGTGTTACGCAGCGTCAGGGGTGGCCGGGCCCGAGGGCCCGGCCACCCCTGAACCAGGGCCTCGCCCCTGCTTCAGGAGGCTCCGGCGCCGGCCTCGGCGGAGGCCTGTGCCGCGAATCGGGCCTTCGCCTCGTCGATCTTCCGCCCGAAGTGGACCGAGGCCCACCACAGGGCGGCGAAGACCGCGCCCATGAAGAACATGGTCGGGACGAAGAAGCCGGAGAGGATCAGCGCGATCTGGAGGGCCCAGCCGAACTGGATGCCGCCGGGCCGGGTGACGAGGCCGCACAGCACGACGCACAGGAACATGGCGATGCCGCTGACCGTCCAGACCGTCGACATGGTCAGCTCGGGATCCTTCATGGCGACCAGCCCGGCCAGGCCGATCACGAAGAACTCGCCGATCAGGGTCGAAGAACAGAGGGTACGCATGTGTGGAACTCAGCCTTTCCCCAGCAGCAGCCGGGCTTCACCGACGGTGATGACGGAACCGGTGACGAGGACGCCGCCGCCCGTGAACTCGCCCTCCTCCTCGGCGAGCGTGACCGCCGCCTCCAGGGCGTCGGGCAGCCGCGGCTCCACCTGCACCCGCTCCTCGCCGAACACCTCGACCGCGATCCCGGCCAGTTCGTCGGCGTCCATCGCCCGATGGCTGGAGTTCTGCGTGATCACGACCTCGGCGAAGATCGGCTCGAAGGCCTCCAGGAGACCCCGGACGTTCTTGTCGCCGCTGGCCCCGACCACGCCGATCAGCCGGCTGAAGTCGAACGCCTCACCGACGGCCTCGGCCGTGGCCCGCGCGCCGGCCGGGTTGTGGGCGGCGTCGAGCACGACGGTCGGGGACCGTCGTACGACTTCCAGCCGTCCCGGTGACGAGACCGCCGCGAAGGCCTTGCGGACCGTGTCCAGGCCGAGCGGTTCCGGGCGCTGCGAGCCGACGCCGAAGAACGCCTCGACCGCGGCGAGGGCGACGGCCGCGTTGTGCGCCTGGTACGGGCCGTGCAGCGGGAGATAGACCTCGGGGTACTCGCCGCCGAGACCGCGCAGGGTGAGCATCTGCCCGCCCACGGCGACCTGCCGCGCGACGACGCCGAACTCCAGACCCTCCCTGGCCACCGTCGCGTCGACCTCCACGGCCTTCTTCAGCATCACCTGCGCCGCGTCCACCGGCTGCTGCGCCAGGATCACGGTCGCGTCCTGCTTGACGATCCCGGCCTTCTCGACGGCGATCTCGCCGGGCGTCTCGCCGAGCCGGTCGGTGTGGTCGAGGTCGATGGGGGTGACGACGGCGACGTCCCCGTCGATGACGTTGGTGGCGTCCCAGGTGCCGCCCATGCCGACCTCGACGACGGCCACGTCCACGGGTGCGTCCGCGAAGGCGGCGTACGCCATGCCGGTCAGCACCTCGAAGAAGGAGAGCCGGTACTCCTGCTGGGAGTCGACCATCTCGATGTACGGCTTGACGTCCTCGTACGTCTCGATGAACCGCTCTGCGGAGATCGGGGCGCCGTCGAGGCTGATGCGCTCGGTGATCGACTGGACGTGCGGGGAGGTGTACCGGCCGGTGCGCAGTTCGAAGGCGCTGAGCAGGGCCTCGATCATGCGGGCGGTGGAGGTCTTGCCGTTGGTGCCGGTGATGTGGATGGAGGGGTACGAGCGCTGGGGTTCGCCCAGGACGTCCATCAGCGCGGCGATCCGCTTCACCGAGGGCTCCAGCTTGGTCTCGCCCCAGCGGCCGGCCAGTTCCGTCTCGACCTGGCGCAGCGCCTTGTCGACGGCCGGATCGGCGGGGCGCGTCGGCACGTCGCCCTCCGGCGGGCCGCTCTGGGTGCGCAGGGTGCGGCTGCCGGCCTCGATCACCGCGAGATCGGGGTCCCGGTCGGTCTCGGCCGCGACAATCTCCTCGAAGGGGTCGCCCGCGTCGGGCTGCTCGCTGCTGTCGTACGGGGACTCACTCACGCGGCCAGTCTACGGTTCGGATGCCTCCTGGCTCGGAGGTACCCGCTGTAGGGCCACTGCGGGGGTACGTGGCTGGTCGCGCAGCTCCCCGCGCCCCTTACGGGGCCCGCCCCAGCTGCGGGCAGTCGTGCCGCTGGGGCGGCACGGGTGGGCCGGCACGGGTGGGCGCAACGGCACCCGGCAAGCGCCGGTGAGCGAAACCCGCCCCGCCCAGCAGAAGGCCCCGGCGCCTGAGAAGCACCGGGGCCGTCGCTACCTACGGATGGCTACGCCTTCGGCAGGCGGTCCAGTTGGGCGGCGATCCGCGCGATGTCCTCGTCCGCCTTCGCCATGCGCCCGCGGATCTTGTCCACCACCTGGTCCGGGGCCTTCGCGAGGAATGCCTCGTTGCCGAGCTTGGCCGTGGCCTGGGCCTTCTCCTTCTCGGCCGCCGCAAGGTCCTTCGCGAGGCGCTTGCGCTCGGCGGCGACGTCGATGACGCCGGAGAGGTCGAGGGCGACCTCGGCGCCCGCCACCGGCAGGGTCGCGGTGGCCGAGAAGGCCTCGCCCTCGGGCTGGAGGCGGAGGAGCTGACGGATCGCGGCCTCGTGCGGTGCCAGGACCGTGCCGTCGAGCGTGAGGCGGGCCGGGACGCGCTGGCCGGGCTGGAGGCCCTGGTCGGCGCGGAAGCGGCGGACCTCGGTGACGACCTGCTGGACCAGCTCGATCTCGCGCTCGGCGGCGTCGTCGCGGAAACCGCTGTCCTTGGGCCAGTCGGCGATGACGAGGGACTCGCCGCCGGTCAGCGTCGTCCACAGGGTGTCCGTGACGAACGGGATGACCGGGTGGAGGAGGCGCAGCGTGACGTCCAGGACCTCACCCAGAACGCGTTGGCTGACCTCGGCCGGCTCGCCGCCCGCCTGGAACGTCGTCTTGGACAGCTCGACGTACCAGTCGAAGACCTCGTCCCACGCGAAGTGGAACAGGGCGTCGCTGAGCTTGGCGAACTGGAAGTCCTCGTAGTACGCGTCGACCTGCTCGACCGTCTCGCCCAGACGGGCGAGGATCCAGCGGTCGGTCGCCGAGAGCTTCGAGGCCTCCGGCAGCGGGCCCGCCACCGTCGCGCCGTTCATCAGCGCGAAGCGCGTCGCGTTCCAGATCTTGTTGGCGAAGTTGCGGGAGGCCTGGACCCAGTCCTCGCCGATCGGGACGTCGGTGCCCGGGTTGGCGCCGCGCGCGAGGGTGAAACGGAGCGCGTCGGAGCCGTACTTGTCCATCCAGTCGAGCGGGTCGACGACGTTGCCGAAGGACTTCGACATCTTCTTGCCGCGCTCGTCGCGGACCAGGCCGGTCAGCGCGATGGTCTTGAAGGGGACCTCGCCGTCCATGGCGTACAGGCCGAACATCATCATCCGGGCGACCCAGAAGAAGATGATGTCGTGGCCGGTGAGCAGGACGTCGGTCGAGTAGAACTTCCGCAGGTCCTCGGTCTGTTCGGGCCAGCCGAGCGTGGAGAACGGCCACAGGCCGGAGGAGAACCAGGTGTCCAGGACGTCGGTGTCCTGGGTCCAGCCCTCGGCCTCCGTGCCGGGCGCCTGCTCGTCGGGGCCGACGCAGACCGTCTCGCCGTTCGGGCCGTACCAGACCGGGATGCGGTGGCCCCACCACAGCTGGCGCGAGATGCACCAGTCGTACATGTTGTCGACCCAGTCGAAGTAGCGCTTCGACATGTCCTCGGGGTGGATCTTGACCCGGCCGTCGCGGACCGCGTCGCCGGCCGCCTTGGCCAGGGGCGCGACCTTGACCCACCACTGCATGGACAGCCGGGGTTCGACCGTGGTCTTGCAGCGCGAGCAGTGGCCGACGGAGTGGGTGTACGGCCGCTTCTCGGCGACGATCCGGCCCTGCGAGCGCAGCGCGCCGACGACGGCCGAGCGGGCCTCGAAGCGGTCCTGGCCGAGGAAGGGGCCGTGGACGGTGATGACGCCGTGCTCGTCCATGATCGTCATGGACGGCAGGTCGTGGCGCTGGCCGATCGCGAAGTCGTTCGGGTCGTGCGCCGGGGTCACCTTGACCGCGCCCGTGCCGAACTCCGGGTCGACGTGGGTGTCCGCGACGACCGGGATGCTGCGGTCGGTCAGCGGCAGCTTGATCTGCTTGCCGATGAGGTGCCGGTACCGCTCGTCGTCCGGGTGGACGGCGACGGCGGTGTCGCCGAGCATCGTCTCGGCACGGGTGGTGGCGACGACGAGGGAGTCGTCCCCCTCTCCGTACCGGATGGAGACCAGCTCGCCGGCGTCCTCCTGGTGCTCGACCTCGATGTCCGAGATGGCCGTCAGACAGCGCGGACACCAGTTGATGATGCGCTCGGCGCGGTAGATCAGCTCGTCGTCGTAGAGCCGCTTGAAGATGGTCTGGACGGCCTTGGACAGGCCCTCGTCCATGGTGAAGCGCTCACGGTCCCAGTCGACGCCGTCCCCGAGGCGACGCATCTGGCCGAGGATCTTGCCGCCGTATTCCTCCTTCCACTGCCAGACGCGCTCGACGAACTCCTCGCGCCCCAGGTCGTGGCGGGACTTGCCCTCTTCGGCGAGCTGCTGCTCGACCTTGTTCTGGGTGGCGATGCCGGCGTGGTCCATGCCGGGGAGCCACAGGGACTCGTAACCCTGCATGCGCTTGCGGCGCGTGAGGGCGTCCATGAGGGTGTGCTGGAAGGCGTGCCCGAGGTGCAGGCTGCCGGTGACGTTCGGCGGCGGGATGACGATGGTGTACGCGGGCTTGTCGCTCTTGGCGTCGGCCGCGAAGAAGCCGCGCTCTACCCAGCGCTCGTACAGCGTCCCCTCTACATCGGCCGGCGCGTACTGGGTCGGCAGATCGGTGGCGGGCGCTGGAGGCTGCTGCTGAGCGTTCTCGGTCACCCGCTCAGTTTAGGGGTGTCACGGGGTGGTCCCGAAACCCGATTCTTCCGTAACGGTGTGACCCCCGGTGCGTGGGACCCATCGTGTTTGCGCCAGGATGTCAGGAACACATAAGCATCTGGAGGGGAACCCAGAACATGAGTCACAACCAGCCGGGCCCGTACGGCGGGCAGCCCCAGCAGCCCGGACCGTATGGTCAGCAGCCGCCCCAGGCCGCCCCCCAGCCCGGCTACGGCTACCCGCAGCAGGCGCCCCCGCAGCAGCCCGGCTACGGGTACCCCCAGCAGGCCCCCCAGGGCGTCCCGCCCCAGACCCCGCCCTACGGCCAGCAGCAGTACGGCCAGCAGCCCTACCCGACCGTGCCCCAGCCCCCCGTCTCCGGCGGTGGCGGCAAGAAGGTCGGCATCATCCTGGGCGCGGTCGCCGTGGTGGCGGCGGTCGCCGTGGGCGCGTACTTCGTGATCGGCGGGGGTGGCGGCGGGGACATCGCCGACGACGGCCCCCACAAGCTGACCGCGCCGGAGTCCGTCATCGACGGGCAGTACAAGAAGGGCGAAGGCGGCGGCAGCAGCAGCGGGATGAACGACAAGGAGATCAAGCAGACGGAAGGCTGGGGTGTGCAGAACCCCAAGGACGTCAGCTCGAGCTACGCGTCGGGGGAGGGCCTCACCGCCAAGAACCTGACCTTCGCCGGGGTGTACGGCACGATCGACGACCCGGAGAAGGTCATCGACGCGATGTTCGCCAGCATGAAGGCGGAGTCCGAGAAGGGTTCGGGCTCCGACGGCAAGCTCGTGGGCAGCCCCCAGGAGGTCACGCCCGAGGGCTTCGAGAACGGCATCATGAAGTGCCAGGAGAGCGAGGGCTCCGAGGGCGGCAAGACCATGACGGTGCCGCTGTGCATCTGGGGTGACCACAGCACGGTCGCGTACGTGATCTCCTTCGACATGGCCGCGATGGCCGCCGGCAAGAGCTCGACGATCGACGAGGCTGCCGAGTTGGCGGCCAAGCTGCGCAACGACGTGCGCGTCGAGGCCTGACACTCTCCCGCAACCACGAAGGGGCCCCGGTCGGTTGACCGGGGCCCCTTCGATGTCTGTGTACCGCCGAGGAGTTACGCCGTCTTCTGCTCCCCCGGTCCCCGCCCCCGCGCGTCCCGCGGGATCAGGGTCGGGTTCACGTTCGAGCGGACCACGTCGGCGTTGATGACGACTCGGGCCACGTCCTTGCGGGACGGGACCTCGTACATGACCGACATCAGGACTTCCTCCATGATGGCGCGCAGGCCGCGCGCGCCGGTCTGGCGGAGGATGGCCTGGTCGGCGATGGCTTCGAGGGCCTCGCGCTCGAAGTCCAGCTCCACGCCGTCGAGTTCGAAGAGGCGCTGGTACTGCTTCACCAGCGCGTTGCGGGGCTCGATGAGGATCTGGAGCAACGCCTCGCGGTCCAGGTTGTGGACCGAGGTGATGACGGGCAGACGGCCGATGAACTCGGGGATCATGCCGAACTTGACCAGGTCCTCCGGCATGACGGCCTCGAACTGGTCCTTGGACTCCAGCTCGCGCTTGGAGCGGATCGTCGCGCCGAAGCCGATGCCCTTGGCGCCGGCCCGGGACTCGATGATCTTCTCCAGGCCCGAGAAGGCACCGCCCACGATGAACAGGACGTTCGTCGTGTCGATCTGGATGAACTCCTGGTGGGGGTGCTTGCGGCCGCCCTGGGGCGGGACCGACGCCGTGGTGCCCTCCAGGATCTTCAGCAGGGCCTGCTGGACGCCCTCGCCCGACACGTCGCGCGTGATGGAGGGGTTCTCGCTCTTCCTCGCGACCTTGTCGATCTCATCGATGTAGATGATGCCGGTCTCGGCCTTCTTGACGTCGTAGTCGGCCGCCTGGATGAGCTTCAGCAGGATGTTCTCGACGTCCTCGCCGACGTAACCGGCCTCCGTGAGCGCCGTCGCGTCCGCGATCGCGAACGGGACGTTCAGCATGCGCGCGAGAGTCTGGGCGAGGAGGGTCTTGCCCGAGCCCGTGGGGCCCAGCAGGAGGATGTTGGACTTCGCCAACTCGATGGCGTCCTCGCGGCTTTGACCGCCGCTGTTCTCACCGGCCTGGACCCGCTTGTAGTGGTTGTACACCGCGACGGAGAGGGCCTTCTTGGCCGCCTCCTGGCCGACCACATAGCCCTCGAGGAACTCGTAGATCTCGCGAGGCTTCGGGAGTTCCTCCCAGCGGACCTCGCTGGTCTCCGCGAGCTCCTCCTCGATGATCTCGTTGCAGAGGTCGATGCACTCGTCGCAGATGTACACACCGGGCCCTGCGATGAGCTTCTTGACCTGCTTCTGGCTCTTGCCGCAGAACGAGCACTTGAGCAGATCGCCGCCGTCACCGATGCGTGCCACGGTGTGCTTCCCCTTCGCCTGGGAGACGCCTGGACAATTGGAATCCAGCGGCTCCTGGTGCTGCCTTATGTCGACGGTACCTTGCCGGGCCCCCCGTTCGGGCCCCCCTTGGCACGGTTCGCTTTGACGTGCACCTTGTCGTGCACTGGGTCAAACGGTGCCAATCATGCCAAGGGGCGGCAGACAATACATCCTTTCCGGGGTCAGCGGACGCTGTTGTTGTTCATCTTCCGCGTGGAGATGATCTGGTCGATCAGGCCGTACGACAGCGCGTCCTCGGCCGTGAGGATCTTGTCGCGCTCGATGTCCTCGCGGATCTTCTCGATCGGCGTGGTCGAGTGCCTCGCCAGCATGTCCTCCAACTGCGCACGCATCCGGAGGATCTCGTTGGCGGCGATCTCCAGGTCGGAGACCTGACCGCGGCCCGTCTCGCTGTACGGCTGGTGGATCAGGACGCGGGCGTTCGGCAGCGCCATGCGCTTGCCCGGCGTACCGGCGGCCAGCAGGATCGCGGCGGCGGAGGCCGCCTGGCCCATGCAGACCGTCTGGATGTCCGGCTTCACGAACTGCATCGTGTCGTAGATCGCGGTGAGCGCCGTGAAGGAGCCGCCGGGGCTGTTGATGTAGACGGAGATGTCCCGGTCGGGGTCCATCGACTCCAGGCACAGCAGCTGCGCCATGACGTCGTTGGCGGAGGCGTCGTCGATCTGCACCCCGAGGAAGATCACCCGCTCCTCGAAGAGCTTCGCGTACGGGTCGTACTCGCGGACGCCCTGCGAGGTGCGCTCGACGAAGCGGGGGATGACATAACGGGACTCGGCGCGGGGGCCGGTGTACTCGGCCTCGGTGCGGGCGTAGATGCCGCTGCCGGGGAAGTCGTTCACGGTGTCTCCTGGAAAGAGGGCTGGGGCGGTGGGGTGGAGGGACCGGGAAGGGCGCTGACGGCCCCGGGGAGGCTCAGGAGCTCCCCCGGAGGGCTTCAGGGGCTCCGGGGAGCCCCCTGTGGCCCGCTTGCCGTCATCGGCTCTCAGGCCGCCCCGGTACCGCCGCCGCCCGGCATACCGGCGGCCGTCGGCATGACGTCGTCGATGAGGCCGTACTCCTTGGCCTCGAAGGCGTCGAACCAGCGGTCGCGGTCCGAGTCGCGGGTCACCTGCTCGACCGACTGACCGGTGTGCTGAGAGGTCAGCTCCGCCATACGCTTCTTGGTGTGGAGCAGCCGCTCGGCATGGATCTTGATGTCCGAGGCCGAACCGGCCAGACCGGCCGAGGGCTGGTGGATCAGGATCTCGGCGTTCGGCAGCGCGAAACGCTTGCCGGGGGTACCCGCGCTGAGCAGGAACTGGCCCATCGAGGCCGCCAGGCCCATGGCGATGGTCACCACGTCGTTCCTGATGTATTGCATCGTGTCGTAGATCGCCATGCCGGCCGTGATCGAGCCGCCGGGGCTGTTGATGTAAAGGAAGATGTCCTTGTCCGGGTCTGCGGCAAGGAGCAGCAGCTGTGCGGTGATCTTGTTGGCAATGTCGTCGTCGACCTGCTGGCCGAGGAAGATGATCCGCTCGCCAAGCAGCCGGTTGTAGACCTGGTCGCCGAGGCCACCACCGATGGAAGGCTCGCCGGCGGCATAGGGCATCAGATTCGTCACGTATCCACCTGCTCGTCTTACGACGGCGCCGGGCCGTCTTCACGTTTCCCTTCCGGGGGCCGAGCCGTTCGCCGACAGCCCAGCCCTCGTCTTCATGGACCCTAACGCGGTGGCTCCGCCGGTGAATCCCGCAAAGGGAACTGTTCGCTGTCAGCGCATGCGTGTGCGCTCCGCTGGTTGGGCGGGTGCCTCGTGGCCGCCGGCCCGGAAACGGGGACTGTGCGACCGGCCCATGGCAGGCCGCAGACGCGTCTGGCGCGCGAGGTGTGTCGGCGGGTGCGGCTCGTACGTGGCTGGTCGCGCAGTTCCCCGCGCCCCTCAAAGACGCCAGGGCCCCCGGGTCACAAGTGTCCCGGGGGCCCATCACGGTGTCACGAGCGGAGCGGTCAGGCCTCGGGGGCCTTCTCCTCGGCCTCGGCCGCAGCCGGGGTCTCCTCGGTGGCCTCGGCCGTGGCCGGGGTCTCCTCGGTCTCGTCCTCTTCGTCGTCCAGGTCGACGACCTCGCCGTTGGTGTCCTTCACCGTGGAGGACTCCACGACCAGGGCCAGGGCCTTGCCGCGGGCGACCTCGCCGACGAGAAGCTGGACCTGGTTGTTCTGGACGACCGCCTGGGCGAACTGGTCCGGGGACATGCCGGAGGAGGCCGCGCGGCGCATGAGGTGCTCGGTGAGCTCCTCCTGGTTGACGTTCAGCTTCTCCTTGGTGACCAGCTCGTCGAGGACGAACTGGGTCTTGATGCCCTTGACGGCCGCTTCCTTGGTCTCGGCGTCGAACTCCTCGACCGTCTTGCCCTGGATCTCGAGGTACTTCTCGAGGTCGAGGCCCATCTGGCCGAGCTGGTGGTGCTCCAGGTTGTGCTTGCGGGTGTTGATCTCGTCCTCGAGCAGCTTCTCGGGGACGGGCACCTCGACGAGCTCCAGCAGCTTCTCCAGGACGCGCTCCTGGGCCTGCGTGGCCTGGTCGTACTGCTTCATGTTCTCCAGGCGCTTACGGCTGTCAGCCTGCAGCTCCTCGAGGGTGTCGAACTCCGAGGCGAGCTGGGCGAACTCGTCGTCCAGGGCCGGGAGTTCACGGGCCGCGACCTGGGAGACCTTGACGGTGACCTGGGCCTCCTTGCCGGCCGCCGAGCCACCCTTCAGCTCGGAGGCGAAGGTGGCCTCGCCACCGGCCTCCAGGCCCTTCACGGCGTCGTCGATGCCGTCCAGCAGCTCACCGGAGCCGATGGTGTAGGAGACGCCCTCGGCGACGCCGTCCTCCAGGATCTCGCCGTCGACCTTGGCCTCCAGGTCGATCGTGACGACGTCGCCGTCCTCGGCGGGTCGCTCGACCGGGGAGGTGGAGGCGAAGCGCTCGCGCAGCTGCTCGACCGCCTTCTCGATGTCCTCCTCGCTGACCTCGACCGCGTCGACCTCGACCTCGATGCCGGAGTAGTCCGGGATCTCGATGGCCGGGCGGACGTCGACCTCGGCGGTGAAGTTCAGCGTCTCGCCGTCCTTCAGCTCGGTGATGTCGACCTCGGGCTGGCCCAGGACATTGAGCTCGGCCTCGTTGACCGCGTCGGTGTAGAACTTCGGGAGCGCGTCGTTGACCGCCTCCTCCAGAACCGCACCGCGGCCGAACCGCTGGTCGATGACGCGGGCCGGGATCTTGCCCTTGCGGAAGCCCTTCACCGTGACCTGCTGGTTGATCTTCTTGTACGCCGCGTCGAGGCTGTCCTTGAGCTCCTCGAAGGGCACCTCGATGCTGAGCCGAACCCGGGTCGGGTTCAGGGTCTCCACGGCGCTCTTCACGGTTCGGTCTCCTTGGGGGCTGACTTCTTGGGGTTCTGCTGACGTACCCCGCCGGGAGTGGCGGAGCTTCAGCGGATTCGCGGCCCTTGAGGGACTTGAGAATGCAGACACACGGGCGCGCAGCTTGCATAGTAGCCGCAGGCGGTACACGCCCCAAAAGGTGATCTTGCCGGTGGCGGTGATCTTGCCGGTGACAGGTGCGCCGTACCGGCGCGGTGGTCGGGGTGGCGGGATTTGAACCCACGGCCTTCCGCTCCCAAAGCGGACGCGCTACCAAGCTGCGCCACACCCCGTCTGGTGCGACACGTAGGGTACATGCCCGCAGGCCATGCGGTTGCCGCATTTACCGAGTGCGCGGGCGCGTGCGACGGCGGGTGACGCGCGCGGCCCGGAAGGGGTGTGCGGCGATGGCGCCCGACCCGCTACGATGCCTTCTGTGCCGCGGTCGTCCGACCTGCGGCGCAAGCTGTGCGGGCGTAGCTCAATGGTAGAGCACTAGTCTTCCAAACTAGCTACGCGGGTTCGATTCCCGTCGCCCGCTCCAACGGCCTCCGGCCCGGTTTCGAGGAGTTCCTCGAAACCGGGCCGGAGGTCTTTTGTCGTCCCACGGTTCGCCGACTGACGGTTCGCCGCCTCACACTGTGTGTCCGGGCGGTCACTAGAACTGGATCGAGTTGATCGTGTCCGCTATCGAGTTGAGGAAGCGTTGGATGTCGTCGGCCATGCCCGTCGAGGCGAGGAAGAAGCCGAAGAGGATGGCGACGACGGCCGGTCCGGCCTTGATCGTCCCTCCTCGCATCAGGACCACCAGGATGATTCCCAACAAGAGCACCACTGACAGCGAAATGGCCACACAGATCACACCCTCGGTCGGTCCGCACTACCGGCCCGGGGCGCCGACCCCACGCGCACCCCGCCAGAACCATCGTGCCACCAACCAGGCCGTCATATGCAGCAGGTGAGACAACGTCGGCCACGGCACCGTGCGCGCGCCACCCGCACCCCGGGCCAACGGGAGGGTGCCGGGCGCGAATTCGGGTTGATCGTTTCCGTGCGCACACAACCCGTCCGCAGGTAATTCGAATTGTTGCCACAGACACACCAAGGGGTATACCCAGGGCGGTAATTAACCGGACATTTCACCGGAGTCGCCTGCGCATGTTATGCACCATTTAGTCGGTATGAATGCGGACAGACCGACCGGCACCATGTGCCGTGCGGTGTACGCACGGTGATGCTCTGCCCGATGAAGACTTCACCGAATCCTGGGTACACGTGGGTGACACGTACTCCCAATAACAGGATTCACGTCGGTGGTTTTACTGAATCGCACAGACAACGCTAGGGTGCCTCAGATGTTCACCGCTGCCTCGTCCCCCACTTGCGCAGCGAGTGCTCGGACCACCCCCCGGAGTTCCCGGCGGGAGGGTCTGTGACGAACTCGCTGCGACCGCACGGCCTGCCAGGGGCGCCGCTCCCGCCGGCACAGTCACCACCGTCGTCGGCCGACGGAGTGCCGAGTCCGCGCTCGCTGAAGTCCTCGTCCCCCCACTCGACGCCAAGTGGCGCCTCCCCGGAGGCCAGACCGGCCAAACAACGTGACGCGTTCTTCGACAACGCCAAGTACCTCGCCATCGTGCTCGTCGCGATGGGGCACGCGTGGGAGCCGCTGACCGACCACAGCCGCGCCGCCGAGGCGCTCTACATGGTCGTGTACACGTTTCACATGCCGGCGTTCATCATCATCTCCGGCTACTTCTCGCGCAGCTTCGACATGCGCGCCGACCGGCTCCGCCGGTTGGTGACCGGCATAGCCGTGCCGTACGTCCTCTTCGAGATCGCGTACTCCGTCTTCAAGCGGTACGGCGACAACGACCCCTCGCATCCGATCAGCCTGCTCGACCCCTGGTACCTCACCTGGTTCCTGATCGCACTGTTCGTGTGGCGGCTGACGACCCCGCTGTGGAAGGTGGTGCGCTGGCCGGTCCCGGTGGCGCTCGCCATCGCGGCGCTCGCGTCCGTCTCGCCGGACATCGGTGACGACCTGGACCTGCAGCGTGTCCTTCAGTTCCTGCCGTTCTTCGTCGTCGGTCTCTTCATGAAGCCCGCGCACTTCCAGTTCATGCGGCGCCGCGAGGTGCGGCTGTTGTCCGTGCCGGTGGCGGCGAGCGCGCTGGCGCTGGCGTACTGGCTGGGCCCGGACATGAACTCGGCGTGGTTCTACCACCGTGACAGCGCGCAGGAGTTGGGTGCGCCGTGGTGGGCCGGGATCATCATGACCTTCGCGCTGTTCGGCTGCTCCATGGTGCTCACCACGTGCTTCTTCGCCTGGGTGCCCCGGCGGAAGATGTGGTTCACCGTCCTGGGCGCGGGCACGCTGTACGGCTACCTGCTGCACGGGTTCCTCGCGAAGGGCTCGCGCTTCTGGGACTGGTACGACGCCAACGCGTGGGTGTACCAGCCGCTCGGCGAACTCTTCGCCACCTTCTTCGCGGCGACCGTCATCACCCTGTTGTGCACCCCGCCGGTGCAGCGGATGTTCCGGTTCGCCATGGAGCCGAAGATGGAGTGGGCGTTCAAGCGGGACGCCACCGAGCTGGCCCGCGAGCGCGGGAAGGCCGGGAGCAAGGTGTAGCCCGGGTTCCTCGTCCCTCAGTGGTCGCCCGTCACCTCCTCGGCCGCCGGTTCGTCCGGCAGGCCGAGGAGGTTTCGCATGTGGGCGTACTTGTGGGTCAGACGGGTGCGGGTGGGTTCGTCCAGGGCGGCGAGGCGGGCCGGGTTCGCGTTGTGCGCGAGGTCCGACTGCTTGACGAGGAGGGCGCCCGGGGTGGTGAGGATGCGGGCGGCGTACGCCTCCGGGGCTTCGCCCTCGCGCTTGGTGAGGGCCATCACGATGGACTTCGTGCGGTCGGTCAGGGGGGCTTCGGTGAGCCAGTCCTCGGTGAGGGCGTCGTCCTCGACGGCGTCGTGCAGCCAGGCCGCGGCGATCTGTTCCTCGTCGCCGCCTCGTGCCCTGACGCCGTGGGCCACCGCTTGGAGGTGCTCGGTGTAGGGGCGGCCCGCCTTGTCGGTCTGGGTGGCGTGCGCGGCCCTGGCGAGGGTCTCCACTTCGGGGAGGGAGAGAGGGGTTGGGGGCATCGGGTCTGGGCTCCTTACATGTGACGTGTGGTGGGTGCCGGTCCGGATGTCGCCCCCGCCGCCCCTACCCGTCCCATCCTCGGGGGGCCGCGCCCCCTTTACGTCCATCCGCAAGGTCCGGTGGGGGATCTCGCGCAGTTCCCCGCGCCCCTTTCAGGGGCGCCGTCGCGCTTCTACCTTGTCGCCGTCGGGCCCTCTCGGCAGATCAGCAGGAGGGCTCGGTCGTCGTTGACGTCCTTGGCCACGGCCTCGATGAGGTGCCAGGCGGCGCCGTGGAAGCCGCCGGCCACGTAGCGGTCGGCTTCTCCGGTGAGACGGTCGATGCCTTCGACTATGTCCCGGTCGGAGGTCTCGACGAGGCCGTCGGTGAAGAGCATCAGGACGTCGCCGGGGCGCAGGGAGCCCTTGACCGGGTCGAACTGGGCACCGTCGTAGACGCCGAGGAGGGGGCCCTCGGCGGCCTTCTCCTCCCAGCGGCCGGTGCCCGCGCTGAGCTGGAGACCCGGCGGGTGGCCGGCGGAGAAGAGTTCGTAGTCGCCGGAGTCGAGGTCGAGGACGAGGTGGATGGAGGTCGCGAAGCCCTCGTCCCAGTCCTGGCGGAGGAGATAGCCGTTGGCCGCCGGCAGGAACGCGTGCGGTGGGAGCGATCCCAACAGACCGCCGAAGGCGCCGGACAGGAGCAGGGCGCGGGAGCCCGCGTCCATGCCCTTGCCGGAGACGTCGGTGAGGACGACTTCGAGGGTTCGGCCGCCGTTCGTACGGGCGGCCACGACGAAGTCGCCGGAGAAGGACTGGCCGCCCGCCGGGCGCAGGGCCATCTCGCGGTGCCAGCCGGCCGGCAGCTGCGGCAACTTGCTCTGGACCCGGATGCGTTCACGCAGGTCGAAGAGCATGGTGCCGCCGCGCCGCCAGGGGACGCCGACACGGCTGCGGAACTGGGCGATGAGGAGGCCGAAGAAACCGCAGGCGGCGACCACCAGCACTATGCCGGGCGTGACCCGGGCGGGGCCGTCGGTATAGGGCCCGAGCTGCACGGACTCCACGATCAGCGCGGTCGCGGCGGCCGCGTACAGACCGAGGAGGCTGGCGGGGCGGAGCAGCAGGCCGCCCGCGACGATGGGGAGGACGAGCACGGCGGGCGAGAACCACACCTCGTCGATCATCGTGAAGCAGGCGATCAGCGGGATCATCAGCAGCAGGCCGACGAGGGCGATCCAGTCGGAGCCGTCCCCGCGGAAGTAGTCGACGGCGGATTTGCGCAGGCCGGTGCGGGCCCGGTGAACCAGCTTCTTCATCCGGGCCGTGAACGTATCGGCCGCCGCGCGCCGCTCTCGTCCTGCTGCCATTGTCCGGGACCTTATCCATCCGACCAGCCCCTGTGCACAGGAGGTCCTACTTGTCCCCCTTCCGAGGGCAGGTTCACGACGAATCTCACACAGATCTCACACCGGAACGCGTCCTTCGGCCCCCGTGCGCCCTCCGTGCGGCACCTGGGAAGGATCCCACGTCGAACCGCGACGCGCGGGCCAAATTCGCTCGCTCGTGCCGGATGGCCCTGCTAGGCATGGCGTATGACGACTGAGCTGCGGGCGCTGCGCAAGGAAGACTGGAACGTCTGGTACGACAACCTCATCCGCGCGTTCGGCGGCGCCCCCGAACCGGCGGAGGAGCGCGAGTTGTGGCAGGCGCTCACCCCGTACGACCGCTCCATCGGCGTGTGGGACGGTGACCAATGCGTGGGTACGGCGGGGGCGTTCGACTTCCGTCTCACGGTGCCCGGTGGCGCCGTCGTCCCCGCGGCGGGCGTCACGATGGTCGGGGTCGCGGCCACGCACCGGCGGCGCGGGGTGCTGACGTCCATGATGCGGCGGCAGTTGGACGACGTCCGCTCCTGGGGCGAGTCACTGGCGGTGCTGACCGCGTCCGAGCCGGTGATCTACGGCCGGTTCGGGTACGGCCTCGCCACCCACCGGCTCGCCGCCGACATCGACACCACCCGGGTACGGCTGTCCGTACCGCCCGGCACCGATGACGTACGGCTGCGGTACGCGGACGCCGCCGAGGTGCTCGACGCGTGCGAGGCGGTGTATGCCCGCCGGGTGCCGGAGCGGCCGGGGATGCTGGCCCGGCGGCCCGGCTGGGCGCGGGCCGATCTGCTCGACACGGACCGCCACCGGGACGGGGCGTCGCCCCTGCAGTGCGTGGTGGCCGAGCGGGTCGACGGCGACGGATCCGGCCTGGTCGGGTACGCGCGGTTCCGGATCAAGTCCGACTGGGGGCCGGGCGGGGCGGAGGGTGTCGTCCAGCTGAGCGCGCTGGAGGCCGTGGACCCCGCCGCGCACGCCGCTCTGTGGCGGTTCCTCTTCGACATCGACCTGACGCGGGGCATCGTCGCCCACCGGCTGCCCGTGGACGAGCCGGCGCTGCACCTGATGTCGGACATCCGGCGCTGCGGGCTGCGGGTCAAGGACGACCTGCATCTCCGGCTCGTGGATGTCGGCGCGGCCCTGCGCGTGCGGACCTATCAGGCGCCGCTGGACGTGGTGTTCGAGGTGGAGGACGCCTTCTGCCCCTGGAACGAGGGGCGTTGGCGGCTCACCGGCGACCCGAAGGGCGCGACCTGCGAGCGGACCGCCGACGCCGCCGATCTCTCCCTCTCCGTACGGGAGTTGGGGGCGGCCTATCTGGGCGGTGTGAGCCTGTCCTCCCTGGCCGCGGCCGGGTTGGTGCGGGAGCTGCGGGAGGGGGCGCTGGCGGAGGCGTCCGTGGGGTTCCTCGCGTCGGGGCTGGCGCCCTGGCTGCCGCACGGGTTCTAGGGCACGGCCCGGAACCCAAAGCCGTGTCCGTGGGTCCGGCCTTCACCTCTGCTGGCAGGCCGGGCACCAGAAGAGGTTGCGGGCGGCGAGATCGGCGGTGCGGATCTCGCCGCCACAGAGGTGACAGGGCATGGCCGCCCTGCGGTACACGTACACCTCGCCGCCGTGGTCGTCGACGCGGGGCGGGCGCCCCATGGCCTCGGGGGTGTGTTCCGGGCGGACGGTGTCGATGCGGTTGTGCCGTACGCCCTCGCGCATGAGGCCGACGAGGTCGGCCCAGATCGCGTGCCACTCCGCCGGGGTGACGTCCTTGCCCACGCGGTACGGATCGATGCCGTGCCGGAAGAGGACCTCCGCGCGGTAGACGTTGCCGACGCCCGCGATCACCTTCTGGTCCATGAGCAGCGCGGCGATCGTCGTACGGCTGCGGGAGACACGGGTGTAGGCGCGCGCGGGGTCGGCGTCGGCGCGGAGCGGGTCCGGGCCGAGGCGGGCGTGTATCGCCTGCTTCTCGGCGTCCGTGATCAGGGCGCAGGTCGTCGGGCCGCGGAGGTCCATGTACGACGTGTCGTTGCGCAGCCGCAGGCGGACGGTGTCCGTGGGCGGGGGCGCGGGCGCCGGGCCGAAGGTCACCTTGCCGAAGAGGCCCAGGTGGATGTGCACCCATTCCTCGGCGTCCGGGTCGCCGAAGTGCAGGAAGAGGTGTTTTCCGTGGGCCTCGGCGGTGGTGAGCGGGGTGCCCGTGAGGAGGGCCGCCGCGTCGGCGAACTTGCCCTGGGGGCTCGTGACGTGGGCGTTTTCGCCGCCGCCGAAGTGGGCGAGGGAGTCCTCGGCGAGGCGGTGGATGGTGTGCCCCTCCGGCACGTTGTCCTCCGGGGGTTCGGCAGGGGGGTGGGGGGCGGTTGGGGGTGCGTTTTCGGGTGCGGGTGGGTGGGGGTTGCTCGCGCAGTTCCCCGCGCCCCTCAAAAGCACGGGGCGCCCCTGGAAAGCATGGGGCACCCCTGGTCTTTCAGAGAGGCGCGGGGAACTGCGCGAGCGACCACACGCGGCCGGAAACCTACGGCTGGGGGTGGTGCGGCGGGATCGGCGGCAGGTCGCCGGTGGTCTCGTACGTCGCCAGCATGTCGATGCGGCGGATGTGGCGCTCGTCACCGGAGAACGGGATGTTGAGGAAGGTCTCGACGAACTTGGTCGCGTCTTCCTGGGAGTGCATGCGGGCGCCGACGGCGACGACGTTCGCGTTGTTGTGCTCGCGGCCCAGCGCGGCGGTCTCGGCGCTCCAGGCGAGGGCGGCGCGGACGCCGGCCACCTTGTTCGCGGCGATCTGCTCCCCGTTGCCGGAGCCGCCGATGACGACGCCGAGGGACCCGGGGTCCGCTGCCGTGCGCTCCGCCGCGCGGAGGCAGAACGGCGGGTAGTCGTCCTGGGCGTCGTAGATGTGGGGCCCGCAGTCGACGGGCTCGTGGCCGGCGGCCTTCAGCCATTCCACGAGGTGGTTCTTGAGTTCGTATCCGGCGTGATCAGAGCCGAGGTAGACGCGCATGGTCCGAGTGTGACACGCGTGTTTCGGCGGGGCACGACGGGGTGCGGACAGGTTAAACCGCGAGCCGAACCAGGGAACCTCAAGTAAACCTCAAGTAACAATCCGGATTCAAAGGTTCAGGAATCCTTTCACCTCCGATTCACTGGACCGATCTTTACAGCGGCTCACCCGGCCCCCGGCTGTCGACTCTCTCGTTTCCGCTCTTACGAGAGTCGATCGGGGGTCGCTGGGCAGACGCACGGAAGTCCCCACCACGGCACAAAGGAACTCCCCCCATGACCTCGCAGCCGACTCTGCCGTCCCAGACGGACACCTCGGACTCTTCCTCTCCCCCCTCCCCCGGCTTGCATGCCGGTCTCAAGAACCGTCATCTGTCGATGATCGCGATCGGTGGTGTGATCGGGGCCGGACTGTTCGTCGGATCGAGTTCCGGTATCCGGACCGCCGGCCCCGGCATCCTCCTGTCGTACGCGCTCGTCGGCACGATGGTGGTGCTGGTGATGCGGATGCTCGGTGAGATGTCCGCCGCCAATCCGACGTCGGGTTCGTTCTCGGCCCACGCCGACCGCGCGCTCGGGCGCTGGGCCGGGTTCTCGATCGGCTGGCTCTACTGGTTCTTCTGGGTCGTCGTGCTCGCGGTCGAGGCGACCGCGGGTGCGGTGATCCTGGAGGGCTGGATGCCGGCGGTGCCCCAGTGGGGCTGGGCGCTGATCGTGATGGTCGTGCTGACCGCCACGAACCTGGTGTCGGTCGGCTCGTACGGTGAGTTCGAGTTCTGGTTCGCCGGGATCAAGGTCGTCGCGATCGCCGCGTTCATCGTGGTGGGCGGTCTCGCGGTGTTCGGGATGCTGCCGGGGGCCGACACCGACAAGGCCGGGCTGGCCAACCTGACCGACCACGGCGGGTTCCTGCCCAACGGTGCGGGCGCGATCCTCATCGGTGTGCTGCTGGTCGTCTTCTCCTTCATGGGCAGCGAGATCGCCACGCTGGCCGCCGGGGAGACGGAGAACCCGCAGAAGGCGGTCACCAAGTCCACCAACAGCATCATCTGGCGGATCGGTGTCTTCTACCTCGGCTCGATCTTCGTCGTGGTCACGCTGCTGCCGTGGAACGATCCGTCGATCAAGGAGAAGGGCTCCTACGTCGCCGCCCTGGACTCCCTCGGGATCGCGCACGCCGGGCAGATCATGAACTTCATCGTGCTGACGTCGGTGCTGTCCTGTCTGAACTCCGGTCTGTACACCGCGTCGCGGATGGCGTTCTCGCTGGGTGAGCGCGGGGACGCGCCGCGCGCGTTCGGCCGTACCAACGGCCGGGGCGTGCCGATGACCGCGATCCTCGCCTCGGTCGTCTTCGGCTTCGTCGCCGTCATCTTCAACTACTTCTTCCCCGAGGGTGTCTTCCTCTTCCTGGTCAACTCCTCCGGCGCGGTCGCCCTGTTCGTGTGGCTCGTCATCTGCTTCTCGCAGTTGCGTATGCGCAAGATCATCGAGCGGGAGACGCCGGAGAAGCTCGTCGTGAAGATGTGGCTGTACCCGTATCTGACGTGGGCCACGATCGGGCTGATCCTCTTCGTCCTCGGCTACATGCTCACCGACACCGAGCACGGCAACCGCGAGATCCTGCTGCTGTCGCTGCTGGTCGCGGCGGTCGTCGTCGGCATCGCGATCGTCAAGGAGAAGATCGGCGACCGGAAGGCCGCCACCGCCGGGGTGTCCGACAAGGCGCACTGAGCGCGGGACGGTCGAGACCGTTCCAGAGTCCAAAGTCCGGGGTCAGGGGTCAGGTGGCGGTTCGTACGCCGCCGGGCCCCGTTTCCGTCGCCCAGGGGGCTCACAGGGGTGTGAAGGTCTTCTCCACCTTCTCGTAGACGGGACGGGCCCGGTCCTCGATGTCGGGGTGGTACCAGGTGGTGAGCTGGTAGGACTTGCCGCCGCTGTCGAACCCCAGGGAGCGGACGTGCCAGGGCAGTTCCTGGGCCGTGACGGTGTACTCCCACACGACGGCGGGCTCGCCCCGGAACTCGGTCTCCTCCAGACGGATCCGGCTGTATCCCGGCCCCTCACTGGTGCTCTTCTCCTTCTTCCGCCACTGCTCCAGGAGGTCGCCGCGCGCGAGGGAGGCCTTGCCGACGATCTCCTGCCGGGCGTCGGGCGAGGTGTAGTGCACCTCCGCGCCCGCGTGCACCTCCCGTGAGAAGCCCTCGGGCGGCACCCAGGCGAACACACCGGCCTCCGTGCGGGCGCCGGGTGGCAGCTCGGGCGGGCGGGAGGTGCCGGCGACGGTGGGAGTGGGGGACGGGGTGGAGGGGGAGGCCGAGGACGACCCCTTGTCGTCCCTGCCGTCGGACGAGCCGTTCATCGCCGGTACGACGACCGCGGCCACGGCGGCGGTCACGGCCACGGCGGTGGCCGCGACCAGGCCGGTGCGGCGCTTGTTCCGCGGGGGTGCGGCGGGTCCCGTGGGAGCGGCGGGGGGTTCAGGCGGTTCGGTGCTTGTGGGGCCCGGGGGTTCCGTGGGCTCGGCGGGCTTCGTGCGCCTCGACGGCACGGGTGGGCCCAGGAGTTCGCCGGGCGGCATGGGGGTGGGGGTGGGCCTGGGCCGGGTCGGTGCTTCGCTTTCGCCGGGGGGCGGCGGCGCGCCCTCCGAGGGGAGTTCGGGGGTGCTTGCGGGCGGGGCTTCGGAGGAGGCGTTGGCGGTCTCGGGGGGAGGGCTCAGGTAGGGGTTGCCGGGGACCGCCGGGCGCTGGGAGACGAAGGGGGGT
>NZ_LRTR01000386.1 GCF_001550375.1 Streptomyces europaeiscabiei | reverse complement strand
GTGGTGGCTCGGTCGGGTCGGGGGGTGGGGGGCTGTTGCGGCTGGGGGTGCGGTACGGGCTCGGGGTGCGGCACGGGTTCGGGGTCGGGCTCGGGCCGGTTCCGCACCGTAGGCGTCGGCGTAGGCGTCGGCCGTACCGGGGTGGGGCGTCCGGCGGGTGCGGGTTCGGGGTGTGCGGGTTCCGGGGGCGTCGCCTCGGGGTCCTGGGCTGTGCCGGCCCATGGATCCGTGGCGCCGACCAGCGGCCCCGGCCTTTCCGCCACCGGTTCCGAACGGCCTGCGACCGGCTCGCCGAACCCGGCCGCGGACTCCACGATGCCGGCCCCCGCCTCCTCGGCTCCGGTCGGCTGCTCCCCGGCCCCGACCCCCGGTCGCCCCGTCCCGGCGGCCGGGACCGTGGCGATGTCGCGGAGCGCCTCGGTGAGTTCGTGCAGACCGGGGCGGGACTCCGGTTGTTTCTTCAGGAGGGCGGCGAGGATGTCGTGGAGGGCGCCTGCGGCCGCGGGGAGTTCCGGTTCCTCGTAGAGGACGGCGTGGAGGGTGGCGAGGGTGGTGGAACGGGAGAAGGGGGAGCGGCCGCCGAGGGCGGCGCAGAGGGTGGCGCCGAGGGACCAGAGGTCGGAGGGCGGGCCCTGTGGGTGGCCGGAGACCCGCTCGGGGGCCATGTAGTCGGGGGAGCCGACGAGCATGCCGGCCATGGTGAGGGCCTCGGTGTTCTGGATGGCGGCGATGCCGAAGTCGGTGAGGACGACCTGGTGGGAGCCCGTGCGCTTGACGAGGACGTTGGCCGGTTTGATGTCGCGGTGCAGGACGCCCTGGGCGTGCACCTGGCCCAGCGCGTCGACGAGTTCGAGGCCGATGCGGGCCGTGTCGCGTACGCCGAGGGGACCGTCCTGGGCCACGAGCCGTTCCAGGGAACGGCCGTCGACCAGTTCCATGACGATCCAGAGCCGTTCGCCCGCGTCGACCACGTCGTAGACACGTACGACGTGGGGGTGGTCGATACGGGCCGTGGCCCTGGCCTCCCGCAGGGTTCGCTCGCGTCGGGTGCGGCTGTCCTCCGGGTCGAGGCCGTCGATACGCATTTCCTTGACGGCGACCTGCCGGTCGAGCATTTCGTCGGTGGCCCGCCAGACCCGGCCCATTCCACCTTGGCCGATGCTTTCGACCAGCCGATAACGGCCGGCCACCATAAGACCCGGAACACCGCCCCGCGTTATTTCCGGCACCCCCATGCCCCCCTTCAACAACTGACCGCACATGCCACAGAAGAACCAAAAAGTCGCGCATTGGTCACACTTCGTGCCGCACCAGCATAGTGCTGGGAAATCTTGTGGTACCTCTTCATAGGCCGTGAATTCAGGCACGGCCAGGGGGAAGCAAGGGGGATGGAACATGAGTTCTCATCGTAAGGCCGCCGTCGCCGGATCACTGCTCACCGTGTCGTTCACGTCGGTGATGATCCTCGGCTTCACGGCGTCGGCGGACGACGAGGGGGGATTGAGCGGTCATGGCGGAAAGGCCGTGGACACGGCACCTGCGGGAGTGAAGCTCTCGACGCTGCTGTCCAAGGAGATCAAAGTCGACAACAAGTCCGAGGAAACGGATATCACCGGCGTCGTGAAGAACGAGGGAAGCAAGGCGAGCGGGGAAATCCGGTTGCTTGTGGTCGGTTTTGACGGCATGACGGTCAAGAACGTCGAAGGGTGTTCGGCAATCCCGGCGGGGGATCTTCCCGACGGCGCGAACAGTGGTTTCGCGTGCGCGATCGACGATCTGGCGGCCGGAAAGTCGAAGACCTATGCGATCGACGCCACGTACGACCTGAGCAAGCAGGGCAGGATCTGTCTTCCGGTCCAGAACTCCGACGGCTCGAAGACCTTCTGGCAGCAGGGCCCGGTCCCGTTCGGCACGACCAACCAGTCCCCCAACGAACCCGCCACCCCGCTGCTCCTCGGCACCGACAACAGCCCGGTCACCCCCGGCGGCGGTGACGGCGACGGCGGTGGAGGCGGAGGGAAGGACGACAAGCCGGACGAGCTGCCCCAGACCGGTCCGGCCGACCGCGTCCTGCCGCTCGGCATGGCCGGTGCCGCGCTCATCTCGGCCGGTGCGGCGGGCCTGTGGTGGAACCACCGGCGGGCCCGGCAGGAGTCCTGACCCACCGAGCGGGGAAAAGCTGACGGAAGCTGTCAGGTTATGCGGGCACGGTCTCCTCCGAGCGAACGATGCGTGACGGAGGAGACCGATGAATCCGCGAGACCTCAGCACGGCCGACTGTCCTGTCCTGGTTCCCGACGACGCCGGTTACGACGACGAAGTCGCCGGATTCCAGACCGCGTTCGGGCGGCGGCCGGACGTGGCCGTCGGAGCCGGCACGGTCGGTGACGTGGTGGCGGCGGTGGCGTACGCGGCGCAGCGGGGACTGCCGGTCCGCGTGCAGGCGACCGGGCACGGGGTGGCGGGGGCGTACGAGGGTGGGGTGCTGGTCGGTACCCGGCGGATGGACGGGGTGAGGGTCGACCCCGTGGGCCGGACCGCCCACGTCGAGGCGGGCGTCCGCTGGGGTCGGGTCGTCGCCGCGGCCGGGCCGTACGGGCTCGCCCCGCTGAACGGGTCGTCGCCCGGTGTGGGGGTCGTCGGGTACACGCTGGGCGGTGGACTGGGCATCCTGGCGCGGGAGTTCGGGTACGCGGCGGATCACGTGCGGGCGCTCGACCTGGTCACGGCGGACGGACGGACGCGCCGTGTGACGCGCGACAGCGAGCCCGATCTGTACTGGGCGCTGCTCGGCGGCGGACACGGTCTCGGGATCGTCACCGGGATGGAGATCGGTCTCGTGCCCGTGGCCCGGCTCTACGGCGGCTCGCTCTCCTTCGACGGGCGCGAGGTCGACCCGGCGGCCCTGCTGCGGACGTACGAACACTGGACGCGGACCGTGCCGGACACCCTGACCTCGTCGTTCGCGGCCGTCGCGTACCCGGATGTGCCGGGGCTGCCGCCGCATCTGCGCGGGCGGTACGTCGTCTCCGTACGGGTCGCCCACACCGGCGACGGTGACGAAGGGGAACGGCTGGTCGCGCCGCTGCGGCAGGCGGGGCCGGTGTTCGCGGACACGCTCCGGGTGATGCCGTACGAGGAGAGTCACACGATCCACAGTGATCCGGCGGCGCCGCACACCCATCACGGGGACAGCGCGGTGCTGCGCGAGCTGGACGTCGAGGCCGTGGGCGAGGTGCTCGCGCGGACCGGACCGGAGGCGGCCGCCATGTGTGTGGTGCAGGTCAACCAGTTGGGCGGGGCGCTCGCGAGGCCCGCGCCCAACTCGGTGCCGTATCGCGACGGGCGGTTCCTGCTGCGGCTGGTGGCGATGGCCGAACGGGAGCCGGCCCGGCGGATCCTCGACCCTGGGTTCGAGGTGGTGCGGCCCTGGACGCTGGGGCGGGCGGTCAACTTCGCGTTCGGCGCCGGAGATCGGAGCGAGGGGCTGTACGACGCCGGAACGCGCAAGAGGCTCGCCGTGGTGCGGTCGGAGTACGACCCGGCGAACCTCTTCGCAAGGGGCGCTGCTTTCTGAGCGGCGCCTGGTCGGCGGGGCTGAGCCGCCGCGTCAGTTCTTCAGCAGCTTCCAGGCCGTCGGCAGCAGCCCCATGGCCAGGACGACCTTGATGGCGTCGCCGATCAGGAAGGGGGTGAGGCCGACCGCGACGGCGGCGGAGAGGCTGATGTCGGCGGTGGCGGCGAGGTAAGGGACGCCGACGGCGTAGATGATCGCCTCGCCGACGAGCATCGTGCCGGCCATGCGCAGCGTGGAGCGGTCGCCGCCGCGGCGGGCGAGGGCGCCCACTGCGGCGACGGCGAGGATCATGCCGAGGATGTAGCCGAAGGAGACGCCGATGCCGGAGGTGCCGTTGGCGAACCACGGCACGCCGGCCAGGCCGGCCAGCGCGTACAGGGCGAGAGCGGCGACGCCGCGGCCCGCACCGAGGGTGGTGCCGACGAGCAGGGCGGCGAAGGTCTGGCCGGTGACCGGGACCGGGGAGCCCGGCACGGGCACGGAGATCTGGGCGGCGAGCCCGGTGAGCGCGGCGCCGCCGACCACGAGCGCGATGTCGCGGGCGCGGACGCCGGCGACGGGCAGGAGGTCGGCGAGGACCTCTCCGGGGCGGGCTGACGTGGTGGCGGTGCTCATGTTCGGGCTCACTCCGGCGGGTGAAGTCGGCGGGGACACGGTGACGCTATCCCAGGCCCCTCGCACCGGACACCGTCAGCGCTCGACAAAGGGGGCAACGACGGCTTGGTGGGCTTCATACAAAGGATGTGGGTTACACCCGGTAAGGCGTGACGCCGGTCACTGAGGTGGGGTGGCTTTGGTCTTGCGGGGGCGTCTCGTCGGATCTGTAGGGTTTCGCCAATCGGGTCGGCGGCGTGGACAGGTGCCGTCTCGCCCGTCGGTCGCCGTCTGGGCAGTGGTGGGTCGTTTTGCTAGCTTCGAGCGCATGGTTGCTCAGGCCCGGTACTTCTCGTCGCGTCGCTACGTCGATCTGCGACGCGTCGGCACGGCCACCTGTCGCCGTCCCGGGTGAGGCGGCTCCGGCACGCCCCGCCCCAATCGAGACGGCGCAGTGTCGGACCCGTTCCCGAGGATGATCGCCATGCCCCATGCCGCGGCAGCACCCACCCTTCACGCTCCCGCCTCCCCTCCCTCTCGCAGCCCCGCTCTTTCTCCCGTACCGCGTGTCGCCGACAGTGACCGGCGGCGGACCAGCGCCAGCGTGGTGCTGCGGTCCGTGCTGGAGCACGGGCCGGTGGCGCGCAGCATCATCGCCCGGGTGACCGGGCTGTCACCGGCCTCGGTGACCGACTACTGCGCCCGGTTCGCGGGGCTGGGTCTCATCCGTGAGGCCGAACCGCCCCGGCGGACCAAGGGGGCGGGGCGCCCGCACGTACCCCTCGACCTGGACGACTCGCGGTTCGTGGTGGGCGGGGTGCATGTGGCCGTGCCGTACACGACGGTCGCGCTGCTCGACCTGCGTGGACGGGTCGTCGTGGAGCGGCGGTTGAAGCACGGCTCCACCGACCCCGCCCCGGTCCTGGCGCGGGCCGCCGACGAACTCCGGGCCCTGCTGGGCGAGGCGCCGGGTTGCCGGGCCCTGGCCGTCGGCTTCGCGGCCGGCGGCTGGGTGGACCGGGAGTCCGGGACCGTCGTCGAGCATCCGCTGCTGGGCTGGCGCGAGGTGCCGGTGCGCGAGATGCTCGGTGCCGTGACCGGGCTGCCGGTCCATGTCGACGGGCACGCGCGGGCCTTGGTCAACGCCGAGCAGTTGTTCGGGCGGGCCCGTGGCAGCCGGAGCGTGCTGCATCTGTTCGTCGGCAACATGGTCGACGCGGCGTTCGCGACCAACGACGAGGTGCATCACGGGCCCCGCTCGCAGGCGGGAGCGATCGCCCATCTGCCGTTGCCCGGCGGTACGGAGCCCTGCGAGTGCGGCCGGACCGGCTGCCTCCAGGCCGAGTTGAGCGAGCGGACACTGTGCCGGCGGGCGCGGGCGGCCGGGGTCATCGGCGGGGTGAACCCGATGCGGGTGCTGGACGCGGCGGCGGGCGGCGACGCGGTGGCCGTGCGGCTACTGGTGGAGCGGGCGCGGATGGTGGGGCGGGCGGCGGAGTTGCTGCTCGACGTGCTGAACCCGGAGACCGTGGTCGTCACCGAGATCGGGATCGTCGGCCGGGCGGACTGCCTCGCCGCGCTGCACGAGGCCGTCGGGCCGGACCGGGCGGTGGCCGTGGGGCCGACGAGCTTCCCCGACTCCGTGCTGGCCACGGCGGGCGGAGCGGTGGCTCTGGACGTGCTCTACCGGGATCCGCTGGGGGCCGTGGCGCGTCTCTTCCCTGCCTCCGCCGAGGCCGGTTAATTCAGAAACTCCGAATGTTGACAGGCAATACCGAAGACCGGGAACATTGTATTCATGCTGCTCACGAGTTGTCGCACCCTCTGTTGCTGACACGTTGACGTACCGGAGTGCTCCTCGCACTCCGGCCGACGCGGCACTTCTTCCTGCGTGAGTTCTCCTTCCGCAGCTTCCTTTCCTTCCGATTGCGCGGATCCGTCCGCTCACGATTCCGATCGTGATTCCGTTCGTGACTCCATGCGCGATTCCGCGCTGGGTTCCGCGCGGGGTTCCGTGCGGGATTTCGTGCGGGATTTCGTGCACTTTCCACCGTTTACCCCTGGGGGTCCTCCCATGTCTTCTTCCGCCGCGCCCGGTTTCGACCGGCGACTCTTCCTCACCTCTCTCCTCGGCGTCACGGCCGCGGCGGCCGGTCTCAGCGGCTGCGCCGACAGCAGCGCGGCCACCGCCCGGACGGCCGCGGACGCGCCGCTGCCCACCAAGGTTCCCTCGGGTACGAGCCTGAAGATCGCCTCCTTCCAGAATCAGCAGGAGTTGCAGTTCGAGCTCGCGAAACTCGGCGATCTTCCTTTCAAGGTGAGCAGTTGGGCGAACATCGGCGCCGGACCCGATGTCATCAACGCCTTCCGGGCGGGGTCGCTGGACGTCGCCAACAACGCGGGTATTCCACCGATCCAGGCGCATTACCAGGGTTACGACGCGAAGATCGTCGCGATCAACGTCACCCGGAAGCCGAACTATCTCTTCGCCACCAAGCCCGGCAGCGACATCTCCTCGGTCGAGGATTTCCGGGGCAAGAGGCTCGCCTTCTCCCAGGGGCAGGCGCAGGGCGTCGTACTGCTTCGGGCGTTGAAGGAGGCGGGGCTCGCGTACGACGACGCGGAACTCGTCCCGCTCACCAGCAACCAGTTCCTGACGGCCCTGCAGTCGGGCCAGGTAGACGTCGCTCCGCTCGCCAACCAGCAGGCGCCCGCCTATCTGCAGCAGTACAAGGCCAAGGGCGCCCGCACGATCCCCACCGACGTGGTGGACCTGCTCAACCTGCTGTGGGCGCCGGCCTCCGTGCTGGGCGACTCCGCGAAGGTGGCCGCCGTCGCCGCGTACATCCCGTACTGGGCGAAGGGCGCGGTCTGGCAGTACGAGAACCCGGACATCTGGAACGAGGAGTTCTACGTGAAGACCCAGAACCTGAACCTCGCCCAGGCGGAGTCGATCAGCGAACTCGCCAACAAGCCGCTCTTTCCGCCCAGTTGGGACGAGGCGATCAAGTGGGAGCAGGAGACCGCGGATCTGCTGGCGGAGGGTGGCTTCGTGAAGAAGTTCGACGTCGGCACGCTCTTCGACCGGCGGTTCGAGGGGATCGCGGCGAAGGCCGTGGCCGCGGAGTACCGGAAGTGAGCGCCGTGACCACCAGTGCCGCCCCGGTCGGCACGACCGCCGTAGGCACGGTCGAGGCCGTCGGGGAGACCTCCCAGGTCCGCAGGCGCCGGCGTCTCTCCCCCGGCAAGCGGCTGCCCGCCTCCCGGCTCGTCGGGCCGGTGCTGTTCCTCGCCCTCTGGGCCGTCGCCTCCGCCGCCGGACAGCTCGATCCGGCGGCGATCCCGGCGCCCTGGACGGTGCTGGAGACGGGCGTCCGTCTGTGGACCGACGGGACCCTGACGACGGACATCACGACCTCGTTGCAGCGGGCCGGATCCGGGTTCGTGATCGGGCTGACCGCCGGTGTCGCGCTCGCCCTGGCCTCCGGGCTCAGCCGGGTCGGCGAGGCGCTGATCGACGGGACCGTGCAGCTCAACCGGGCGATCCCGACGCTGGGCCTGATCCCGCTGTTCATCCTCTGGCTGGGCATCGGCGAGACCTTCAAGATCGCGATCATCGCCATCGTCGTCTACATCCCCATCTACCTCAACACGCATGCCGCGCTGGCCGGGATCGACAGCCGATTCGTCGAACTCGCCGAGGTGCAGGGTCTGTCGAGGCTGCAGTTCGTCCGGCAGATCGTCATCCCCGGCGCGCTGCCCGGCTTCTTCGTGGGCCTGCGGCTCGGGGTGACCGGCTCCTGGCTGGGCCTGGTCGTACTGGAGCAGATCAACGCCACCAACGGACTCGGCTACATGATGTTCCAGGCCCAGAACTACGGCCAGAGCGACGTCATCCTCGTCGGCCTGGTCGTCTACGGGATCTTCGGCCTGATCTCCGACAGCGCGGTCCGTCTCATCGAACGGAGGGTGCTGTCATGGCGACGCACGCTGAGCAGCTGACGAACACCGGGCGGACGGCCACCCCGCAGCCGCGGACGGCCACCCCGCAGCCGCGAACGGCCACGGCCACTCGGCCCGCCGTGCGACTCCGGGAACTCACGCGGTCGTTCGACGGACGCAAGGTCCTCGACGGCATCGACCTCGACATCCCCGCCGGGCAGTTCGTGGCCCTGCTCGGGCACAGCGGCTCCGGCAAGAGCACGCTGCTGCGGGCGGTCGCCGGGCTCGACCACGAGGTGGTGGGCAGCGGGCGGCTCACCGCGCCGGCCCGGGTGTCCGTCGTCTTCCAGGACTCCCGGCTGCTGCCCTGGCGCCGGGTCCTCGACAACGTGCTGCTCGGCGCGGAGGGCAAGGAGGCCGCAGCCAGGGGCCGCGAGGCCCTCGCCGAGGTGGGCCTGAAGGGCCGCGAGCGCGCCTGGCCGAACGAGCTGTCCGGCGGCGAGGCCCAGCGTGCGGCACTGGCCCGCTCCCTGGTCCGCGATCCCGAACTGCTGCTGGCCGACGAGCCGTTCGGCGCCCTGGACGCGCTCACCCGGATCAGGATGCACAGCCTGCTCAGGCAGCTGTGGGAACACCACAAGCCCTCCGTCCTGCTCGTCACCCACGACGTCGACGAGGCGATCGTGCTCGCCGACCGCGTCCTCGTGCTCGAACAGGGGCGCATCGGCCTCGACCTGACCATCGACCGCCCGCACCCGCGCTCGTACCGGGACCCCCTGCTGGGGGAGTACCGCGAGCGGCTGCTGGCCGCGCTCGGCGTGACGGAGGACCACGAGTGATCTCCGGTGAACCGCCGACGACTCCCGCGGGCCCGCCCATCCCCTCCGGTGAACCACCGACGAGCCCCGCCGGGCCGACCCATGACCTCCGCCCGACCGCCGACAACTCCCGCGGGCCCGCCCATCCCCTCCCGGTGAACCACCGACGAGCCCCCGCGGAGCCGGTCCATGACCTCAGGTGAACCGCCGACGACTCCCCCAGGACCGTCCATCGCCTCCGGCAAGCCGCCGACGCGCCCCGCCGGGCCCCGGACGACCGCCGCAGAACCGCCCATGACCCCCGAGGACCACCAGTGACATCGAGACAACTCCACCTCAACGCCTTCCTGATGAACACCGGCCACCACGAGGCGTCGTGGCGGCTGCCGGAGTCCGACCCGTACGCGCACGTCGAACTGGACCACTATGTGCGGCTGGCCCGGATCGCGGAGCGCGGCACGTTCGACTCGCTCTTCCTGGCCGACGGGCCGCACCTGTGGGGCAGTGTGGGCCAGCGTCCGGCGGGCGCCCTGGAACCACTCACCCTGCTCACCGCCCTGGCGACGGCGACCCAGCACATCGGCCTGATCGCCACCGCCTCCACCTCCTACAACTCCCCCTACAACCTGGCCCGCAAGTTCGCCTCGCTCGACATCCTCAGCGGCGGCCGGGCCGGCTGGAACATCGTCACCACCGCCGGCGCGGAGGCAGCCCGCAACTTCGGTCTCGACGCCGAGCCGGCGCACGCCCAGCGGTACGCGCGGGCCTCCGAGTTCCTCGACGTGGCCCTGAAGCTCTGGGACAGCTGGGAGGACGACGCGATCGTCGCCGACAAGGCGTCCGGTGTCTGGGCCGACGACACGAAGATCCATCCGCCCCGGCACAGGGGGACGTACTTCAGCGTCGAAGGCCCGCTCAACGTCCCGCGCTCGCCCCAGGGTTACCCGCTGCTCGTGCAGGCGGGGTCGAGCGAGGACGGCAAGGCGTTCGCGGCCCGGTACGCGGAGGCCGTGTTCACCGCTCAGCAGACCATCGAGGACGCTCAGGCCTTCTACGCCGACCTCAAGTCCCGTACGGCGGCGGTCGGCCGGGACCCCGAACACATCAAGGTGCTGCCCGGGATCGTCCCCGTACTCGGGTCGACGGAGGCCGAGGCGCGGGCGGCCGAGCGGGTCCTGGAGGACCACATCGTGTACACGCACGGGGTGGGCAATCTGGAGCGGTTGCTGCAACTGGAGCCGGGCAGCCTGGAGTTGGACGCGCCGCTGCCCGACGGTCTGCCGCCGGAGAGTGCGATCGAGGGCGCCAAGAGCCGCTACACGCTCGTCGTCGAGCTGGCCCGGCGCGAGGGGCTCACCGTGCGGGAGCTGATCGGGCGGCTGGGCGGCGGGCGCGGGCACCTCACCTTCGCCGGGACGCCCGAGCAGGTCGCCGACAAGATCGAGACCTGGTTCACGCGGGGCGCCGCCGACGGCTTCAACATCATGCCCGCGGTCCTGCCGTCCGGCCTCGACGCCTTCGTCGACCACGTCGTCCCGATCCTGCGCGCCCGCGGTCTGCTCCGCACCGAGTACGGCCCTCGCCGGACCCTGCGGGACCGCTACGGCCTGCCGAGGCCCGTCAACCAGCACGTCAACACGCCCGCACCCGCCCTCGTCTGATCCCCGAAGTCCCGCCGCCCTGAAGTCCCGCCGCCCCGAAAGCCCGGCCCCCGAAAGGAAGCACACCATGACCATCGACATCCAGAAGGTCACCGCCCACATCGGCGCCCGTGTCTCCGGCGTCGACATCTCCAAACCCCTCGACGAGGAGACGGTCGCCGCCCTGCGCGAGGCCCTCAACGTCCACAAGGCGCTCGTCTTCGACGACGTGAACCTCGACGACGAGACCCACCAGGCCTTCGTCCGCCACTTCGGCGACATCACCACCGCCCACCCGACGGTTGCCGCCGTCGAGGGGGCCGCGAACGTCCTGCCCGTGGACAGCGAGCGGGGGCGCGCCAACCACTGGCACACCGACGTCACGTTCGTCCTCAACCCGCCGCAGGCCACCACGCTGCGCAGCGTCACGATCCCGCCGTACGGCGGCGAGACCCTGATCGCGAACTCGGCGGCGGCCTACCGTGACCTGCCCGAACCGCTGCGGCGGCTGGCCGACGGCCTGTGGGCCGAGCACACCAACGACTACGACTACGCGGTGCCGGACGAGGAGATCGACGCGGAACGGGCCGAGCAGCGCGCCCGGTTCACCTCGATCAAGTACCGCACGGTCCATCCGGTGGTCCGCGTCCACCCGCTGACCGGTGAACGCGGGCTGTTCATCGGCGGGTTCGCGCAGCGGATCGTGGGCCTGTCGCTCGGCGAGTCCCGCAAGCTCCTCGACCTGCTCCAGTCGTACGTGACCCGGCCGGAGAACGTACTGCGCCACCGCTGGTCGGAGAACCAGCTCGTCGTCTTCGACAACCGCATCACCCAGCACTACGCCATCGACAACTACGACGGCCTGCCGCGCCGACTGCACCGGGTGACCGTCGCCGGTGACGTGCCGGCGGGCATCGAGGGCACGGAGAGCCACTCGGTCGAGGGGGACGCCTCGCACTACACGTCCGTGGCCTCGCAGCGCGTGCCCGTGGCGGCCTGACCCCGTCGCCCCGGAGCCGGGCGGCGGCCCCGGCAGGGCCCGTGCGGCGCGGGCACAGCCGGCGCCCGACGCGTCCGGAAAGCGGACAGCCCTTCCGTAGCCACAGCCACGGAGGGGCTGTCCGACGTGGTGGGCGTCCTCCGGGCCGTCGATCGTCGTCGTCCACACCCGCTCGGGCTCCTCGCCATGGCGGTGATGCGGACGCTCGGCGAGATGTGCACCGCGCACGCCTCTTCGGGCTCCTTCTCGAACCCCGCCGCACACGCCATCGGTCCATGGGGCGAGCTTCGTGGTCGGCCGGTCGTTCCGGGTACTGACGCGTCTTCGTCCTGACGGCCCGGGAGCCGGGACGCGGACGCGGTCGTACCGGTCGGGCGGGACGGCGCTGTTCCTGGCGGCGCCCGGACGTGCCCGGCAGGGGGCGCGCGCCGCCCGCTGACACACCTCGCATGCTTCAGGGCCCTCGCGCGGAGGACGGACGGTCGGTTCGCGCGAGGGCCCTTTCGCGTGCCGAGCACGCCCCACCAGTCTCTTGCTGCTAGCGTGCACTTGCAAGTACTTTGCAATAAGAGGTCGGAGGGGACCCCCATGCCCGTCTACACGCTTCCCGAACTGCCGTACGACTACGCCGCGCTCGCGCCCGTGATCAGCCCCGAGATCATCGAGCTGCACCACGACAAGCACCACGCGGCGTACGTCAAGGGAGCCAACGACACGCTCGACCAGCTCGCGGAGGCGCGCGACAAGGAGACGTGGGGCGCGATCAACGGCCTGGAGAAGAACCTGGCCTTCCATCTCTCCGGCCATATCCTGCACTCCATCTACTGGCAGAACATGACCGGCGACGGCGGCGGTGAGCCGCTGGCCGCCGACGGCGTGGGCGAGCTGGCGGACGCCATCACCGAGTCCTTCGGTTCGTTCGCGGGCTTCAAGGCCCAGCTGACCAAGGCCTCCGCCACAACCCAGGGCTCCGGCTGGGGCGTGCTGGCGTACGAGCCGCTCAGCGGGCGTCTCATCGTGGAGCAGGTCTACGACCACCAGGGCAACGTCGGCCAGGGCACCACCCCGATCCTCGTCTTCGACGCCTGGGAGCACGCCTTCTACCTGCAGTACAAGAACCAGAAGGTCGACTTCATCGACGCCATGTGGGCCGTCGTCAACTGGCAGGACGTGTCCCGCCGTCACGAGGCCGCCAAGTCCCGCGCGGACGTGCTGCTGCTGGCCCCCTGAGCAGACCCCGCCGAGATGTCCTGCTCGTGATCGTCTTCTCAACCTTCACCGGGCAGGCAGAAAGAGGCAGAACCCCCGCGAGGACGTGACTCGCGGGGGTTCTCGTCGTCCGGGGACCGGAAAACGCCACCGGCGGGGCGCGTTCCGGTCTGACGGTTTCCTGAACTTTCGCCCTATGATCCCGATTTCCGGCCGGATTCCCGATCCGGCCGACCGGACCGGGAGGTCGCATGTCGACGAGCTACAAGCACTGCCCGCCCTGTGGAGGAAGCAAGCCCCTGCCGTTCCACGAGGCCGACAAGGAAGTGCGGCAGCACCTCGAGTCCCTGGGGAAGCACCCGGCCGGCTGGTGGCGCTGCGGCAACCACGGCGAGAAGGGCCGCTGCCTGTTCGTGCAGCCGTGGGGCAACCAGAGCGAGGGGCTGACCCTCCCCGAGTCCTTCAGGTGACCCGGCCGGTCAGACCAGGTTGCTGAAGTCCGGGCCCTTGGTGCGGGTGCGCTTGAGTTCGTAGAAGCCGGGGACCGAGGCGACCAGGAGGGTGCCGTCCCAGAGCTTGGCGGCCTCCTCGCCCTTCGGGGCGGGGGTGACGACCGGACCGAAGAAGGCTATCTGCTCGCCGTCGGCGCCGGGGACGGCGATGACGGGGGTGCCGACGTCCTGGCCGACCTTGTCGATGCCCTCCTTGTGGGAGGCGCGCAGCTCGGCCTCGTAAGGGGTGGAGTCCCAGTGCTCCATGAGGGACTCGGGCAGCCCGACCTCGGCCACCGCGGCGGCGACGACGTCCTTCTCTATGCCCAGGCCCTGGTTGTGCGCACGGGTGCCGATCGCGGTGTAGAGGTCACCGAGGACCTTGGCGCCGTGCTCCTGCTGGGCGGCTATGACGATCCGTACCGGGCCCCAGGCCTTGGTGGCCAGCAGCTCGCGGTACTCCTCGGGCAGGTCGTCGATCTTGGGCTCGTTCAGCACCGCGAGGCTCATCACATGCCAGCGGACCTCGATGTCCCGGACCTTCTCCACCTCCAGGACCCATCGCGAGGTCATCCAGGCCCACGGGCACAGGGGGTCGAACCAGAAGTCGACGGGGGTCTTGCCGGAGGTCTGCTCGGACATGGTTCTCCTCGGACGAGAGTTCGGAAGGCCGTTCGCATGGGAAGTCGCTTCAGCTGCCAACACCGACGGCCGGGCGTCGCATTCCCACCTGCCCGCCCTCGGACGCGCATGACAGGATCGGGCCTGTCCGCATACTGAACACCACCTGAACACCACCCCTAGGGAGTGCCGCCCGTGCCCGGTGAGAATCTGTCCCGTGACGAGGCCCAGGAACGGGCCGCACTGCTGTCCGTCGACGGTTACGAGGTCTCCCTCGACCTGCGGTCAGCCGTCGGCGACGCGGGTGGCCACGGTGGCGAGCCGCGCACCTTCCGCTCGGTGACGACGATCCGCTTCCGCTGCGCCGACCCGGGCGCCGGCAGCTTCGCCGATCTGATCGCGCCGAGTGTGACGGCCGTCTCCCTCAACGGAAAGGACCTCGACCCGAGCGAGGTCTTCGACGGCTCCCGGATCACCCTCGACGACCTGGCCGCCGAGAACGAGCTGGTGGTCGACGCCCGGTGCGCCTACTCCCGCACCGGCGAGGGCCTGCACCGCTTCGTCGACCCCGAGGACGGCGAGGTCTATCTCTACACCCAGTACGAGCCGGCGGACTCCCGCCGGGTCTTCGCGAACTTCGAGCAGCCGGACCTCAAGGCTCCCTTCCGCTTCGAGGTGCGCGCGCCCGAGGGGTGGGTCGTGTGGAGCAACGGGGTCGGCGAGCAGACGGACGGGGTGTGGCGGTTCGCGGAGACGAAGCCGATCTCGACATACATCACGGCGGTCGTCGCGGGCCCGTACCACTACGTGACGGACACCTACGAGCGGGTCTTCGAGGACGGTACGCGGCTGGAGATCCCCCTCGGCGCGATGTGCCGCAAGGGTCTCGCCCCCTACTTCGACTCCGACGACGTCTTCCTGATCACCAAGCAGGGCCTGGACTTCTTCCACGACCACTTCGACTACCCGTACCCGTTCGGGAAGTACGACCAGGCGTTCGTGCCCGAGTACAACCTCGGCGCGATGGAGAACCCGGGGCTCGTCACGTTCCGCGAGGAGTTCATCTTCCGGGGCAAGGTCACGCGGGCGTCGTACGAGCGGCGGGCGAACGTCGTCCTGCACGAGATGGCGCACATGTGGTTCGGCGACCTCGTGACCATGGTGTGGTGGGACGACCTGTGGCTGAAGGAGTCCTTCGCCGACTTCATGGGGTCCTTCTCGATGGTCGAGGCGACCCGCTTCACCAACGGCTGGGTCACCTTCGCCAACAACCGCAAGTCCTGGGCGTACCGCGCCGACCAGCTGCCCTCCACCCACCCGGTCACGGCCGACATCCGTGACCTGGAGGACGCGAAGCTCAACTTCGACGGCATCACGTACGCCAAGGGCGCCTCCGTGCTCAAGCAGTTGGTGGCGTACGTGGGGCGCGAGGCCTTCCTGGAGGGCGCCCGGCGCTACTTCAAGCGGAACGCGTACGGCAACACGAAGCTGGGCGACCTGCTGTCGGTGCTCGAGGAGACCAGCGGGCGGGACATGGTGTCCTGGTCGCGGGCGTGGCTCCAGACGGCGGGGGTCAACTCCCTCACTCCGCAGGTGCTTCTCGACGCCGATGGCCGGATCGACGAGCTGGCCGTGGTGCAGGAGGCGGCCGAGTCGCACCCCGAACTACGGCCGCACCGGGTGGCGATCGGCCTGTACCGGCGCAACGGCGAGGACGGCGCGCTGGAGCGGTACGCGCGGGCCGAGGTCGATGTGGACGGCCCGCGTACGGTCGTGGGCGAGCTGGCCGGGGCCGAGGCGCCCGAGCTGGTGCTGGTCAACGACGACGACCTGACGTACTGCAAGATCCGGTTCGACGCGGGGTCGCTGGACACGCTGCGGGCCGGGCTCGGGGACGTCTCCGACCCGCTGGCCCGGGCGCTGTGCTGGTCGGCGCTGTGGAACCTGACGCGGGACGCGCTGCTGCCGGCGCGGGACTTCGTCGACCTCGTGCTGCGGTTCGCGGGGCGGGAGTCCGACATCGGGGTGCTGCAGATGCTGCACGCGTGGGCCGGTTCGGCGCTCACGCACTACGCGGCGCCTCAGTGGCGGGAGGCCGGGGGCCGGCTGCTGGCGGAGGGTGCGTTGCGTGAGCTGCGGGCGGCCGAGGCGGGCAGTCAGCACCAGCTGACGTGGGCCCGTTTCCTCGCCTCGGTCGCCTCGGGCGAGGGCGATCTGGCGGTGCTGCGGGGGCTGTTGGCCGGGACCGAGAACGTCGACGGGCTGGACGTCGACCAGGAGCTGCGATGGGCCTTCCTGGAGCCGCTGGCAACGCACGGGGTCGCCGACGAGAGGGTACTGGCCGCGGAGTTGGCGCGGGACGACACCGCTTCCGGGAAGCGGCACCAGGTGCGCTGTCTGGCGGCGCGGCCGTCCGCGGCGGTCAAGGCGCAGGCGTGGGCGTCGGTCGTGGAGTCGGACACGCTGTCCAACGCGTTGGTCGAGGCGACGATCACGGGGTTCACCCGGCCGTCCCAGCGGGAGTTGGTGGCGCCGTACGCCGCCAAGTACTTCGAGGTGATCGAGCGGGTGTGGGCCGAGCGGTCGATCCAGATCGGGATGGACGTGGTGCGGGGCTTGTTCCCGTCGCTGCAGGATTCCCAGGGGACGTTGGACGCGACGGACGCGTGGCTCGCCTCGCACGAGGGGGCGGCACCGGCGTTGCGGAGGCTGGTGCTGGAGGCCCGGGACGATCTGGCCCGGGGGCTGCGGGGACAGGCGTGTGACGCGGCGGCGGGGGCCGGGGCGGCGGGTTAACCGCCGCTGAGCTTTCACGTGTTGCGCACCCGGCGAGTGCCGCTGGGCGGGGGACGGGTGCGCAACTCGGCGCCACGATGTGCCGCTGCGCCCACCCGTACCGCCCCGGCGGCACGACTGCCCGCAGCGGGGTAGGAAACGGGCGAAGCGGCATCCCGGTTCGGGGTTACCGAATTCGGGTAATCGGAGCCGTAACCTTTTCTGATCCCCGTACGGACCAGCGGGTATCGGCAGTCGAACGCACGTACTTTAGTGTGGTCTTGTCCGGATTTGTCGACGAGCGTGTAACAGCGGTTCATGGGCGGCCCCGGAGCGGGAACCTCCGGGTCATGACCCACAACACCCCGCTCTCCCCCCGCCCCCTCCGTCGTCTCTCGGACGCCACGCGCCGGGTGCTGACGGCCGCGCAGTTGCGCGCGCAGGGTGTCACCGCGGCCGAGACGAACGAGCAGTGCCGGCCCGGTGGCTCCTGGCAGCAGATCCTGCCGGGCGTGTTCCTGCTGCACCCGGGCCCGCCCACCTCCGAGGAGCGGCTGCACGCGGTGCTGTCGTACGCGGCGCGCTCCCCGTTCCGCGAGACGGCCGCCGGGTCCGCGGGAGCCGTCGGCGTACCCGCGCAGCCGAACGCCGACGAGCCCCGCCCGGCGTCCCGCTACCCGGACGCGGTGATCACGGGCCTGGCCGCCCTGACCCTGCACGGGTTCACGTCCGCTCCCCCGCTCCCCTCCCTCGACGCGATCGACGTCCTGGTCCCGCGTATGCGCCGGCTGCGGACCGCGGGCTGCGCGCGGATCGTCCGCACCCCGGCCCTGCCGACCCCGTCGTACGTGACCGGCCTGCCCGTCGCCCCGGTGCCGCGCGCTCTCGCCGACGCGGTCGCGGAACTCGCCGACGCGGGCGCCGTACGCCGGCTGCTGACGGAGGCCGTGTGCGGCGGCCACACCGAGGCTGCCGCCGTCGTAGGGGAGTTGACGCAGGCGCGGCTGCTGAACCGTCCGCATGTCGCCGACGCGGTGGAGTCGCTGCTCGCCGAGGGACGGGCGGTCGCGGAGGACCAGCTGTACCGGATGGTCCGCGAGTACGCCCTGCCCGACCCGGTCTGGAACGTCGACCTCCGTCTGCCCGGCGGCCCCCACCTCGGCGGTCTCGACGCGTACTGGCCGGAGCAGGCCGTCGCGGTCGAGCTGGACACCCGCGCCCCGCGCCAGGAGGACGACGCGCTGTGGTCCGAGTACGCCCGCAAGCGCGAGATGTTGGAACGGCTCGGCATCACCGTCGTCCACATCACCCCCAGGAAGCTGCGCGATTCGCTGGAGCAGCAGGCGGCCGTGGTCCGCACCGCGTTGATGGCGTCGTGCGACCGCGATCCGGCGGCGTACGTGGTGGTACTGCCGCGGTGACCGGGTAGCCGACCGGCAAGGCCGGTGACCGGCAGGAGGGGAGAGGAGGGGCCGCCGAGCGTTCGGCGGCCCCTCCTCGTCCGTTCCCAGGGCGCCCTGGGCTGCGCCGTGTACTCCCCGACCGTGGTTCTACTTCCCGCAGAACTCCGCCTCCATGATCGGCAGACTGTCGCCCGCCCAGTCGCTGTTGAAGTTGTAGGTGAGGGTGTGGCGGCCGTCGGCCGTGGTGGCGGTTTCGGAGAGGGAGCCGTGGATGCCGCCACTGTGGCCCCAGAGCCGGACGCCGCAGGAGAGCTTGTAGGTGATGAGGCCGAGGCCGTAGCCGCCGCGTTCGCCGTCGACGGGGATGACGTTCTTCATCTCGGCCAGCTGCTTCTCGGGAAGGAGCTTGCCGCGCAGGAGGGCGGAGATGAAGCGGTTGAGGTCGTCGGCGTCGGAGACCATCCCGCCCGCCGCGCCGGCCAAGGAGGGGTTGAACTTCGTGACGTCGTACGTCCTGCCGTCCGTCGTCTCCGCCAGCTTGGAGTAGGCACGGCTGTGCGGGCCCGGGAGGGTGGGGACGGTGTCGGGGACCTTCGTGTCGCGCAGGCCGAGGGGTTCGATGACGCGGGCGCGGATCTCGTGGCCGTACGAGTGGCCCGTGGCCTTCTCGATCACCATGCCGGCGAGCACGTAGTTGGTGTTGGAGTAGCTCCAGTCGGCGCCGGGGGCGAAGTCCGGCTCGTGCTTCATGGCGATGCCGACCAGTTCCCGCGGGCTCCAGGTGCGGTAGCGGTTCTCGAAGAAGCCCTCCGCGAGAAAGACATCCTTCACGAACTGCTTGTCCGAGGTGTAGTCGGCGATTCCGCTGGTGTGGTTGAGGAGTTGGCGGAGCGTCATCCTGCGGCCGTCGTGGCCCTTGCCGCGCACCACGCCCGGCAGCCACGTGTCGACCTTGTCGTCCAGGGACAGTCTGCCCTCCGCCTCCAGCTGGAGGAGCACGGTGGAGACGAAGGTCTTCGTGATGCTGCCGACGCGGAAGTGGTCGCGGGCGGAACGCGGTTCGCCCGTCTTCTGGTCGCCGACCCCCGAGGTGGCCTTCCAGACGCCGTGTTCGTCCTTCGCCTGGACGGTGATGCCGACGACCCCGTCCTTGACGTTGGCGTCCATCGCCTTCCGGGTGGCGCGGTGGTCGCCTCCCGCCGAGGCCCCGGTGGGTACGGCCGCCACCGCCGGGGCGGCCAGCGCCACCGCGGCGGTCACGGCGGTGGGGGCC
>NZ_LRTR01000385.1 GCF_001550375.1 Streptomyces europaeiscabiei | reverse complement strand
GTGGCGGCCATCAGGGCCGTACGTCGGCCCGCGCGTACTGACATGTCGATCTCCCCCTTCGCCCGACATTCTCGGCGACTCCGAGAACGGCCGGTCGGGCAGGGGGACATGGGCGGTACGCGCCGGGGTTGAGCGGGGCGATTCGGTTGAGCCGTTTCTAGCCCTTCCGCAGGACGAGCTCCGCGTTGCGGTCGCCGGGCGTGCCGGTGAGCGTGTCGCGGCGGCCCGGGGCGTTGTAGGACAGCTCGCGGTAGAGGGCGGCGAGGCCGGTCTGCGAGAGGTCCGTGAAGTCGGTGGAGTGCGGGGCGGCCGATTCGATCAGGGTGGTGAAGAGGGAGATCGTGCCGTCCTTGTTGTCCACCAGCTCGATGACGCGGGCGAGTTGGGGGAAGTCGATGTGGGAGGCCGTGGAGATCTCCCAGAAGGAGCCCCCGCTCGCGGACCCGTGCGGGGTGATGCGGTTGCGGTGGCTGTGGCCGTTCACCCAGGCCAGAACGTTGCGCTGGCGGCCGAGCAGGGACAGCACCTCGTCACCTCCGTGGCGGGCCTCGCCGGGGCGGGAGGGGTCCTTGCGGAGGTTCCGCATCGACGCGCTGGTGTGGTGGCTGAAGACGACGGCGTACGAACCGCTCTTGGCCGCCTCTTTCAACGTACGCTCCAGCCACTTGAGTTGGGCCGTGCCGAGTGAGCCCTCGTAGTGGCCGCCGGGGTCGGTGGAGTCGAGGCTGATGCCGATGACGTCGTCGGCGACGCGGAAGGCGTAGTACTGGGTGCGGGCGTCCAGGTTGGCCTGCGAGTAGCCGTGGCCGACCGGGCCGGGGCCCGTGTGGGCCGGGTCCAGGTGGGCCTTCAGGTACTCCCGCGGGGTGAAGGGGGCGCGGCCCTCGTCCGGGGTGACCGACCGCATCTTCTTCGCCTGGGCCTTGAGGATGGCCTTCCACTCGGCGCCCCGGGGGTCGCCGCCGCTCTTGACGTTGTCCCAGAGGGCCTTGCCGACCCGCTCGTCCAGCGTCATCAGCTTCCTGCCGCCGACCGCGAAGTCGGCGAAGTAGGAGTCCCCGGGGGCGTAGCAGCCGCCGGGGAGGGAGTCGTGGTTGCCGACCGTGGAGTACCAGGGGACGTTCAGTCCGGGGCTGTTGACCTCTCGGATCGCGGCGGCCAGGAAGCCGTTCAGGCGGGGGAAGCCGAGCTGCTTGTCGGCGTCGCGCAGGGCCGCGTCCGGCTGCCAGTAGAGCTTGAGGCCGCTGTCCTGGACGCCCTCGTAGCGGCGCGGGTCACCGGAGTTGGGGGTGACACGGCCGCCGCTCATCACCTTCAGGAACCAGTCCAGTTCCGTTTTGGAGTTGTTGTCGGTGTTGTCGCCGGTCGTCATGACGAAGTGGAGGGGGGAGCCGGTCACCGGGGCTCCCCGCAGCGCGTTCACCCGCTCGACGAGCGAGACCGCGCCGGCCACGGACAGCGCCTCCTGTGGACGCCAGGCGCTCGCGGTCTGGGAGCGCAGGTACTCGTAGCGCAGCGGGTGCTGGACGTCCACCACGTGCAGGTCGGTGAACTGCACGAAGGACGCCAGCGCCGTCCGGCGCTTCTCACGGCCGGACTTGGGGGTCGCCAGGTCGCCGCGTACGACCCGCGCCCAGGCCGGGCCGGCGCCGAGGCGACGGTAGCCGGAGGCGCCCCTCGGGGTGGCCACCGAGGCGAGGGTCGTGCCTCGTGTGTACGGGGCGAGGGGCGCGGCCGGGGCCGCTCTGTTCGAGAGGTTCGCCAGGGGGACCTCGGTGGCCGCGGCCCGGTCGGCGGCGGTGGCGGCGTGGGCGTCGGTCTCCGGCCGCAG
>NZ_LRTR01000384.1 GCF_001550375.1 Streptomyces europaeiscabiei | reverse complement strand
GCCGCGTCCCCCGGCCGCGCGGCCACGGGTCGCCCCGGCGGGACCCCGGCCACCGCGTCCTCACCCGTCACCGCCAGCGCCTCACCGATCAGCCCCAGCTGCTCTCTCAGCAGCGCGATGTCGGCGGCGGCCGCGTCCCGCGATGCCACGAACTCGGCGTCACGCAGGGCCTCTTCGGGCAGCGGTTCGTCGAGAAGGGCGGCCATCAACGCGTCCATGCCGGCATAGACGGAGCCGTCGTGACCGACGTCGTCATGACGCCGGGCGCCGTCGTCGTGCTGCCTGGCGCCGTCCTGCGCGGACCCGACGCGCTCGGGCCCGACGCGCTCGGTGCCGTCACCGAGGGCGAGGTCGTCGTGCTCGCCGTCCCCTCGCGCGATGTCGTCGTGCGCGATGTCGTCGTACTCGGCGTCGCGCCTGCTGTCGTCCCGGGCGGCCACGTCACACCACCTCGTCCTCGTGCAGGCGGGTGCGCAGGGCGCGGACCGCCGAGTGGAGCCTGCTCTTGACCGTGCCCTCGGGGATGCCGAGTTCATCGGCGATCCCGCGCACCGGCAGGTCGGCGTAGAAGCGCAGGACGAGCACCTGACGCAGGGCGTCGGGCAGTTCGTCCAGGCCTCGGGCGACGGCGAGCGAGAGCACGCTGGAGTCCTCGCCGGAGGGGTGCGCCGCAGGCTGCCGCAGCGAGGCCAGGCGCTCCCCCAGACGCTCCTGGCGCCGCTTGGCGCGGTGCCAGTCCATCGCCAGGTTCGACGCGACCACCGCCGCCCACGCGGACACGTCCCGCGGCGCCTCACGGCCGCTCGCGGCCCGCTCCAGCAGCCGCAGCCGTACCTGCTGTACCCCGTCCAGCAGGTCCGACTGCGGCACACCGCCGAGCGCGAGCACCGCCCGCACCCGCCGCTCCTGGGCCGTGTCCAGTGGGTCGTCGGCCTCCTGGACCCCCTCGACGACCCCCTCGACGTGGCGCGCCTTTCTGCGCAGCACAGTCCCCCCTCCCCTCCCGCGTTTCCCCTACGACGCCGACACGGGCCGAAACGTTCGAAGGGTTCGGCCCGACTTTCCCGGCGGAGCGCAGAGGCGTACGTCACACCTTCGCGTGCACCCGGGTGCCGTGGGCAGGGTCGGGGCAGCACAGCTTGCGGTACGGGGCCACCGTAGGGCGAATTTCTCCAGCTCAGCCGGGGTGACGGCCAAAGAAGCGGCTCCGGTGCCGGGGCCGCTCGTGGCCTGTCCGTCGAGCGTCCTGGTCAAACGATTGGACAGGCGGGCCCGGCCTGACCGCATGATGGAAACGCCTCGGCCATGCCGCAGACACACACAAGCCACGTAAAAGGAGTCGCCGTGAGGGTCGGAATCGTCGGAGCCACCGGTCAGGTCGGCACGGTCATGCGCAGGATCCTCAAGGACCGGGACTTCCCGACGAGCGAGCTGCGCCTGTTCGCGTCCGCCCGCTCGGCCGGTTCGGTCGTCGACGGCGTGACGGTCGAGGACGCGGCGACCGCCGACTACTCCGGCCTCGACATCGTCCTGTTCTCCGCGGGCGGCGCGACCTCGAAGGCGCTGGCCGAGAAGGTGGCGTCCCAGGGCGCGGTCGTGATCGACAACTCCTCCGCGTGGCGCCGCGACCCCGAGGTCCCGCTGGTCGTCTCCGAGGTGAACCCGCACGCGATCGCCGACCGCCCCAAGGGCATCATCGCCAACCCGAACTGCACGACGATGGCCGCGATGCCGGTGCTGCGTCCCCTGCACGACGAGGCGGGCCTCGAAGCGCTGGTCGTCGCCACCTACCAGGCGGTGTCCGGCTCCGGCGTCGCGGTCGTCGCGGAGCTGCACGGCCAGGTCCAGAAGGTCGCGGCGGACGCGGACAAGCTGACGCACGACGGCTCGGCGGTCGACTTCCCCGAGCCGGGCGTCTACCAGCGGCCCATCGCCTTCAACGTCGTCCCGCTCGCCGGTTCGATCGTCGACGACGGTCTGCACGAGACGGACGAGGAGCAGAAGCTCCGCCACGAGTCCCGCAAGATCCTGGAGATCCCCGGGCTCAAGGTCTCCGGCACCTGCGTCCGCGTCCCGGTCTTCTCCGGCCACTCCCTCCAGGTCAACGCCCGCTTCGCGCGCCCGATCTCCGTGGAGCGCGCGACGGAGCTGCTGGCCGGCGCCCCCGGCGTCACCCTCTCCGACATCCCGACCCCCCTGCAGGCCGCCGGCCAGGACGCCTCCTTCGTGGGCCGCCTGCGCGCCGACGAGACCGTCGACAACGGCCTCGCCCTCTTCGTCTCCAACGACAACCTCCGCAAGGGCGCGGCGCTCAACGCGGTGCAGATCGCGGAGCTGGTGGCGGCGGAGCTGAACGAGAAGTAGGCACGGGGCACGGGCGGACGGGGCGGTCACCTTGCGAGGGGTGGCCGCCCCGTCGGCGTCACGGCCGTCGCACCTCGTACAGGAAACAGCCGTACTCGACGGCCCGCACCTGCACGAGTGCGACGTCGGGGTCCGCGAAGGCCTCGGCGAAGGCGGCGTCGAAGCCCTCGGGTCCCTCGGGCTCCTCGACCAGCCGTCCGCCGAGAATGCGTCCGTCGGCGGAGTAGCGGCGAACCGTCCGGTGGGCGTTGCCGAACGGGTGACCGTCACCGACCGGACCCGGGCATGCCTCGGCATGGACGAAGACGGGCCCCTGCTCGTCGTACGCCCCCGGATCGGCACCCGTCCGCGCCGCCCAGCGCCGGAGGGGCGCGTAGGACACCAGGACGATCCGCTCCCCGGGTTCACCGCGCCGCAGACAACAGCGCAGCGGCGCGCCGCCCTCGTCGTCCTTGAACGGCTCGCGCGAGCGCCCCGAGTCGTCGGCCGAGCGGAGTTCCGTCAGCGCCTCCGGGTCAATGGGGCGTGGGATGTACGTGGTTGTCGTATGCGTGGTCATGTGCCCCAGGCTCGCGCGCGCACGGCCCGTTCACCGGCGGGAAACGGACATCGCGTTCTCCGCCGGTGCCATGGAAGGATGGCGCAACCCACACATACCGAGGAGATGACCGCGTGCCTGGCACAAACCTGACCCGCGACGAGGCTCAGCAGCGGGCGGCGCTGCTCAGCGTCGACTCGTACGAGATCGATCTCGACCTCTCCGGCGCGCAGGAGGGCGGCACCTACCGGTCCGTGACCACGGTGCGCTTCGACGTCGTCGAGAACGGCGCGGCGTCCTTCATCGACCTGGTGGCCCCGACCGTCCACGAGGTGACCCTCAACGGCGACGCGCTGGACCCGGCGGAGGTCTTCACGGACTCCCGGATCGCTCTCCCCGGCCTGCTGCAGGGCCGCAACATCCTGAGGGTCGTGGCCGACGCCGCGTACACCAACACGGGTGAGGGCCTGCACCGGTTCGTCGACCCGGTCGACGACCAGGCGTATCTGTACACCCAGTTCGAGGTCCCCGACGCCCGCCGTGTCTTCGCGAGCTTCGAGCAGCCGGACCTGAAGGCGACCTTCCAGTTCACGGTGAAGGCCCCGACCGGCTGGACCGTCATCTCCAACTCGCCGACACCGGAGCCCAAGGACGACGTCTGGGTCTTCGAGCCGACGCCCCGTATCTCGACGTACATCACGGCCCTCATCGTCGGCCCGTACCACTCCGTGCACAGCGTGTACGAGAAGGACGGGCAGAGCGTGCCGCTCGGCATCTACTGCCGTCCGTCCCTCGCCGAACACCTGGACTCCGACGCGATCTTCGAGGTCACCCGGCAGGGCTTCGACTGGTTCCAGGAGAAGTTCGACTACGCGTACCCGTTCAAGAAGTACGACCAGCTGTTCGTGCCGGAGTTCAACGCGGGCGCGATGGAGAACGCGGGCGCGGTGACCATCCGCGACCAGTACGTCTTCCGCTCGAAGGTGACGGACGCCGCGTACGAGGTCCGGGCCGAGACCATCCTCCACGAGCTGGCCCACATGTGGTTCGGCGACCTGGTCACCATGGAGTGGTGGAACGACCTCTGGCTGAACGAGTCGTTCGCGACGTACACGTCCATCGCCTGCCAGGCCGACGCGCCCGGTTCCCGGTGGCCGCACTCCTGGACCACGTTCGCCAACTCCATGAAGACCTGGGCGTACCGGCAGGACCAGCTGCCGTCCACGCACCCGATCATGGCGGAGATCCGCGACCTGGACGACGTGCTCGTCAACTTCGACGGCATCACGTACGCGAAGGGGGCTTCCGTCCTGAAGCAGCTCGTCGCGTACGTCGGCCAGGACGAGTTCTTCCGGGGCGTGCAGGCCTATTTCAAGGCGCACGCGTACGGCAACACGCGCCTGTCCGACCTGCTGGGCTCCCTGGAGGAGACCTCCGGCCGTGATCTGAAGGCCTGGTCGAAGTCGTGGCTGGAGACGGCGGGCATCAACGTCCTGCGCCCCGAGATCGGGACGGACGAGCACGGTGTGGTCACCTCCTTCGCGATCCGCCAGGAGGCCCCGGCGCTGCCCGCGGGCGCGAAGGGCGAGCCGACACTCCGCCCGCACCGCATCGCGGTCGGCCTGTACGAACTGGACGAGACCAGCGGCAAGCTGATCCGTGACGAGCGGATCGAGCTGGACGTCGACGGCGAACTGACCGCTGTGCCGCAGCTGGTGGGCAGGCGCCGTCCCGCGGTCGTGCTCCTCAACGACGACGACCTCTCGTACGCGAAGGTCCGCCTGGACGAGCAGTCGCTCGCGTTCGTCACCGAGCACCTCGGCGACTTCGAGGCCTCCCTCCCCCGCGCGCTGTGCTGGGCCTCGGCCTGGGACATGACACGTGACGCGGAGCTGGCGACCCGCGACTACCTGTCCCTCGTCCTGTCGGGCATCGGCAAGGAGTCCGACATCGGTGTCGTGCAGTCCCTGCACCGTCAGGTGAAGCTGGCGATCGAGCTGTACGCCGACCCGACGACCCGCGAGGCGCTGCTGACCCGCTGGACGGACGCCACGCTCGCGCATCTGCGCGCCGCGGAGGCCGCCTCCGACCACCAGCTGGCCTGGGCCCGCGCGTTCGCCGCGACCGCCCGCACCCCCGAGCAACTGGACCTCCTGGAGGCCCTGCTGGAGGGCACGCAGACGATCGAGGGCCTGGCCGTCGACACCGAGCTGCGCTGGTCCTTCGTCCAGCGGCTCGCGGCGGTGGGCCGCTACGACGAGGCGGAGATCGCCGGCGAGTACGAGCGCGACAGGACGGCCGCCGGCGAACGCCACGCCGCCACCGCCCGCGCCTCCCGCCCGACCCCCGAGGCCAAGGCCGAGGCCTGGTCCCAGGTCATCGAGTCGGACAAGCTGCCCAACGCGCTCCAGGAAGCGGTCATCGGCGGCTTCGTCCAGACCGACCAGCGCGACCTTCTCGCCGCCTACACCGACAGGTACTTCGAGGTGGTGAAGGAGATCTGGGAGTCCCGCTCCCACGAGATCGCCCAGCAGATCGCGGTCGGTCTCTACCCGACCGTCCAGGTCTCGGCCGACACCCTGCACAGGACGGACACCTGGCTGGCCACCGCCGAGCCCAACGCGGCCCTGCGCCGCCTGGTCTCGGAGTCCCGCTCGGGCGTGGAGCGGGCCCTCAGTGCCCAGGCCGCGGACGCGGCGGCGACCACGGCATAGCGAAGGACAGACCGTACGACGCCGGGGCGGCCGGACGGCGTACGACGTGAAGGGGCGCCCGGTGACCGGGCGCCCCTTTCCCGTGCGCCCCTTTCCCCTGCTGGACGGGCGCCCCCTAGACGGTTGACGTCCGCTGCCGCGCTGCACCCCGCGGCCCTCCCCGCGGCCGGCGCGTCGGCGTCGGTGTGCGCGGCTGGAGCTGGCCCAGGACCGTCGCGCCGAAGGCGATGGTCATGCCGAGGAGTTGGAGGGGCGTGAGGGACTGGCCGAGGGCCGCCCAGCCGACGACGGCCGCGGTGAGGGGGGAGAGGGGGCCGAGGAAGGTGACCTGGGTGGCGGAGAGACGGCCGATGCCCCGGAACCAGAGCCAGTAGGAGACGGCGGTGTTGGCGAGGGCCAGATAGAGGTAGCCGCCGACCGCCCGGGTGTCCAGGGCCGGGGGCGCGCCCTCCACGAGGAGGGCGAGCGGGGCGATCAGGAGGCCGCCCGCGGTCAGTTGCCATCCGGTGAGGGCGAGGGGGCCGACGCCGGCCGGGCGGCCCCACCGCTTGGTGAGGACCGTGCCGGTGGACATGGAGGCGGTGGAGGCGAGCGCCGCGAGCAGCCCGACCGGGTCCAGCGCGCCCGCCGCCTTCAGTACGACCAGGCTGACGCCGAGGGCCGCGGCGATCCCGGTGAGCAGCGTGCGTACGGTCGGCCGCTCCCCCAGCAGCACGGTCGCCAGGCCCGCGACGAACAGTGGCCCGATCGAGCCGACGACCGCCGCCATCCCGCCCGGCAGCCGGTACGCGGAGAGGAAGAGCAGCGGGAAGAAGGCGCCGATGTTCAGCGCGCCCAGCACCGCGGCCTTCCACCACCAGACCCCGCTCGGCAGCCTGCGCGAGAGGGCCAGGAGCAGCAGCCCCGCCGGGAGCGCCCGGACCAGGCCCGTGAACAGGGGGCGGTCGGCCGGCAGGAACTCCGTCGTCACGGCGTAGGTGGTGCCCCAGGAGAGGGGGGCGAGTGCGGTCAGGGCGATGAGGGGGAGACGACTCGCGGTGTGCGCGGTCATGGGACGCGTCCTTCGCGGCGGGAGGGCCTGCTCGATCGACACACGGGTTAACTTGCTCGTGATTAGCTTAGCGCTAAGCCACTTTTCGTCAAGCTACTTTCTTGCGGCCGACCCATCGACATCCGATACTCGCCCCATGAACGCGCGCCCCGAGCCCGACAGGCCCCTCCGCGACCCCGTCGACGTGATCATCGACCAGTGGGCGATCGCACGGCCCGACCTCGACACCACCGCGATGGAGGTGTTCGGCCGCGTCTACCGGCTCTCGCGGGCACTCGGTGACCGGCTGGAGAAGGCGTACGCGCGGTTCGGGATCTCACGCGGCGAGTTCGACGTGCTGGCGACCCTGCGGCGGTCCGACGAGCCGTACACGCTCTCACCCCGCGAGCTGTCCGCCACCCTCATGCTCACCACCGGCGGTATGACCGGCCGCCTCGACAAACTCGAACGCGCGGGCCTCCTCCGCCGCTCCCCCGACCCGCACGACCGCCGCGCCCTCCAGGTCACCCTCACCGACGAAGGACTGCGTCTGATCGACGACGCCCTTGTCGCCGGCCTCGCCCTCCAGACCGAGGCGCTCTCCCACCTGAACGACGAACAGGCCGGCCAACTGGCCGGCCTGCTGAGGATGCTGGTGGTGGGGACGGGGTCGTGACCGCGACCCGAGGAGCCGTACGAGAACCCGCGCGAGAAGCCGTGCGCGCCGCCCGAGGCGCCGTGCGAGACGCCGCCCGAGAGGCCCGCTAGGACGCGGCGTCGGCACCCAGCCACGCCGTCAGCGCCGCCTCGACCGTCGCGGCGTCCGCGCCCTCCGTGCCGTCGGCCGCCCAGGCCGCGTACCCGTCGGGGCGGACGAGGACGGTCGTGCGGCGGTCGCTCGCCCAGGTCTCCACGGCGAGACGGCCCTTGCGGGACGGGGAGTCGATGCCCCAGGCGGGCAGGGCGGTCCGTGGGGTGATGAGGACGAAGCGGCCTTCGCGCAGCGACTCGTAGAGGCGGCCGGTGGTGAGGCGGACGTCCGGGACCCGGGTCGAGACAGGCGGAGCGGAGGCGGTCAGGCCTTCGCCTTGGCCTTCGGCTGACGGTCCGTCGACCCGTCCAGGACCATCACGAGACCGGCGATCACCGCGAACAGCGCGAGCGGCGCCACGACGAACAGGCCGAGCGTCTCGATCACGCTGAGGCCCGGGCCGGGGTCGTCGCCGTCGTCGGGCGTCACCGCGAGCGCGGGGGACGACATGAGCAGCATCATCAGCGTCGTACCGGCAGCCAGGGCGCCGGCGCGCAGGGCGTTCTTCTTGTCCACGCGCTAAAGGTAACGAACGTGGGTGAGCTTCGCGCGACCGGGGGCGCCTAATAGCTCGGGGGCGGGGGGTGTGTCGGGGGGTGCGGGTCGCCGGTGGTTGCTCGCACAGTTCCCCGCGGGCCTGAAAAACAGGGGCTGCGCCCCGCGCTTCCCAGGCTCGCAGGGCCTGGTCCTTCAGGGGCGCGGGGAACCGCGCGACCAGCCACGGCTCACCGGCACCCGCCGACGCACCCCCACCCCCACCCCCGACCTCTCACGCACCCCTCAGCACATCCACCAGCGCATGCAGCCGAGGTGACGCCGCCAAGTCCTCCAGCGTCACCGGGCGCCCCGCCGCGTCGGCGATCGGCAGGCGCCAGTTCGGGTACTGGTCCCACGTGCCGGGGAGGTTCTGAGGGCGGCGGTCGCCGAGGGTGTCGGGGAGCCAGAGGCCGACCATGCGGGCGGGGGTACGCAGAAGGAAGCGGTGGAGGGCCTGGATCTGGTCCTCCTCGGAGGTGGTGGAGATACCGCCGCCGGGGCCGTCGAGCAGGCCCAGCCTGGCGAGGAGGGCCAGCCATTCGCCCGCGTCGGCGGCTGCCTCCGCCCGCTCCTCGTCCAGGGAACGGGTGAGCAGGCCCAGGCCGTGGCGGAGGTCGACGTGGTCGCAGGTCAGCCGGGAGGCGGTGGGCGGGAGGTCGTGGGTGGTGGCGGTGGCCAGACAGTTCGCGCGCCAGCGTTCGGGCGGGAGCGGGCGGCCCGTGCCCTCCCAGTCGCGTTCGAACCAGAGGACGGACGTGCCCAGGACACCTCGGGCGTCGAGGGCCTCACGGACGCCCGGCTCGACCGTGCCGAGGTCCTCGCCGATCACCAGGGCACCGGCCCGTGAGGCCTCCAGCACCAGGATCGCGAGCATGGCGTCGGCGTCGTAGCGGACGTACGTGCCCTCGGTCGGGGCCTGGCCCTGCGGAACCCACCAGAGGCGGAACAGACCCATGACGTGGTCGATGCGGAGGGCACCCGCGTGGCGGAGGAGGGCGCGCAGGAGGCGACGGTAGGGGGCGTAGCCGGACTCGGCGAGGCGGTCGGGGCGCCAGGGGGGCAGGCCCCAGTCCTGGCCGCGGGAGTTGAAGGCGTCGGGGGGCGCGCCGACGGACATGCCGGCCGCGAAGTACTCCTGCTGGGCCCAGGCGTCGGCGCCGCCGGGGTGGACGCCGACGGCCAGGTCGTGGACGAGGCCGATGGGCATGCCCGCGTCGCGCGCGGAGCGCTGCGCGGTGCCGAGCTGGGCGTCGGTCAGCCAGGCCAGGCGGGTGTGGAAATCGACGCGGTCCATCAACTCCCCGCGGGCGCGGGCGGTTTCGGCGGAGCGGGGGTCGCGCAGGCCTGTCGGCCAGTGCTGCCAGTCGGAGCCGTGGACCTCGGCGAGCGCGCACCAGGTGGCGTGGTCCTCCAGCGCCTCGCCCTCCTCGGCGAGGAAGTCCCAGTACGCGGCCCGCCGCCCGGGGCCGAGCGGCACGGCACGCACCAGCTCCAGCGCCTCCCGCTTCAGGTCCCACACCGCGTCCCGGTCGATCAGCTCGCCCTTGGACAGGACGGACTCCCGCAGGCGCACGGCCCGTTCCAGCAACGCGCCGAGGCGGTCACGGTCGTCGGGGGACGAGGAGGAGGCGGCGGAGGCGAAGGCGGCCGAGAGGGCGTACGGGTACTCCGGTACGTCCTCCACGCGCAGGTGGACGGGGTCCGGGTAACGACGGGAGGAGGGGCGGTAGGGGGAGGGGTCGGTGGGGGCGCCGGGGACGGCCGCGTGCAGCGGGTTGACCTGGACGAACCCGGCGCCGAGGGCGCGGCCGGCCCAGGCGGTGAGTTCGGCGAGGTCGCCGAGGTCGCCCATGCCCCAGCTGCGCTGCGAGAGGAGTGAGTAGAGCTGGACGAGGAGGCCGTAGGTGCGGTCGGGCGGGGCGGGCAGCCGGGCCGGGGCCACGACGAGGTGGGCCTCGGCGGTGCGGCCGTCGGGAGCGGTGGCGCGCAGGGCGTGTACGCCCGGGGGCAGCTGCTCGACGCCGGTGCGGAGTTCGCCCTGCTCGGTCTCGACGCGCAGCCGGGCGCCGTCCGGGAGGGCGGCCAGCGCGGCGGGGTACTCGCCGTCGGCCCAGCAGACCACG
>NZ_LRTR01000383.1 GCF_001550375.1 Streptomyces europaeiscabiei | reverse complement strand
CACGGCCTCCGGGGTGCTCGCGTCGACGTCCAGCGCGGCGAGGGCGGCCACGACCGCGCCGTCCGAGGCCGCGACCGAACGGTCCGGCGAGGGGCTGTAGGAGGTGGCTACGCCGTGCAGGGCGGCGAGCCGGGCCAGCGGGGTCTCGGGCACTGGGCTCGAACCCCCTGGGTCTTCTTGCATCTAGACCCCCGATGCGGCGCCGTGGGACGTGGGTTCACTGGTGAGGGGGGCCGCGTCGGTGAGGGGCGGCTCGCTGGTGAGGGGTTCGGCGTCGGGGAGCGGAGGCTCGCTGGTGAGCGGGATGTCGGCACAGGGGCCCTCGGCACTGAAGACACAGACCTGGGGTTCGTGGAGCTCGTAGGGCTCCGCCGTGCGTTTGGAACGGGCCGGGGTCGGGAGGTGAGCCGGGGCGGCCATGGGGGTCTCCTTTGTCGTCGTACGGCGATGGGGTGCGGGTCCGGGGTACTCCAGCCCTACCCAGCGGACGCCGCCGCAGACGTGGGTGGCCGGACATCGTGGTTTTGCTCACTTGTACGGAGGGGTCCCGACTCCTCGGCACCGGCCGTGGACGAACCGTTCCCTGTTCCCTGTTCCCTGTTCCCCGTTCCCCGTTCCCCACTGTTTCCCCCGTCTCGCCGTCTCGCCGTCTCTCCGCCTCTGCCGTTTCCCGATCACTATTCACTCAGTACATGTACTCAGTGCATACTGATCTCCATGAGCACCCGTCACATCCTGCTGGGCCTGCTCGCCAGTGGGCCGAGCCATGGCTACGACCTCAAGCGACGGCACGACGAACGCTTCCCGCAGGCCCGCCCGCTGGCCTACGGGCAGGTCTACACGACCTTGCAGCGGCTGGTCCGCGACGGACTCGCCGAGCTCGACGGCACCGAGGCGGACAGCGGTCCGGAGCGGACGATGTACCGCTCGACGGACGAGGGGGCGCGTGAACTGGCCGCGTGGGCCGGGGAGATCACGCCGCCCGCGCCGTTCGTCACGAACGAGATCTTCGCCAAGCTCGTCGTCTCGATCCTCGCCGACGGCGACCCGGTCGCCTACCTGCGGGCGCAACGCACCGCGCACATGGCACGCATGCGGGAGCTGACCGCCGTGAAGACCGCGCCGGGAGCCGATCTCGCGACCGTGCTCGCGGCGGACTACGCCCTCAACCATCTCGACGCCGATCTCCGCTGGATGAACACCACCGCGGCCCGGCTGACCACCCTGACCGCGGAGGTCGACGCAGCATGAACGAGAAGAACCCCAGCCCGGTGCCGCTGCTCGCGGCCCGTGGCCTCGCCAAGGAGCACGGCAGGACGCGGGCGCTGCGCGGCGCCTCGGTGGAACTGCGCGAGGGCGAGATCCTCGCCGTCACGGGGGCCAGCGGCAGCGGGAAGTCCACGCTGCTGCACTGCCTCGCGGGGATCGTGCGGCCCGACGAGGGCTCGGTGGCGTACGCCGGGAAGCGGCTCGACCGGCTCCCCGAGAAGGAGCTGAGCGAGCTGCGCCGGACGGACTTCGGGGTCGTCTTCCAGTTCGGGCAGCTGATACCGGAGCTGACGGCCGTCGACAATGTCGCGCTGCCGCTGCTGCTGGCCGGCACGGCCCGCACGGAGGCCCGGGAGCGGGCCGGTGAGTGGCTGGAGCGGTTCGGCGTGCGCGGGCAGGAGGAGCAGCGGCCCGGTGAGATGAGCGGCGGCCAGGTTCAGCGGGTGTCGCTGGCGCGGGCGCTGGTGACCACGCCGAAGGTGGTGTTCGCGGACGAGCCGACCGGGGCGCTGGACTCGCTGGCGAGCGAGCAGGTGATGGCGGCGCTGACGCACGCGGCCCGGGAGTCCGGCACGGCGGTGCTGCTGATCACGCACGACGCGCAGACCGCGGCGTACGCGGACCGCGAGGTCATGCTGTTGGACGGGGCCGTGGTGTCCGAGGCGGACGCCGCGCTGGAGGTGTCCCGGTGAGCACGCTGGCGAACGATCTCCGGCTGGCCGTCCTGCTGACCCGGGGCTCCGACCGGCGGGAGTGGTGGCGGGTGACGATGACCGCCCTCGGGGCGGCCCTGGCCACCGGCTTCGGCATGGCGGCGGCCGCACTGGCCTCGCTGGAGGGCCAGTACAGCGTGCAGTTCGGCAGCGGGCTGCTGAACCACCCCGGCGAGCGCTCCGGGGTGATCGTCACCCTGTTGCTCCTGCTGGTCCCGGTGCTCGGGTTCCTCGGCCAGTGCACCCGTGTCGGCGCCCTGCACCGTGACCGGCGGCTCGCCGGACTGCGGCTGGCCGGAGCGTCGGTCACCCAGGTACGCAGGATCGCGGCGCTGGAGACGGCGGCGGCCTGCCTGGTCGGCTCCCTGGTCGTCACGGTCTTCTTCGGGCTGCTTCTGCTGGGCGTGTGGTCCAGCCCGCCCGTCCTGGCCTGGGTCGGTATCGCCCTGGTGGCGTTGGGGGTACCGGCACTGGGCGCGGTCGCGAGTGTGCTGGCGCTGCGCCGGGTGGTGGCCTCTCCACTGGGCTGGGTGCGCCGGGTGCGGCCGGGCACGGGCCGTGGGCCCGGGTGGGTGTTCCTGGGCGCGGTGGTGCTGGTGGTGCTCGGGGCACTGCTCGCCGTCGCCAACACCAACCGCGACATGCCTGACAGTTCGCCCAGTCAGGCCCCGCTGACCATCTCCGGCGCACTGCTCGCGGTGGGCGCGGGCGCGGTGTGGCTCTCGGGCACGGTCTCGAAGTTCACCGGCCGGCTGCTCGCCGCGCGCGCCGAGACCCCGGCGGTGCTGATCGCCGCCGAGCGGCTGCGCGACGACCCGTGGGCCTCGGCCCGGACCCACGCGGCCGTCCTCATGGGGACCGTCGTGGGCAGCGGGTTCATCGGCATACGAGAGGCGCTGCTCGCGCAGGTGAACAGCACCGACTACCTCGCCGAGAGGTCCTTCTACGTCACCGGGCTGAACCTGGTGGCCGCCGCGATCCTCGTCGGTTTCGCCATCACCCTCTTCGGGCTGGCCGTCGGCACCGCCGAGTCGCTCTCCGCCCGCCGCCGGGGCCTGGCCGCACAGGTCGCCGCCGGGGTGCCGTACGAGGTGCTGGGGCGCGCCCTGCTGCTGGAGACCGCGCTGCCACTGGCGCCGTCGATGCTGGTGGCCGGGGCCGGGGGCACGGCGATCGCCATCTGGTACGCCCTGGCCGTGGGCGGCGTCTCGATCCTGCCACTCGGGGCACTGCTCGTCCCCCTCGCGGTGTACGGGGCCTGTCTGCTGGCGGCGGCCACATCGCTGCCGCTGCTGCGCCGGTCGGTGCGTCCGACGGAGCTGCGGTACGCCTAGGCCCGCAAGACCCGGCGTCCCAGGAGACACGGGGGTGTTCCTGGGCCACGGGAAGAGGCGGCGGAGCAGTGGGGGCGCCCGGAGAAATCCGGGCGCCCCCACTGCTCCGCACAACCGCGAACGCGCTTCGCGCTACTTCGGCACCCCCGAAGGCGCGATCGGCGTCGCCCGTTCCGACTGCGGTGACGTGCTGGACGCGTAGGCCGACGGGGCCGCCACGCCGGCCGTCGGGTCGGCGTCCGGGTTGTCGGCCGCGAGGGCCGGGGCGCCGCCCACGATGGGGATGTCGGCGGCGTCGAAGGCCTTCTTGATGCGCCAGCGCAGTTCGCGCTCGACGGTGAGGGCCTTGCCGGGCATGGTCTTGGCGGAGACGCGGACGAGCATCGAATCCAGGAGCACGTCGTCGAGGCCGAGGACCTCGATGGGGCCCCAGAGGAGCTCGTTCCAGGGGTCCTCCTTGCTCATCGCCTCGCCGACCTCCAGGAGGGTGCGGCGGACCTTGTCGAGGTCCTCGTCGTAACGGACGGTGACGTCGACGCCGGCCGTGGCCCAGCCCTGGGAGAGGTTGCCGATGCGCTTGACCTCGCCGTTGCGGACGTACCAGATCTCGCCGTTGTCGCCGCGCAGCTTGGTGACGCGCAGGCCGACCTCGATGACCTCGCCGGAGGCGACGCCCGCGTCGACGGTGTCGCCGACGCCGTACTGGTCCTCAAGGATCATGAAGACGCCGGAGAGGAAGTCCGTGACCAGGTTCCGGGCGCCGAAACCGATGGCGACGCCCGCGACACCTGCGGAGGCCAGCAGCGGGGCGAGGTTGATCTCGAAGGTGGCGAGGACCATCAGGGCGGCGGTGCCCAGGATGAGGAAGGACGCCACCGAGCGCAGTACCGAGCCGATGGCCTGGGAGCGCTGGCGGCGGCGCTCGACGTTGACCAGCAGACCGCCCAGGGTGCCGCCCTCGACGCCCGGGACGGAGCGGTTCATCCGGTCTATGAGCTTGGTGATCGCCCGCCGGACGAACACTCTCAGCACCGCCGCTATCACCACGATCAGCAGGACGCGGAGACCGATGGCCAGCCATGTGGACCAGTTCTCCTCCACCCAGCTGGCGGCGTTGGTCGCGCTCTCCTGGGCGTCCTCCAGTGACGGCACCGCGGGGGTCGTCGACGTCTCCGAGGGGGACGGCGACGGCGAGGCGGCGGCCAGTAGGAGGGACAGGGAAGAAACGGACGACACGGCGGATACCTCCAGGTGCGTTATCTGCCCTCCGGTGCGGCGGTCAAGATCCGTCGGGTCACGGATGGGTCACCGGACGGGCAGGCCCACCACACTAACGGGGCATTGTGTGGAGGTCGTCGCCATGTTCGAGGGAGACAGGGCGCTCACCAGGGAGTGAAGGGAGCACGCGGCGGGGGATGAATCAAGGTGTGGTCGAAAACACTCCCAGCCCGTTACCGGGACATGGTGGCGCTTCCACCAGGCATGAGGGGAGACTGACTACGGATCGTCCACGGCGCGAGCCACGCGCCGCCGGCGTACAAGGAGGCATCCGTGCCGCACGTCCTGGTCCTCAACGCGTCGTACGAGCCGCTCGGTGTCGTACCGCTCCGCCGCGCGCTCGTCCTCGTCCTGGAGAACAAGGCGGTCTCCCTGGAAGAATCCGGCGCCTACCTGCACAGCGCGACCGTCACAGTCCCCGCACCCAGCGTGGTCCGGCTCAAGCGATTCGTCCGGGTTCCCTATCGGGGGCCCGTTCCTCTGACCCGTCGGGCGCTGTTCGCCCGCGACGGGGGCCGGTGCATGTACTGCGGTGGCGTCGCAACCAGCGTCGACCACGTCATCCCGCGCAGTCGCGGGGGCAAGCACGTCTGGGACAACGTCGTCGCGTCGTGCCGCCGTTGCAACCACGTCAAGGCCGACCGCCATCTCGTCGAGATCGGCTGGCGGCTCCGTCATAAACCCGCTCCGCCCACGGGTCTGGCCTGGCGCATCATCGGCACCGGCCATAGGGACCCGCGCTGGCTGCCCTACCTGCAGCCGTTCGGCGCGGACGACGCGATGGCCCGGATCGACGGCATCTCCGCCTGACGGTCCGGGTTTTTGCATGGCCGGGTGCCCCTCCCCGCGGGGCACCCGGAACGCTCACATCCGGTTGACCTGCGGATTCTTTACCGTCTTCACAGGTACCCCGCGTTCCCCACACAAGAGTGATCGCCTAGTGTCACTCCCATAGAGGGCCCTTGTTCTGGAGCGCAACGCCCAGGGGCCCGCTTCGAATGTGGGGACTCATGCGCAAGCTCGCCATAGGCGCCGTCGTGTCCGGCGCCCTGGCTCTCACCGGCCTGGCCGCGCCCGCCGCGCTGGCCGACTCGCCGGACCTGACCTTCGGCGCCGTCACGGTCAACAACGGCAAGCCGATCGCGGTCGGCACCAAGGCCAAGGTGACCGTGCCGGTCACGTACAGCTTCACCCGGCCGTCGGATCTCGCCATCGACTACAAGAACGACTTCCTGGGCGTCGCCCTGTACCGGGGCGCGCTCTCGGAGCCCGACAACGCCATCGAGGGCTCCTCCAGGAAGCCCACCTGCACCACGACGGCGACGACCGACACCACGGTGACCGAGTCCTGCGCGACGACGCTCACCATCGCTCCTCGGGATTCCCTCTTCGAGGGCGCGGACGCCACCACCTGGAAGGCGGCAGCCGTCTACACCGAGACGGCGATCGACGAGGACGACTCCGACGACCACATCGGCTTCCACCTCGGGACCGACGTCTGGGGCAACCTCGGCACCACCAAGCTCCAGCGGATCTCCAAGGTCACGGTCAACGCCGCCCCGGAGCCGGTCGTCAAGGGCAGGACCCTGACCGTCAAGGGCAAGCTCACCCGCGCCGACTGGAACACCAGCAGCTACGCGGGCCACAAGGGCCAGAAGGTGACCCTCCAGTTCAAGGCCAAGGGCGCCACCGCCTACACGGACGTGAAGACGGTGACCTCCGGCACGGCCGGCGCCCTGTCCACCACCGTGAAGGCGTCGAAGGACGGCTCGTACCGCTACAAGTTCGCCGGTACGTCCACCACCGCGGCGAAGACGTCCGCGGCGGACTTCGTCGACGTGCAGTGACATGAGGTAGTGCCGTCCCGCGTCGCGGGGCACCGCCCCCGGGTAACGACTCCGTTGCCCGGGGGCTTTTTTGTTGGCCGGATATTGACGCCCCTCTGGTCTAGTCCTATCGTCCTGGCATCCGACAGGAAACTTTCCTAACAGTTGACAGGTGGCGGATCATGGCAGGAACCCCCCGTGTACTGCGCGCCATGAACGACCGCGCCGCCCTCGACCTGCTGCTGGAGCACGGGCCGCTCTCCCGGACCCGGCTCGGCAGGCTGACGGGACTGTCCAAGCCGACCGCCTCGCAGCTCCTGGCCCGACTCGAAGCCGCCGGGCTCGTGATCGCCACGGGCACCGGTACGGACGGGTCCGGCACGGGCGGACCCGGCGAGAGCGGATCCGGGGCGGGCCGACCCGGCCCCAACGCCCAGCTCTACGCGGTCGACCCGACCGCCGCGTACGCCGCGGGCCTGGACGTCACCCCCGAACGCGTCCTGGCCGCCGTCGCCGACATCACCGGCCGCACGGTCGGCGAGCACGCCGTCCCCACCCCCGGACGACGCCCCGCCGAACCCGTCGTACGGCAGGTCACCACCGCCCTCGACGGGGCGGTCAAGGCCGCCGGACTCGTCCGGTCCGACGTACGCCGGCTGGTCATCGGCACGCCCGGCGCCTTCGATCCGGGCACCGGGCGGCTGCGGTACGCCTCGCACCTGCCCGGCTGGCACTCCCCCGCCCTCCTCGACGAACTCGCCGCCGCACTGCCGATGCCGGTGGAGTACGAGAACGACGTGAACCTCGCCGCCCTCGCCGAACAACGGCTGGGCGCGGCCAAGGGCCACGAGGACTTCGTCCTGCTGTGGAACGAGGGTGGTCTCGGCGCCGCCGTGGTTCTGGGCGGACGGCTGCACCGGGGGTTCACCGGGGGCGCCGGCGAGGTCGGGTTCCTGCCGGTCCCCGGCGTACCGCTGGTCCGCCATGTCACCAAGGCCAACAGTGGCGGCTACCAGGAACTCGCCGGTTCGCAGATCATTCCCCGGCTCGCCCGTGAGCTGGGGATCTCCCCGGTGCCGGAGGGGCCGTACGCCGAGGTCGCGGCGGCGCTGGTCGCACGGGCCGCCGCCGACATCGGCTCCGCGCCCCAGCGACAACTTCTGGCCACCTACGCCACCGGGCTCGCCACGGGTATCGCTGCGCTCGTAGCCGTACTCGACCCCGAACTCGTCGTCCTCAGCGGTACGGCGCTGACCGCCGGCGGCGAGCCGCTGCGAGCCCTTGTCGAGGCCGAGCTGGCGGAGCTGGCCGCGGCCAGGCCGCGGCTCGTTCTCGGTGACGTGCGCGAACACCCCGTGCTGCGGGGGGCGCTGGAGAGCGCGCTCGCCATCACCCGTGACGAAGTCTTCGACACCTCACGCTGATTGATCGTCCAGAAACTGCGGGCCGTCCGTGGCTGGTCGCGCAGTTCCCCGCGCCCCTGAGGCTTCCCGGGCGCATCCCTCCCTCTCACCACCCTTCCTCCCTCAGGAGACCCCGCCATGTCCGGAATATCCAAGAAAGCGGCGATCGCGCTCGCCACCGCCGCCTCCCTCTCCTTCCTCGCCACCGCCTGTACCGGTGAGGCCGGCACCGCCGCCTCCGACGACCCGAACGGCAGGACGACGATCACCTTCTGGCACGGGTGGAGCGCGCCCGGCGAGGTGAAGGCGATCCAGGCGAACGTGGACCGGTTCGAGAAGGCGCACCCGAACATCACGGTGAAGGTCGTCGGGAACATCAACGACGACAAGCTGAACCAGGCGCTGCGGGCGGGCGGTTCGAACGGGCCCGACGTGGTGTCGTCCTTCACGACGTCGAACATCGGCAAGTTCTGTTCGTCGGGGGCGTTCCTCGACCTGTTGCCCTTCATCGAGAAGTCGAAGCTCGACCTCGACAAGATCATCCCGAAGCCGATGCTGGACTACACCCAGTTCGAGGGCACCCGGTGCGCGCTGCCGCTGCTGGGTGACGCGTACGGGCTGTACTACAACAAGGACGCGTATCGGAAGGCGGGCATCAAGGCGCCGCCGAAGACGTGGTCGGAGTTCGCGAAGGTCGCGAAGAAGCTGACCAAGGCCAAGGGCGACAGCTACTCGCAGCTCGGGTTCATGCCGAACTACCACGGCTACGAGACGGTCGTGGACCACTACATGTCGCAGTGGGACCACGCGTACTTCAACGCGGAGGGCGAGTCGAACATCTCCGAGGACCCGGCGTTCGCGGAGATGTTCAGGTACCAGAAGAGCCTGGTGGACTCGCTCGGCGGCTTCGCGAAGCTGGAGAAGTACCGGAACACCTTCGGTGACGAGTGGGGGGCCAAGCACCCGTTCCAGACCGGCCAGGTGGCCATGCAGCTGGACGGCGAGTGGCGGCTGGGGATGGCGAAGGAGGCCGGGACCGACTTCGAGATCGGCACCGCGCCGATGCCCGTGGCCGACGACGAGGTCGACGAGTACGGCAAGGGCTTCCTCTCCGGCACGGTGATCGGCATCGCCCCGCAGAGCCGGAAGCAGAACGCGGCCTGGGAGCTGGTGAAGTACCTGACGACCGACACCGAGGCCGTCGTCTCCTTCGCCAACGCCATCCACAACGTGCCGTCCACGTTCGCGGCCCTGAAGTCGCCCGACCTGAAGGTGGACGAGGGCTTCCGGACGTTCCTGGACATCGCCCAGAACACGCACTCGAACACCCCGCCGGCCTCCATCAACGGCTCGACGTACCAGACGACGCTCCAGGACTTCGGCTACCAGTACGAGTCCGGCAAGGTGAAGGATCTGCAGAAGGGTCTGGAGAAGACCGCGGCGCAGATCGACACCGACATCGCGCAGGCGAAGTAGCGGTACGGGAAACGGGATCCGTCCGATGTCCACGCACTCCCCGCGCGTGTCCCTCGCGTCCACGCACACGCTCCGTTCGAAGCGCCGCCGGTCGGCGCTTCGGACGGTGGCCTTCCTGTCACCCTGGCTGATCGGGTTCGGCGTCTTCTTCGCCTATCCGCTGGTGTCGACCGTGTACTTCTCGCTGATGAAGTACGACGGCTTCGGTACTCCGGTCTTCCGCGGCCTGGGCAACTGGTCCTACGTCTTCGACGACTACCCGCTGTTCTGGCCGGCCCTGCGCAACACGCTCTGGCTGGTCCTCGTGATGGTGACCTGCCGGGTGGTGTTCGGGCTCGGCGTCGGTCTGCTGATCACGAAGATCAAGACCGGCGCGGGTGTCTTCCGCACCCTCTTCTACCTGCCCTACCTGGCCCCTCCGGTCGCCGCGACCCTCGCCTTCGTCTTCCTCCTCAACCCCGGGACCGGGCCGGTCAACTCCGTCCTCGACGGGCTGGGCCTGCCGACGCCCGGCTGGTTCACGGACCCCGCCTGGTCCAAGCCGGCGCTCACCGCGCTCGCGCTGTGGGGCGTGGGCGACCTGATGGTCATCTTCATGGCCGCGCTGCTCGACGTGCCGAAGGAGCAGTACGAGGCCGCCGAGCTGGACGGGGCGTCGGCCTGGCAGCGGTTCCGGTTCGTGACGCTGCCGACCATCTCCCCGATCGTGATGTTCGCCGTGGTCACGGGCGTGATCCAGACCATGCAGTACTACACGCAGCCCCTGGTGGCCGGGAAGGTCGCCTCCGGCATCATCGGCGGCTCCGGCCAGCAGTTCGAGCCTGGCTACCCGGACAAGTCGACGCTGACGCTGCCCCAGCTCGTCTACAACCTCGGCTTCCAGCGCTTCGACTACGGCTCCGCCTGTGTGGTCGCCCTCGTGCTGTTCGCCCTGTCGATGGTGTTCACCGCGCTGCTGATGCGGCGCCGGGGCGGACTGATCGGAGCGGGTGACTGATGACCCAGGCAACGCAAGTACAAGTACTCGACAAGCCGGTGGCATCGGTCACCGCCACGGCGAGTGAGCGGACAGCCCGCCGCCGGGCCCTGCTGGAGTGGATCGCGGTCCACTCGCTGGGCGTGGCCGTCGCGCTCTTCTTCACCCTGCCGTTCGTCTTCGTCGTGCTGACCTCCCTGATGGGCGACCAGCAGACCCTCACCCGTGACCTGGTCCCGGACACCTGGGAGTGGAGCAACTACCGGCAGGTTCTCGACACCCCCGGCTTCCTGACCTGGTGGAAGAACACCCTGATCTACGCGGGCCTCGGCACCGCCCTGACCGTCGTGTCGTCGGTCCCCGTGGCGTACGCGCTCGCCAAGTTTCGTTTCCGGGGCCGTAATCTGGCGTTGATGCTGGTCATCTCGATGATGATGCTGCCGCCGCAGGTCGTCGTGATCCCGATGTACCTGTTCTGGGCCAAGCAGATGGACCTGTCGGGCTCGCTGTGGCCGCTGATCATCCCGATGGCGTTCGGGGACGCGTTCTCCATCTTCCTGCTGCGGCAGTTCCTGATGACCATCCCCAACGAGTACCTGGACGCGGCCAGGGTCGACGGCTGCGGCGAACTGCGCACCCTGCTGCGGGTCGTCCTGCCGATGGCGAAGCCGGGCATCGCGGCCGTCGCGCTCTTCCAGTTCTTCTACGCCTGGAACGACTACTTCGGCCCGCAGATCTACGCCTCCGAGAACCCGGCCGCCTGGACGCTCAGTTACGGCCTGGAGTCCTTCAAGGGCGCGCACCACACCGACTGGAATCTGACCATGGCCGCGACCGTCCTGGTCATGGCCCCCGTGATCCTCGTGTTCTTCTTCGCTCAGAAGGCGTTCGTCGAGGGCGTCACCCTGACCGGCGTAAAGGGTTGATCCACGTATGCAGTGCCTTCCCGGGGGACGACCCCCGGCCCCCCGGCCGTCTCTCGGCGTACCCCGTGTCCTGAAGTCAGGGAGTCCTCTGTGAAGCTCACCGTGGTCGGCGGAGGGTCGACCTACACACCCGAACTCGTCGACGGGTTCGCCCGGCTCAGGGACACGCTGCCGATCGAGGAGCTGGTGCTCGTCGACCCGGCCGCCGACCGGCTGGAGCTGGTCGGCGGCCTGGCCCGCCGGATCTTCGCCCGCCAGGGGCACCCCGGGCGGATCGTCACCACCGGCGACCTGGACCGGGGCGTCGAGGGCGCCGACGCCGTCCTCCTCCAGCTCCGCATCGGCGGCCAGGCCGCCCGCCTCCAGGACGAGACCTGGCCGCTGGAGTGCGGCTGCGTCGGCCAGGAGACGACCGGCGCGGGCGGCCTGGCGAAGGCGCTGCGCACGGTCCCGGTCGTCCTGGACATCGCCGAACGCGTCCGCCGTACCAACCCCGACGCCTGGATCATCGACTTCACCAACCCGGTGGGGATCGTGACCCGCGCCCTGCTCCGGGCCGGCCACAAGGCGGTCGGCCTGTGCAACGTGGCGATCGGCCTGCAACGGAAGTTCGCCGCGCACCTGGGGGTGACCCCGGCCGAGGTCCACCTCGACCACGTGGGCCTCAACCACCTCACCTGGGAGACCGGTGTCCGCCTCGGCGGCCCCTCGGGCGAGGACGTCCTGCCGAAGCTGCTGGCCGACCACGGCGACACCATCGCCGCCGACCTGCGCCTGCCCCGCCCCGTCCTGGAGCGTCTGGGCGTGGTCCCCTCCTACTACCTGCGCTACTACTACGCCCACGACGAGGTCGTACGGGAGCTGGCGACCAAACCCTCGCGGGCCGCCGAGGTGGCCGCGATGGAACGGCAGTTGCTGGAGATGTACGCCGACCCGGCGCTCGACGAGAAGCCCGCGCTGCTCGCCAGGCGGGGCGGGGCCTTCTACTCGGAGGCGGCCGTGGACCTGGCCGCGTCGCTCCTGGGCGACGGGGGCAGCCCGTACCAGGTGGTGAACACCCTCAACCGCGGCACGCTGCCCTTCCTGCCCGCCGACGCGGTGATCGAGGTGCAGGCCGCCGTGGGCAGGCAGGGGGCGGCACCGCTGCCGGTGCCGGCCGTGGACCCGCTGTACGCGGGCCTGATGGCGAACGTGACCGCGTACGAGGACCTGGCCCTGGACGCGGCCCTGCGCGGCGGCCGGGACCGGGTGTTCCGGGCGCTGCTCTCCCATCCCCTGGTCGGGCAGTACGAGTACGCCGAGGCCCTCACCGACCGGCTGGTCGCACACAACCGGGAGCACCTCGCGTGGGCGTGAGCGACGGCGTGCGCGACAACGTGCGCGCGGGGCCGGCCGACGGCGGGCGTACGGGTTCGGGTGCGAGCGGGCGTACGGGCACGAGCGGGCGCGGCGGCGGGCGCGGGAGTGTGCTCGCCGTCGACGCGGGCAACAGCAAGACCGATGTCGCCGTGATCGCGCCGGACGGGGAGGTGCTGGGGTCGGCGCGCGGCGGCGGCTTCCAGCCGCCGACCGTGGGCGTGAGCGTGGCGGTCGACGGCCTCGCGGGGGTCGTACGGCAGGCGTTCGCCGAGGCCGGGGTCGGCTCGGTCGACCATGTGTCGGCGTGTCTCGCCAACGCCGACTTCCCCGTGGAGGAGGAGCGGCTGGCGGCGGCGCTCCGCACGCGCGCGTGGGGCACGACCGTCGAGGTCCGCAACGACACCTTCGCCATTCTGCGGGCCGGCGTGGCCGAACCGCGGGGCGTGGCCGTGGTGTGCGGCGCCGGCGTGAACTGCGTCGGGATGCGCCCCGACGGCCGTACCGCCCGTTTCCCGGCGCTCGGCCGCATCTCCGGGGACTGGGGCGGCGGCTGGGGCCTCGCCGAGGAGGCGATGTGGCACGCGTCGCGCGCGGAGGACGGCCGGGGCGGCCCCACGGCCCTCGCCACCGCGCTGCCCGCGCACTTCGGCCTGGACTCCGTGTACGCCCTGGTCGAGGCCCTGCACCTGGAGCACATCCCGGCGATCCGCCGCCACGAACTCACCCCGGTCCTCTTCGCCACGGCGACCGCCGGCGACCCGGTGGCCCGCTCTTTGGTGGACCGCATGGCCGAGGAGGTGGTGGCCATGGCGACGGTCGCCCTGACCCGTCTCGACCTGCTCGGGGAGGAGACCCCCGTCCTCCTCGGCGGCGGTGTCCTCGCCGCCCGGCATCCCCTCCTCGACGCCCGGGTCCGCGAGGCGCTGGCGGCCGCCGCGCCCAAGGCCGTCCCCGGGGTGGTCACGGCCGCCCCGGTGCTGGGCGCGGCGCTGCTCGGACTGGACCACGTGGGAGCGCCGAGGACCGTGCACGCGCGCGTGCGTGCGCATTACGAAGGAGGGTGACCCGGCGGCCCGCGCCACCCCTCGAATCTCCCCCTCGAACGCGTTCGAACCCCCAGGGAACCGAACCCGACCGAAGCGCGTATTCATGGGCAGGGGGTGGTGCGGGAAGCCTTGTGCTGCGCCGGAATTCGACAAGCACAGCACGTACGGACACGATCGGGGAACAAGATCGAGTCAGGGTCTGTGCGATGTCAGTCCCGACGGCGATACTTGCGGCCGTGCACCTCTGTCCGTGCGAGCGGGCGGAAGAGCTGGACGGATGACCAGGGGGAGGTCAGGTGACATTGACGCCGGAGGGCAGCGCGGTACCGACGGCACCACCCGCGGGCCCGGCCCCGGCCGTGCCGCCACAGGCCTCGCACCCGCCGAGGCCCCCCGTGCCGTCCCCGGACCCCGACGGCGGCCCGCCCCGCCGGACGGCGTTCGCGGAGGGTGTCGACCAGCTGCGCGCCGCCGCGACGACCGAGCCCGGCCGACTGCGCATCATCGGCGCCGTCCTCGCCCTCCTGGTCGTCGCGTTCGGTTCCGTCACCGCCTGGCAGATGAACGACCGCTCGGCCGCCGCCGACGACGTACTCCACGGCAGCCAGCCCCTCAGCACGGCCGCGGCCGAGATCTACAGTTCCCTGGCCGACGCCAACACGGCGGCCTCCAGCGGCTTTCTCGCGGGGGGCCAGGAGACGAAGGACTCGCGCGAGAGATACGAGGAGGAGATCGAGAACGCCGCCAGGAATCTGTCCATCGCCGCCTCGGCCTCGGAGCCCGGCTCGGAGTCCGAGAAGCTCGTCTCGCAACTGAACGCCCTGCTACCGGAGTACAAGGGCCTGGTCGAGCGCGCCCGCGCCAACAACCGGCTGGGCTACCCGCTGGGGGGCGCGTACCTGCGCTATGCGAACGACAAGATGCAGGACGACATGCTCCTGAAGGCGAAGAAGGTCTACGACAACGAGAACGCCCGGCTCCGCGACGACTACGCGGACGCCACGTCGTATCCGTGGGCCGCGATCGGTCTCGGGGTCCTCGCCATCGGCGGCCTCGTCTGGGCCCAGCGCCGTAACTACCAGCGTACGAACCGGGTGTTGAACCACGGTCTCGTCGCGGCGACGGCCGCCTCGACCGTCGTCCTGCTGTGGCTGGCCGGCGGTCACACCCTCGCCCGCTCGGGTCTGAACGACTCCTATGAACACGGCGTGCGGTCACTGACCGTCCTGAACGACGCGCGCATCGCCTCCCTCACCGCCCGCGGCAACGAGAACCTGACGCTGATCAGCCGGGGAGCGCAGACCACCACGATCGAGGTCGACGGCAAGCCCGAGGTCGTGGACGAGTTCGACAACGAGTTCAAGGTGGAGATGGCCGGGCTCAAGAAGCACCTGGCCGCCGCCGAGCGACTGGCCGACGACGCCAGCGGCGAGAAGCCCGTCAAGGCCGCCGGCGCCGGCATGGAGGCGTGGCTGGACCGGCACAAGAGCGCCCGCGACGCCGACGACAAGGGCGACTACCAGTGCGCTCTCGACCAGGTGATCGGTGGCGAGTCCACATCCGACTGCGAGGACGGTGACAAGCCGACCGGCGAGTGCTTCGACGAAGTCGACAGGAACCTGGGCATCGCGAGCAAGTACGAGGCGAAGGAGTTCGAGCGGGCGGCCCAGGGTGGCCGCGACGCGATGCTCGGGCTCCCCGTGGGTGCCGCGATCCTGGCGGTATTGGGCGCGGCGGGCGCGGTGCTGGGCATCGGGCGCAGGCTTTCGGAGTACCGGTGACGACGGCGGGAGGGGACACGGTGGAAGGGGTCGCGATGAACGCGGTACGACGCCTGCGGGCCGGTCTCAGGGGCTGGGGCGGTGTGGGCGCGATGGCGGTCCTCTGCGCCCTGGCCGTGGTCTTCGCCCTCGTACTGCCGGTGAGCGGGACACGCGGCGACGGCGTCACGGGCACCGGGAGCCAGGGGGTCGCCCGGGGCACGCAGGCGCGGGCGGACGACTGCAAGGAGAAGAGCGACCCGCAGAACCGGAGCCTCAGCCCCTCCTCGGACGAGTCCGGCAAGACGATTCAGCGGATCAAGGACAACGACTACATCACGGTCGGCGTCGACCAGAACAGCTTCCGCTGGGGCTACCGCGACCCGAACAGCACGAACGACGACGCCCAACTGGAGGGCTTCGACATCGACATCGTGCACCGCATCGCCGAGAAGATACTCGGCGACCCGGACAAGGTGCGCTTCAAGGCGATTCCCACGAACCAGCGCATCCCCGCCCTCCAGAAGGGGACGGTCGACATGGTGGTCCGCACCATGACGATCAGTTGCGATCGCATGGACGAAGTCGCCTTCTCGCAGCCCTACTTCAGGACCGGGCAGCAGGTTCTGGCCCCCATGTCCTCGACGATCAAGGGCTACGACCAGACGCTTGCGGGCAAGACGATCTGCGCGGCCAGCGGCTCCACCGCCTGGGACACTCTGGACGCCGACCAGAAGTCGGGCAAGCTGCCCGCCTCCGCAGACATCACGTCCGTCAACCCGCCCAACCAACTCGACTGTCTGGTGCGGCTTCAGCTCGGCGAGGTCGACGCCGTGGTCACCGACAGCGCCCTCGCCGCCAGTCAGGCGGCACAGGATCCGACCGTGCGGTTGATGGGCGAACCGTTCACCACGGAGTACTACGGCGTGGCGATGAACCGGGACGCGAAGGATCTGGTACGCCGGGTCAACCAGGTACTGGTGGACTATCTCAAGGACGGCTGGCAGGAGTCGTACGACACCTGGCTGTCCGGGACACTCGGCGACAACTCGGCTGAATCCCGGCCGCCTTCCCCCCAGCAGTACAGCGACTGACGTACAAGGACCGCATTCAACTGACGGACACCGACAGCAGCGAGAGGTGATCGATGGGCGTCGCGGGATCCACCGGGCCGGTGATGGACCGGGACGAGGTGGACCGTGCGCTCGCGCGGCTCGGCGCGGAGCACGAGGCCATCGAGACCTCGCTGCTCGCCCTGCAGGACCACGCGGGACGCAGGCTGCTCGAGGGCGCCGCGCTGACCGGCGTCACCAAGGAGCGCTGGACGTCCGCGGACGCGTCGATCACGCTGCTGTGGGCGTACTTCGACGCGTACGCGGACGCGCTGCGCTCCGCCCGGGAGATCCGTTCACGGCGCCGCTGGTCCAGTCGTGAGGACCTGGTGGAACTGACCGAACTCCTGCGCGGCGAGGCGGTGACGGTCGCGGGCAGTGCCACCGCGATGGCGAACGCACCGACACTGCAGGGCACGAGCCGGCTCAGCGAGCGGTTCTCACTGGTCTCCCTCGTGGACCGGATGAACGACCTGTACGCGTCCTCGCTGGACATGGTCGTGGCCGCCGACGCGGTGTGGTCGGCGCTGCCCGCCCGGATCGATCTGCTGGCCGCCGAGCTCCAGCGCACCCGCCAGCTCGCGCACTCCGTCGGCGTACGCCCCGGCGAGCATCCGGCCGGCGACGACCTGGAGCAGATCACCCGCACCCTGACCCGGCTCCGTGAGCAGGTCATCTCCGACCCGCTCGCCTTCTGGGTCCCCTCGCCGGGCAGTTCGGCGCCCGGCGGCGGCCGCCCTGACACGACCACGTACGACCGCGAGGCACGCGCCCTGGAGGACGTACGGCGGGAGATCGACGCCGTGTTGACGGTCCGTCAGGACGCGGAGTCGCGGCTGCTGAAGCTGCGGGACGTGCTCAGCCGCGCGGACCGTACGCTCGCCGAGGCGCGCAGCGCACGCGGTGAGGTGTTGGCGAAGATCGCCGCGACCGAGGTGCCCGTGGTGAGCGGCCCGCCGACGGTGTTGCAGGAGCAGCTGGCGATGGCGGCGGAGTACCGCAGACACGCGCAGTGGCACCGGCTGTCCCCGCTGCTGGAGTCCCTGGAGCAGAAGGCGGACGACGAACTGCTGCGCGCCCGGGAGTCGTTGACGGCGGTCACCGCGCCACTGGCGATCCGCGCGGAGCTGCGCGGCCGGCTCGACGCGTACAGGGCGAAGGTCGCCCGGCACGGCTTCGCGGAGGACTCGCTGCTGATCGAGCGGTACGACGCGGCGCGGCGCATGCTGTGGAGCGCCCCCTGCGACCTGCGCGTGGCCGAGATGACCGTGCTGCGCTACCAGCAGGCGGCCGCCGAGTTGCTGGGCCAGTCGGTGCCGGCCCGGCCCGCGCCCCAGGACCGCAGGGAGGAGGAATCGTGAGTCAGACGGACGAAGGCCTAGCAGGCGAGGGCCAGACGGGCGAAGAGGATCCGCAGCAGTCGTGTCAGCGGCCCGGTTGTTCGGGATCGTACGAGGACATGGGCGGCGGCGAGCTGTACTGCGACACCTGCGGTCTGGCACCGGTCGTCTCGGCGAGCGGCATGGTCAACTCCCCGCCCACCGGCATCACCGGGGGCGGCAGGGGCTCGCGCGGCTCCGGTACCAGCAGTTCGCGCTCCTCGCGCTCGTCCGCGCGCTCCTCGCAGTCCCGGCGCTCGGTGTCCGGGCGCCTCTCGCGCGCCCTGTCGGGCAGGACGACGGGCCGCTCGGTGTCGGTCCGCAGCTCCGGCAAGACCGCCGGCTCCTCGGGGCGGGCCCGGCTCGGTGTCGGTCTCGTCCAGGTCCCGGACGTGCCGCGTCCGGACCCGCGCGCGATGGTCCTGGAGACCGCCGAGGTGCCCGAGCGCAAGCGGTTCTGCTCGCGCTCCGACTGCGGGGCGCCGGTCGGGCGGGCACGCGGTGAGCGGCCGGGGCGCACGGAGGGCTTCTGCACCAAGTGCGGGCACCCGTACTCGTTCGTGCCGAAGCTGCACGCGGGCGACATCGTGCGTGGGCAGTACGAGGTCGTGGGCTGTCTCGCGCACGGCGGTCTGGGCTGGGTCTATCTGGCCATCGACCGGGCGGTGTCGGACCGGTGGGTCGTGCTGAAGGGCCTGCTCGACACCGGCGACCAGGACGCGATGGCCGCCGCGATCTCCGAGCGCCGCTTCCTCGCCGAGATCGAGCACTCCAACATCGTCCGTATCTACAACTTCGTCGAGCACCTCGACCAGCGCACCGGCTCGCTGGACGGGTACATCGTCATGGAGTACGTCGGCGGCAAGTCCCTCAAGGAGATCGCCAACGACCGCCGCACCACGGACGGCCGCCGGGACCCGCTCCCGGTCGAGCAGGCGTGCGCGTACGGCATCGAGGCCCTGGAGGCGCTCGGCCACCTGCACAGCCGCAACCTGCTGTACTGCGACTTCAAGGTCGACAACGCGATCCAGACCGAGGACCAGCTCAAGCTGATCGACATGGGCGCGGTGCGCAGGATGGACGACGACGAGTCGGCCATCTACGGCACGGTCGGCTACCAGGCGCCCGAAGTCGCCGACGTGGGCCCGTCGGTGGCCTCCGACCTGTACACGGTCGCCCGGACGCTCGCGGTCCTCACCTTCGACTTCCAGGGCTACACGAACGTCTTCGTGGATTCGCTGCCCGACCCCGACAACATCGAGGTCTTCCGCCAGTACGAGTCCTTCTACCGTCTGCTGGTCCGTGCCACCGACCCGGACCCGGCCCGTCGGTTCGCCTCCGCACAGGAGATGTCGGAGCAGCTCACCGGTGTGCTGCGGGAGGTCGTCTCCCTCCAGACGGGCCGGGCGCGCCCCGCCCTGTCCACGATCTTCGGCCCCGAGGTGAAGGTCACGGACACGGAACTGTTCGCGAAGCTGGACTGGGATGTGTCCCGGCTGGGGACGCGGGTGATTCCGGTGGGCAAGGGGCTCCGGCGAGGCAAGGCGGTGGCCGCCCGGAACGGGGGTTCGGCTTCCGCATCACCTGCCGGGAACGGTGGCTCTCCTTCCGCTTCGCCTGCCGGGAACGGTGGCTCTCCTTCCGGTACACCTGCCCGGAACGGTGGCTCTCCTTCCGGTACGCCCGCTCTGCCGACCGGCGGTGCCGCCACCGTTCCGGCCCGGCTCACCAGGGAGCTCGACACCGCCGCCGCGGCCCTCGCGCTGCCCGTGCCGCGCGTGGACCCGGGGGACCCGAACGCCGGGTTCCTGGCGGGGCTCATGGCCTCCGCGCCCACCGAGCTGATCACGGCGCTGCACTCGGCCCCCAGCGGCTCGCTGGAGCTGCGGCTGCGCGAGTTGCGGTCCCGACTGGAGATGGGCGAGTTCACCATCGCGCTGGCCACGCTGGACGCCCTGGAGCGGGACCACCCCGACGACTGGCGGGTGGTCTGGTACCGGGGCGTGGCGGCGCTCGCCACCGGCGACCACGAGAACGCCGCGCTGTCCTTCGACGCGATCTACGACGCCTTCCCGGGTGAGCCCGCTCCCAAGCTGGCCCTCGGACTGTGCGCCGAGGTGCTCGGGCAGCTGGACAACGCCGCCGAGTACTACCGCCTGGTGTGGACGACCGACCCCAGTTTCGTCAGCACCGCGTTCGGGCTCGCCCGGGTGCGGCTGACCGCCGGGGACCGGCAGAACGCCGTCCACACCCTGGAGTCCGTACCGGAGGCGTCCATCCACTACACCGCCGCCCGGGTCGCCGCCGTACGGGCGCGGCTCAGACACCGTACGGAGGCGACGCCCGGGTCCGGGGCCGTGCCGTCCGGGACCCTGTCGTCCGAACCCGCGAGGTCCGAAGCCGTGCCGGACGCGCCGTTCCTGGACGACCTGATCGCTGCCGCCGGGCAGGTCGAGGCGCTCGGCGGGTACGGTCTGGACGCGGTGCGCCGCGAGCAGTTGTCCACAGAGGTCCTTGGCTGCGCCCTGGACTGGGTACTCTCCGGGGGGCAGGGTGTCGCGCCCCCGGCCGGTGAGCGGGTGCTGCTCGGCAGCGCGCTGGACGAGCGCGGCCTCCGCTTCGGACTGGAGCGGTCGTACCGCACACTGGCCCGGCTCGCCCAAGGCGGCGAGGAGAGGATCGACCTGGTGGAACGTGCCAACCGTTACCGCCCCCGGACGTGGGTGTAGTTGATGTCGCAGATGCCCCAGCCGACCGCGCTGACGAAGTGCCCGATCTGCGAGTGGCCCCTCGCCTCGGACGACCGCTTCTGCGGTGCGTGCGGCCATGACCTGTCGGCGGCGTCCGCGCCGCCGCAGGACCAGCCGACCGTCACCCTGAACGGGACGGCGGGTGACGCGCCCGACGAGGCCGCGCCCGTGGACTGGCCCCTCGCCTCCCAGCCCAGCACCGACACGCCCCCGCCGGTGGTCCGCCCCACCGACATCCCGGGCACGGACTCCGGCGGCGGCGAACTGCCCGGTCCGGGGCGGGGCGTACGGTTCGACCGGCCCCGCGAGCCCGACGAGTACCCACTGGCCGCGCCCCAGCCGCCGGATCCGCGCACCGCCGACCTCGCCACCCCGCCGGCCGGCACGAAGGTGTGCGTGGCCTGCCGTGCGGGCCACGTCGACCGGGACGGCTACTGCGAGAACTGCGGGCACGCCCAGCCGCGTGAACGCGACCACATGGAACTGGAGTTGGGCGCGGTCGCCGCGGTCAGCGACCGGGGTCTGCGCCACCACCGCAACGAGGACTCGTTCGCGATCTCCTCGACCGCGCTGCCGGACGGCTCCCCCGCGGTCGTCGCGATCGTCTGCGACGGCGTGTCCTCCGCGACCCGCCCCGACGACGCCTCGCTCGCCGCGGCCCGCGTCGCCAACGAGACGGTCCTGGACTCGCTGCCGCGTGGCACCCACCCGCAGCAGGCCCTGCACGACGCGATCGTCGCCGCCGCAGGCGCCGTCAACGCCCTGGCGGAGGAGCCGGAGACGGCCCAGGAGCACGCCCCGCACCAGAACGCGCCGGCGTGCACCATCGTCGGCTCCGTCGTCACCCCGACCCTGCTCGTCGTGGGCTGGGTCGGCGACAGCCGCGCCTACTGGGTCCCGGTCGACCGGAGCGCACCCCCGGCACGGCTCACCGAGGACGACTCGTGGGCGGCACAGATGGTGTCCGCGGGACTGATGAGCGAGGCCGAGGCGTACGCCGACGAGCGCGCCCACGCGATCACCGGCTGGCTCGGCGCGGACGCGTACGAACTGGAGCCGCACACCGCTTCCTTCAAACCGGACCGGCCGGGTGTAGTGGTGGTGTGCACCGACGGACTGTGGAACTACGCGGAAGCCGCCGAGGAGATGGCCGAGGCGGTGCCCCTCGACGCGGCCGAGCGGCCGCTGCACTGCGCGCAGGTTCTGGTCGGCCGGGCCCTCGACGGCGGTGGCCACGACAACGTAACAGTGGCCGTCATGCCGTTCCCGGCACCTCCTCAGGGGGCAGGATCGGCCTGAGGGTGCTCGCGGGCGGGGTGTCCGCGGGCGCCTCGGCGGCCGGACGGGAAGGGCCGACGGGCCGGAGGGGACCGGTCCGGTACGGGCACGCACAGTCATACGGGCACGCACAGTCATCACCCCACAGGCTGTGGGGCCAACAGTGGGGCTGCTAGGGGGATCAGAGTAGGCATGGCCAAATTCTCGAAGTCGAACGTGCCGCAGTTCTCGGTCGAGGTCTACCAGAACGAGTACCTGCCCGAGGGCGGCCACGAGGTCAACGCCATCGTGACGGTCAGCGCGACCGGCGGCGGCACCATCGGCAGCGCGGTCGCCGCGCCGCACCTCTACTCGCCCGGCCAGGGCCCGTCCGCCGCCGTGGCGCTCATGGTCGACTGCTCGGGGTCGATGGACTACCCGCCGACCAAGATGCGCAACGCCCGGGACGCCACGGCCGCCGCGATCGACACCCTGCGCGACGGCGTCCACTTCGCGGTGATCGACGGCACCCATGTGGCCCGGGAGGTCTACCCCGGCGGCGGTCGGCTCGCGGTCGCCGACTCCGCCACCCGGGACCAGGCCAAACAGGCGCTGCGCAGGCTCAGCGCGGGCGGCGGCACCGCCATCGGCACCTGGCTGAAGCTCGCGGACCGGCTGCTCGCCTCGGCGGACGTCGCCATACGCCACGGCATCCTGCTCACCGACGGCCGTAACGAGCACGAGTCGGCACAGGACCTGAAGGCCGCGCTGGACGCCTGTGCCGGACGGTTCACGTGTGACGCGCGTGGAGTGGGCACCGACTGGGAGGTCAAGGAGGTCACCCAGATCGCCTCCGCGCTCCTCGGCACCGCCGACATCGTCGCCGACCCCGCCGCCCTGTCCGCCGACTTCACGCAGATGATGGAGGCGGCCATGGGCAAGGAGGTCGCGGACGTCGCCCTGCGGCTGTGGACCCCGGTCGGCACCCAGATCAAGTTCGTGAAGCAAGTGGCGCCCACGGTCGAGCCGTTGACCGACCGTCGCACCGAGTCCGGGCCGCGCGCCGGGGACTACCCGACCGGCTCGTGGGGGGACGAGTCCCGCGACTACCACGTGTGCGTCGAGGTGCCGGCCGCGTCCCTCGGCCAGGAGATGCTGGCCGCCCGCGTCTCTCTCGTCATCCCCCAGCCCGACGGCACGGCACAGAACCTCGGCGCGCAGGGTCTGGTGAAGGCCGTGTGGACCGACGACATGGTCGCGTCCACGTCCATCAACCCCCAGGTCGCGCACTACACAGGCCAGGCCGAACTGGCACAAGTCATCCAGCAGGGGCTCGATGCTCGCAAATCCGGTGATTTCGACGGCGCGACGGCCAAGCTGGGACGGGCCGTTCAGCTCGCCAGCGCGTCGGGCAACGCGGATACTGCGAAACTGCTTGCGAAGGTGGTGGACGTGGTCGATGCGGCGACAGGTACTGTGCGACTGAAGGCGAAGGTCACGGAGGCCGACGAGATGACTCTCGAAACACGGTCGACAAAGACTGTTCGTGTAAAGAAGTAGGAAGAAGCAACCGGAAACACCGCTGCACGTCAGCCTGACGCCCCCAGCGGAAATCCGGGCAGAACCAGCCACACCGGCCCGTCGCGGCCACAGGAACCGGCCGTGAGGCCGGAAAGGAGAGGGGGAAGCGCCGACATGCCGACCTGCCCGAACGGACACCAGTCGGGTTCCGACGACTGGTGCGAGGTCTGCGGTCACCGTATGGCCGGTGCCGTACCCCCGCCGCCCCCGGGCGCCGGTTACGGATACCCGCCGCCCGGTTCGCCTCCCCCGCCTCCGGGCCCGGGCGGTCCCGGGGGTCCCGGTGGACGCCCGCACCTCGCCGCCCAGCCGGAACTCTGCCCGCAGTGCCGCACGCCCCGTGAGGGCGGCGCGCCCTTCTGCGAGGAGTGCCGGTGGAACTTCCTGACCAACACCGCGACGACGTACACCCCGGCCGCGCCCCGGCCGTCGGCGCCCGGACCCGGCGCCGGTCAGGGTGGTCC
>NZ_LRTR01000382.1 GCF_001550375.1 Streptomyces europaeiscabiei | reverse complement strand
GGCGGCCCCGGTCAGGGCCCCGGCCCCGGTCAGGGCCCCGGCCCCGGCGGGAACCCGGCGCTCCGGTTCCAGCAGCAGCCGCCCCCGCCGTCCTTCGGCGGCGGTGACGGGTACGACTACCAGAGCTCCCGCCCCTCGCAGATCAACCGCCCCGCCGAGCCGATCCCCCCGGGGTCGCCGTTCGGCGGGGAGCCCTCGGGTCCGGGTGGACCCGGGGGTCCGGGCGGAAACGGTGGGTTCGGCGGGCAGGGTGGCCACGGGGGTCCTGGTGGGCCCGGCGGTCATGGCGGCCCCGGTGGACCTGGCCGTCCGGGTGGTCCCGGTGGGCCGTCGGGGCCGGGGGGTTCCTCCGGGTTCGGCGGCGGGCCTTCGGGGCAGCCCGGCCGGCCCGGTCCGGGACAGCCCGGTCCGTCCGCGTTCGACGGGGACCCTTCGCGACCTGGGCCCTCGGGCTTCGGTGGTGACCCTTCACAGCACAGCCCCTCGGCCTTCGGCGGCGATCCGTCACGCCCCGGGCCCTCGGGCTTCGGCGGCGACCCTTCACGCCCCGGACCCTCGGGCTTCGGCGGCGACCCTTCACGCCCGGTTCCGCCGCCGCCCGGCCCTACGCCCGGTGGACCTGGTGGCCCCGGTTTCCCCGGCGGGCCTGGGCCCGGCCAAGGTCCCGGTGGTGGTCAGGGTCCCGGTGGGGCGCCGCAGGCGTTCCAGCAGGCGGGGCCGTCGGCGCCGCCCGCCTACCCGCAGGAGACCCGGCGACCGCAGCCGGGGGGCCCTGGCGGCCCCGGTGGGCCTGGTGGTCAGGGTCCCGGTGGTGGTCAGGGTCCCGGTGGCGTCCCCTCCTTCGGTGCTGACGACGACTGGGTGATCTCCCCGCCGTCGACCGGTCCCGGCGGATCCGGTGGCCCAGGTGGTGCGGGGGCTCGCCCCGGTGGCTACGGCTACCCGCAGCCCGGCGCCACCCAGGCCCCGCCCGGCCCCGCGTACCCCCAGGCGCCGACGACCTGGAGCGCGACCATCGGCCCGGACCGCGACTACTTCATGGCGATGATGCAGCGCTCGGGCCCCGAGGCGACGGGCCTGAACCTGCCCGCGTACTCCCCGGAGCAGCGTCGCGCCCTCACCGGCAACCAGATCACCATCGGGCGCCGCCGCCACTCCACAGGCGACACCCCCGACATCGATCTCTCCGTGCCGCCGGAGGACCCGGGCGTCTCCCACCAGCACGCGGTGCTGGTGCAGCAGCCCGACGGCGGCTGGGCGGTCGTCGACCAGAACTCCACGAACGGAACCACCGTCAACGGTTCCGAGGACCCCATCCAGCCATTCGTCCCGGTCCCCCTCCAGGACGGGGACCGGGTACACGTGGGCGCGTGGACGACGATCACGATCCGCCGGGGCTGACCAGCCGGCACCAGCAAAACGATCAGGGCCGACCGAGCGACTTCAGTCGGCCCTGATCACTGCCCCGAGGAACCGATCGACTCCCATCGATCGCGACCGAATCCCATCAGCCGCGACCGATTCTCATCGGTTGCGACTGACTCCAACCAGTTGCGACCGGCCGTGAAGTTCCGATCACTCCCGCGCGAACCCGCGTCCTCAGCCCGGGAGAGGCCAGGCGTACGGCCCCTCCGGGTCGTCCAGCCACGCCCAGGCATGCTCGCCGCGGACCGTGATGCCGTAGCGCTCGCGCGAGGGCATGCCCTCGCGCTGCCACAGGGCGAGGGCCTCGTGCGGGTCGAGGCTGCCCGCCGTCAGGGCCAGCAGGAACCGGAAGAGCTCGTGGTCCCTGGCCCGGCTCGGCAGCCCGCCCAGATGCGGATGCATCGCCTCAGGCTCACTGCCCCCGCGCAGCGGCACGAAGTACGCCGACGTGTGCAGGAAGCGTCCCTCGGCATGCTCCGTGTCCTCGACCAGCAGCCGTACCAACCCCGTGGCCAGCGGCGTCAGGATGCGTGCGCCAGGGGTGCACTGGGCGAGCCAGGCGCGCGGGATCGAGTGCAACGTGCAGGTCGCGATGATCCGGTCGTACGGCGCCCGCTCGGGCACCCCGCGCGCCCCGTCCCCGGTGACGACGGTCGGGTGGTATCCGGCGGCGTCCAGGTGCCTGCGCGCCGCCTCCGTGATGTCGGCGTCCAGATCGACGGTCGTGACCAGGTCGTCCCCCAGCCGGTACGCGAGCAGGGCGGCGTTGTAACCGGTGCCGGCGCCGATCTCCAGGACCCGGTCGCCGTCCTCCACCTCCAACTCGGCCAGCATCTTCGCCATCAGCGACGGCTGGCTGCTGGAGGAGATCAGCTGCCCGTCGCGCACCCGGGTGGCGAGCGGGGCGTCGGCGTACGCCCCCCGCACCCAGCGGCCACGCCTTCGCGGGTCGCGCTCCTCGCCCCACAGCCGCTCGAAGCCGCCCACGGCACTCACGTAGTAGTAGGGCACGAAGAGGTGCCGGGGAACGCTCTCGAACGCCTTCCGCCACTCCGGGTCGGCGTCCCACGCCCCGCTCGCCTCGATCTCGCGCACCAGCGCCGACCGGGCCTCGGCGGCGAGGCGTTCCAGATCGTGGTCCACAGCGTGCGTGCCCATACCTCCACTGTGCGGCCGGACGCCTCCGGAGGCGAGCACCGCGCCGTACCGGTCCGGAATCAACCGGTCCGCCCCCTTCGCCCTGCGCCCTCCTCCCGACCGACCCTCCCTGCCCGGCCACCGGCCTCCCCACAGCGTCCTTCTTGATGGTCCTAAGCCTCAAGACCTCCGCCGCCGCGTCTGAGACCATGGGGAACGTGAACGAGATTCGGCGCGGCACGCTTCAGGAGCAGACCTTCTACGAGCAGGTCGGTGGCGAGGAGACCTTCCGGCGCCTCGTACGCCGGTTCTACGAGGGTGTCGCCGAGGATCCGATCCTGCGGCCCATGTACCCCGAGGAGGACCTGGGCCCGGCCGAGGACCGTTTCACGCTGTTCCTGATCCAGTACTGGGGCGGCCCCACCACGTACAGCGAGAACCGCGGCCACCCCCGGCTGCGCATGCGCCACGCCCCCTTCACCGTCGACCGCGCCGCCCACGACGCCTGGCTGAAGCACATGCGCGTCGCCGTCGACGAGCTCGCCCTGTCCGAGGAACACGAGCACACGCTGTGGAACTACCTGACGTACGCGGCGGCCTCGATGGTGAACGCCCCGGGCTGAGCGGCGGCCGTGGTGCCCGGCACCGCCGCCGAGCACTCACTCCCGGAAGTACCCAGAAGTACGGGCGGGGCACCGGCGGCGCCATGCTCAGCGAACGCTGACGCCGAACGCCCCGAGTCCCGCTCTGCGTACGGCGATCGACCCGTACGGCGTGCGCAGTCTGAGCCACGCGCCCGACGAGAACAGTCCCGGCGACACCGCCCCGGGCGGGCCGGCCGTCCGTGCGGTGCGGAGGAAACCGAGCGACTGGGCCGCGTGCACGGCCCGCACCGGCAGAGGTGTGTCCCCGACCGTCCGGGACCAGATCTCCCGCCCGATCCGGTCGAGCTCGGCCCGCGTACGCCGCTCGGGCACCAGCTCCTCGGTACGGGAGCGGAATTCGCGCACCGCCGCGGAGACCATCGCCCGCAGCGCGTCCGGCGCGGGCAGTCCCGCCTCCGGCCGCCATCCGCCCCGCGGGGGAAGCACTCCGGCCCACGGCGGCCCGGTCACCGCTTCCGGGACGAGCGCCGTACCCCCGGCCTCGTCGACGGACTCCAGAAGTTCACCGGCCGACACGGTCACGTCGAGCGCGACGTCGAGCCCGTTCTCGTACGGCTTGGCGAGACGCGTGGCCCGGATCGCCAGGACCTCGAAGGAAGGTGGCCGACCGAAGACGGCCAGTGCTGTGCCGGCCGCCTGGAGGCGCACCGCGGCTCCACGGTCGTAGTGGAGCAGCCTGGAGAGGAAGGCCGCGAGATCCGCCGCCTCCCCCTCGTCGGCGAGGTGGAGGACCGTCATGCGGCGACGGCCTCCTCCTCGTCGTCCCTGTACTCCTCCAGGAATGCGCGCTCCTCGGCGGTGATCCGGCGAGGCCGCTGGGTCGCGAAGTCGAAGGGCACTATCACCGTCGAGGCCCGGACATAGACCTGCTCGGGGTCCTTGACCTCGTAGGCGATCGTGAACGACGCCGCTCTTATCTCCGTGACCCACAGCTCGATGTCCACCGGCTTGTGCCGGTGGACCAGCTGCCGCTTGTAGTCGATCTCATGGCGTGCCACCACGGACCCCTGCTTGAAGTCCTTCTCCGGGCGGAACAGGAAGTCGATACGGGCTTCCTCCAGGTAGCGGAGGAAGACCACGTTGTTGACGTGGCCGTACGCGTCCATGTCCGCCCAGCGCAGCGGGCAGCGGTAGATATGCCGCAAGATCAGCCTCGAGTCAGCTTCTTGTAGGTGGCGCGGTGCGGGCGGGCGGCGTCGGCGCCGAGTCGCTCGATCTTGTTCTTCTCGTACGACTCGAAGTTGCCCTCGAACCAGAACCACTTGGACTCGCCCTCGTAGGCGAGGATGTGCGTCGCCACCCGGTCCAGGAACCAGCGGTCGTGGGAGACGACCACGGCGCAGCCCGGGAACTCCAGCAGCGCGTTCTCCAGCGACGACAGGGTCTCGACGTCGAGGTCGTTGGTCGGCTCGTCGAGGAGCAGCAGGTTGCCGCCCAGCTTGAGGGTGAGCGCCAGGTTGAGGCGGTTGCGCTCACCACCGGAGAGCACCCCGGCCGGCTTCTGCTGGTCCGGGCCCTTGAAGCCGAACGCGGAGACATAGGCGCGGGAGGGCATCTCGACCTGGCCGACGTTGATGTAGTCCAGCTCGTCGGAGACGACGGCCCACAGCGTCTTCTTGGGGTCGATGTTCTCGCGGCTCTGGTCGACGTAGGAGATCTTGACGGTGTCGCCGACCTTGATCGACCCGGAGTCGGGGTCCTCCAGACCCTGGATCATCTTGAAGAGGGTCGTCTTGCCGGCGCCGTTCGGGCCGATGATGCCCACGATGCCGTTGCGCGGCAGCGTGAAGGAGAGATCGTCGATCAGGACCTTCTCGCCGAAGGCCTTGCTGAGGTTGTTGACCTCGACGACCACGCTGCCCAGGCGCGGGCCCGGCGGGATCTGGATCTCTTCGAAGTCCAGCTTCCGCATCTTGTCGGCCTCGGCCGCCATCTCCTCGTACCGGGCGAGACGGGCCTTGGACTTGGCCTGGCGGCCCTTGGCGTTGGAGCGGACCCACTCCAGCTCTTCCTTGAGCCGCTTGGCGCGCTTGGCGTCCTTCTGGCCCTCGACCTTGAGACGGCTCTGCTTGCTCTCCAGGTACGTGGAGTAGTTGCCCTCGTAGCCGATCGCGCGGCCGCGGTCGAGCTCCAGGATCCAGCCCGCGACGTTGTCGAGGAAGTACCGGTCGTGGGTGACGGCGACGACGGTGCCGGGGTACTTCGCGAGGTGCTGCTCCAGCCACTGCACGGACTCGGCGTCCAGGTGGTTGGTGGGCTCGTCGAGCAGCAGCAGGTCGGGGGCTTCGAGCAGCAGCTTGCACAGCGCGACGCGGCGGCGCTCACCACCGGACAGGTTGGTGACGGGCCAGTCGCCGGGCGGGCAGCCCAGGGCGTCCATGGCCTGCTCCAGCTGGGTGTCCAGGTCCCACGCGTTCGCGTGGTCCAAGTCCTCCTGGAGCTTGCCCATCTCGTCCAGGAGCGCGTCCGAGTAGTCGGTCGCCATGAGCTCCGCGACCTCGTTGAAGCGCCTGAGCTTGCCCATGATCTCGGCGGCGCCGTCCTGCACGTTCTGCAGGACCGTCTTGGACTCGTCCAGCGGCGGCTCCTGCTGGAGCATGCCGACGGTGTAGCCGGGCGACAGGAACGCGTCACCGTTGGAGGGCTGCTCGATGCCCGCCATGATCTTGAGAACGGTGGACTTACCGGCACCGTTCGGACCGACCACACCGATCTTCGCGCCGGGCAGGAAGCTCAGCGTGACGTCGTCAAGGATCACCTTGTCGCCGTGCGCCTTGCGTGTCTTGCGCATCGTGTAGATGTACTCAGCCAAGAGAAACCGTCCGGCAACTTGAAATCTGGCAGTGGGCAGTACCACCCATCTTGCCGCACGGCCACCCCTCGACGGAAACCGGATGGTGAAGCCCCCCGGACGAGCGACGCGGCCCGGCGCCTTGGGGGCGTACCGGGGCCGCGTCGTACGCACGTGTCAGCGCGCGGTCACTCACTGTTGAGATACCAAGGAGCTCTTTCTCTCACGGATCCACTGCACGGTTCTCTCGGCGGAGTCCTCTTCACGGATTCCGCTTGCGGAGGAGGATCATCACCGCGCCGCCGATCACGACCAGCCCGATGGCGATGCCCCCGATCAGCGGGGTGGCGCCGGAACTGCCCGTCTCGGCGAGATCGGTGGCGGAGTCTGCGGCCACGCCGCCGCCCACCGTCGCCGGGCTCGGCTCGCTCAGCGTCTGGACCGAGTCCCCGTCGGCGCCGGCCGCGGTCTCCGTCCGGCAGTCGAGCACGCCCCGGAACTGCTTCGCGAAGCCGTTCGGCCCCTCGATCGTGAAGTCGTAGGCCTGGTCCTCCTGGAGCGGGATCGTCACCGTGCGGGTCTCGCCCGCGTCGATGGTGTACGTGATCCCCATCAGCTCGAAGTCGAACGGCTTGTCGCCCTCGTTGGCGGCCGTGATCTCCAGGCCGCCCTCGGCGCAGCTCTTCTCGGCGGACAGTGCGGGTATCGCACCCTTCCCGGCCCAGTGCGCGGTCGCCGTCACGGAGACCGTGGACTCGCTGGAGCCCGCGAGGATCTGGGTCTGGCTGCGGGTCTCGGAGGCGAAGGCTCGGCCGACCGGTACGGTCGTCGAGGCCTCCACGGTCAGCTCGGCCGAGCCGTCCGCGGTCTTCTCGGGCACCTCGAAGTACAGCTCGCCGCCGTCACCGGCCGACGTCACGGCCTCGCCGTCCGCGTCGACGACCCGCACGCCGTCCGCCGTCCCGTCCGAGGGCGGGGTCACGGTCACAGCATCCGCGTTGGTGTGCACCGTGACCGGGCCGAGCCGCTCGCCCGGCCGGCCGGAGACCGCCGGCGGGTCGAGCGTCAGGGAGGCGGCCGGCTCCGCCAGGTTCCGCGCGCTCTTCTCCAGGTGGTCCGCGAGCTTCTCCGCCTCCGGGTCCAGGGCCGTCACCTCGGCCCCGTCCGAGTACCGCCAGATCGCCACCTGCGTTCCGGTCGCCGCGTCCTCCTCGGTGAGGCCCCTGACCCCGGCCTTGTCGGCGAGTGCCGCGAGGTCGTTCACCTGCGGGTAGGAGTTCTGCAGGATCCAGCGGATCTTGCCCGCTTCCTTGTTGGCGCCCAGCGAGGTGCCGCTCCAGGGGGTCTCCTGGTACTTGGCGTCCTTCTGCGTGGGGTTCTGGACGTCGACACAGTAGGTCTGCAGGGTGCCGCCGCCGTCGACGAACATCTCGAACAGCCCTGCGGGAAGCTGCTGTTCCTGGCCGTCGTCGGTCCGGAGCACGGCCGTCCCGTACGTCTTGAGGCCGCCTATGGTCGCGGTAGCTCCGCCCGAGCTCCGCGCCGTCTCGTCGGCGACGGCCGGGCCCGCGGTGACGATCGCACCCGTGACGACGAGTCCGGACGCGAGTGACACGGCGGCGAGGCGGGCCGCCCCTCGCCTGCGCGCGGCCCACCCGGACCATCCGGAGAACGACACCGAGAACGTAGAAACCACAGAATTTCCCTTCGAGCAGGACCCGTTGACGTGGGGGGTTGTGGTCCCACCAGCAGAATCAGAAGCCCCGTGAGCTATGCCCGGCATCCTAGGGATGCGGCGCACCACTCTTCCCAGTCGTATCGTCGGACAACCGATCCGAATCGGAATCGTTATCGCCTGCACAGCTCGCGAACAGCTCTTGGCGACAAATCGATCAGATGCGCGCACGGACTCTTCACCATGCATTCGCCGATGAGCCACGACCGGAGCCAGGGCCTGATGTCATGTCACCCCGGCTGGCTCCGGCCGGAGTTCGGTCTCGGGGTCGAGCCGGCTGCCGGCCGGCGGTGTCTCCCAGTTCGGCTCCGGCCGGGACGGGGACTGAGTCCCCGTCGACGTCTCGCCCCGGGGCGCCCGCCTGAACGCCGACGTACCCCGCGACAGATCGTGGCCGATGGCGATCGCGTCGACGTCCGCCGAGGCCCAGCTCTGCCCGTCCCGCTGTTCGGTCCGCACCTTCAACCGCCCCTGCACCACCACCGGATCACCCAGTGACACGGACGACGCCACGTTCGCGGCGAGCGTGCGCCGCGCCCACACCGTGAAGAAGTTGGTGTGCCCGTCGGTCCACTCGTTCTTCTCCCGGTCCCAGTACCGCGAGGTCACCGCCAGCCGGAACCGGGCCGACGAACCCGTCGACAACTCCCGGCAGACCGGCTGGGTCGCCACGTTCCCCACCACGCACACCATCGTCTCGTTCATCTCGCGAACCCCTCATTCACGCCGGCACCGACGCCGGCCGGACACGCGTACGGGCCCGGCCCGTACGGCTGCTGCGTCTGTCGTGCGGCGGTGCTGTGATCGCCGCGTGTTCAGACTGCCGCCGTCGGGCCGAGCCCGCTGAGCCCTGTGCACTACCCGCCGGTTGTGGACAACTCCGTCACCCGACGGGGTGAACCACCCGCACAGGGGCCGCCTCTCACCCCACCGGCGCCGCCCCCAGCACCCGCCCGTACTGCTCCCGTACCTCCCGGTACCGCAGCAGCTCGGCGGCCACCGGATCCAGCACCCGCGCCCGGCCGCACCCGGCGGCGGCCTCCCGCAGTCGGCGTTCCGCCTCGTAGCCGTACCGCCGGGCCGGACCGCGGGCGGCCAGTCGGCAGCCCCACTCAACGGCCGGGCCACCGACGATGCCGGTCACCATCAGCAGCACCGGCACCCCGAGATTCGGTGTCATGAAGCCGATGATCTGCCCCAACAGCCACAATCCGCCGATGACCTGGAGAAGGGTCATGGACGCCTGCGCGAGCACCGCGGCGGGCCACCAGCCCGGCCGCGGCGGCCGCCCCGT